>CACIRX010000003.1 GCA_902589175.1 uncultured Pelagibacteraceae bacterium | reverse complement strand
GCGGCCTCAGCTACAATAGGTTTATAACTTTCACCGTGTATCATTATTTGCCATTTACCCTCTCTTTGGTAACGACCAGTTTCTTTATCTCGCATAATCGGCAGCCCCCATTCATCAAACATATGAACAGTAGAATCAACATGTCTTGCGATATCGTATGTGAGATCTTCTCTCACTAAACCCATTAGGTCATTTCTCGCATATCGAACATGATCTTCTGGTTGGTTTTCGTCCCATTGCATTCCCATATAGCAGTTTATTGCGTATAGTCCTTGGGCTACTGCGCCGCTTCGATCAATATTTGCTTTTTCAACACAAACTATTTTTAAATCTCGTCCCCAGTGTCTAGCTTCAAATGTAGCGCCTGTTCCAGCCATTCCACCACCTACGATGAGAATATCACAATCCTCATGAATTGTTTTGATTGAAGCCATCTATTTAGTTAATTCCTTTTTGATTGTCTTTCCTAAGACTTGGAAGTCCTGTATCAATATTAAGTCCATTTGGTTCTGAGTAAAGCAACTGTGAATTTATTTCTTCATTTGTTGGAGGAGTTTCATCAGCAAGTTTCGGAATATGCTTACCCCATGGTTTAGTTGTAATAGGTGAAACAAAATTTTTTTCGTGACCATTTCGAAATTTTATTCTCCAAGATATTGTGCCTTTTTCTTCCTCACGTAAAACCCTCACCTTGTGGTGCATCGGTGCAAAGTCAGCGTAGCCTCTTGCATCTATAGCATTTTGAGGGCAGGCTTTCACACATGAATAACATTCCCAGCACATGTTAGGCTCTATATTTACCGCACGTCTTGTTTCTTTATCAATATGCATAATGTCTGATGGACATATATCTACACAATGACCGCAACCATCGCATCTTGTCATATATACAAATGTTGACATATATTTTCCTCTTCTCGTTTCCTAGTAAATCAGTTTTTATTAATAATGCCTAGGCGATTCTCGTTTAATTCCAAGCCCAAATTGCTTTGGAGCATCAGCTGGGGGAGGCAAATCATCTCTAAACCCGTCAGCTTCAGACAAATTCTTTTGAATCGCAGCACCAGGTTTATAAAACATGTGAGCAAATTTCGACCAATAAACTCCACCAAACAATATTATATTAGATAAACCAAAGAGCACTAAAAACAAGGTATCTAGTATTGGAACACCTGATGACTGAGTAAAAGACCAAGCTAGTCCAAATGTTGCTGCAGCTAATAGAGATAATACAAAAAGATCTGCTCTGATGACTCTGTTCCATGGATTGGCCTCAGCTGAGACATCGACCCTTAAGAAAAACCAAAACCAATAACCTCCTAGACAAGTCATTATAGCCCCAACATGCCATAACAATGATAGTTGATAGGGAGCGGATAAATTAGCATATCCAAATATTAAGACAACAGAAGCAACCCAAAATAATATAGAGCCATACATACCTAAAAGATGAGCAGCTCTTCTTTGACCTCTACCTAATTCTGAAGTTGTTAGAATGTCACTTGCAATTGTCTTGCTTATAATTTTTGCTTTTTGAGAACCACTCAAATCATTTGTTGCAGACGCTTTTGCTCTTTTAAAATTAATGAAAAAATATTTTGCATTTTTCTTATGCGCCATATCCACTAAAGTACCTATTGCAACCATCAGTATCATTACAACTACAAAGCCTTGTAACGCAATAGCGGGCACAAAAGTCATGAGTTCTTCGAAAGGATTTATATATATCATAAGTATCAATTCACTATAACAGAACCTATAAATAATAACTATTATTTATACTTTCAAGGCAGAATATTAGACTCAAAACTATTATATAATTGTCTCAAATTTGAAACTTTTTGAATATCTTCTCTTAGATTTTTCGTGCCAGAGTCAATTGTATCTGAATTGAATTCGATTATACAACTACTAAAGCTCTCACGATTTTTTAAACGGGAATAGTAGTCTCTTAAATTGCTTAATTTTTTTGTAAACAGATCAACTAGATTAACCTCATCAAGTCTGTGTAGTAATGTCATCCAGGTTATGTCTGCAATGCTAAATTTATCCCCATCAATCCAGATCTTTTTTTCTAAATGAACATCTAACGATGTCAAATGTGATATAAGACACTCAAATGCCTTTATGGCGACTCTTTGATGGGGCGAATTTCTATTAAAAACTGAATAGCCTAATAGTCGGTATAAAGTAAAATTAAGCGCTCTAAATTTTGAAGGGTGCTTTATAAAATAATTTAAAAATTTAAAGAAACTAATTTTTCTAAGCATTGAAACAAACAATGGTTGAGTAAGTAAGGATACGCAATTACCTGCGTACTCTTTTATCCCACTAACTGGGTCGTCTCCAACTAATGAACCTTTTTCATTCCAAAAATCAACTGTTTCACTCTCCCCAAGTTTATTTGGAAAAGTTTCCATTAAATATCTTATTTGTTCGTGAGACTCATAAATCGGGTGATTTTTGTGCAATAGAACTGGTACAGTTGCTTTTGGATTAATTTTAAGGAAATCTTTTGATAAATTTTCACAATCTTTTGTTTCAATAATATGTACATGAACTGGCAGGTAATCAATTTTATATTCCTCAAGACATATTCTTACTTTACGAGAGCAAAGTGAGAAGTTGTTATGATAAAGCACCCATTCAGAATTTGAGTCTGATACTGTATATTTTTGTTTACCGGTAAGATCTTTGTTTTCAGGATTCTTTTTCTTCATCCCATACTTTATTTAGTAATTGACTGGCTGACACTGCTGTGGGGAAACCACTATAGTGAGCAACATGCAATATCATTTCTTCAATTTTTTCTTTAGTTATTCCAAGATTTTTTGCCCCTCTTAAATGAGATTTTAATTCATTCTCTCTATTAAGTGCTACCAAAACTGTGAGCGTAATCATGCTTCTTTCTTGAAGCGATAGCTGCTCAGTTCGTGACCAAATTGTTCCATACAACATATCAATTATTTGCTTTAGCAAATCTTTAGAGACAGGAGTTTCATCGTTTTTAAGTAAATCCATCTTCTTAAGGATTTCTAATCCTTTTTTTCTATCTTGATCGTCTAATGGCATTTTTATATTTTACTCCTTAATAAAAGTGTTTCAATTAAATTCAATTTTCTCTCTAATATTTAATATTACACCATTAATAATAGTTTCAAGACTATCGCTTTTATCAAAGTTAAATAAATCGAAAACATATTTATCAGGTCTTAAGATAACTCCAGAGCAATCAAACTTTTCACAGTAAATTTGTAAATCTTTATGAGTTTCGTCACACGCAATGTAACCCTCATAGTTTGAACGGTCGTAATTGGGAGTTATATTTATGATCTTAAAATTATGTTTTTTTAATAGTTCAAGATTATCCTCTGAGATATTTTTATTGCCTTCAAAATTATTTAAAATAATACCAAAATTCTTTTCCAGCACATTATCGGTACTAAAAATCCTGCCATCATGAAGACGAACATTTATCTCATTGAAGTAATATCTCTCTATAGAAACATTCTTAATTTTTGGCATTTTATGAACACCGGGTCCTAGACGGTTTCCATTTAAAACAGGAAAAATATTTTCTTTACCTCTTAAATAGCTTTGTATTCTTAACAATGCATTTCTAATAAATGCTTTAAATTTACTTTTAGCATTTATGACCCCTCCCATTTTAATTGCCCCTCGAGTAATTCGGGCGACGTGCGGCCTTCTTTCTGATTGGTAGGTATCTAATATTTGGGGTGAGTAAAGTCCCTTTAGTACTCCATTAATTTTCCACAATATATTTTCAGCATCCCTACATCCAGAATTCATTCCTTGACCCATAAAAGGAGGCATTTGATGCGCGGCGTCACCGAGTAGAAAAATGTTTTCATTTTGCCATTTAACAGCATCAGCCGCATGAAATGAGTATACTGCAGTTCTACTAAATTCAACTTCATTATCTCCAATCCATTGGTCTATGTATTGTCTAAAAACCTCTTCTTTTTGAATTTCATCAACAGAATCACCTGGCATAAAGGCTATTTCAAATCTAAAGCAATTATCAACTCCTTGAATAATTGTTGTTGGTCGTGACGGATTACAATATTGAATCGCATCAATATCTGTGAAACAGTCAAATTTACTTTTAGTATACCCGTCCACTACCATCCAGGTCTCATCAGCGTCTAAACTTTTAAGTTCAACATTGCTGAGTTTTCTAATTGTACTATTTGCTCCATCGCATGCTAAAAGATACTTACTGTTTGTTTTAAACTCTTCGCCAGTTTCAATATTTTTGTAGGAACAATTCACAACGCCATCTGATTGATCAACACTTAAAATTTTATTACCTGTTTTAATAGTATTAGTCTGATATTTTTTCGCATTTTCTCTATGCGCTTGATCAAATTGTGGTTGGTGAATGAATAGTATTGAATGTTGATAATTATATGTATCAAAACCATCCATCGTAATTTTTAAAATTGATCTTTTCTTAGCATCTTTGTTATCAACGCCTCTAATTTTTCTTGTTTTTACTTCAGTTAGAAAGTTACAATGAGCCATTGCTCGTTGGCATTCAGCATCCCATGTAATTGCTCTGGGCAAGGGGTAGGTTTCTTTTTCCTTATCTAAAATTAACGCTTTAATGCCGTAATACCCTAGCAAGTTTGCGCAAGTTTCACCCACTGGTCCATAACCGGCTACAATGACATCATATTCAGTATCACTCACGCGACTTAGTATGCAGGCGTATCTTCTGGCTCTTCAATAACTTTATTATTAATGAATCCCAGTTTTTCAATTTCAATTTTAATTTCGTCACCTGCTTTAAGCCAATTTCTTGTCATCACTGCAGAACCAGCCGGTGTACCGGTTGGTATCAAGTCTCCAGGTTCTAGCGTAAAAGCCGTTGATAAGTATTCAACCAATGTAAAACAGTCAAAAATTAAATCACTTGTCGAAGCTGATTGCCTTAATTCTCCATTTACATATGTTTCAAGCTTTAGGTCATGTGGATTGCCAACTTCATCACTGGTTACGATATAGGGACCAAATGGACAATGGGTGTCCCATGACTTTCCCATAGTCATTGTCATAGGAGGACCACGCATCTGCCAATCTCTGATTGTAACGTCGTTAACGACTGTATAGCCGTAAATAACTCCAGCTGCTTTGTCATAGGGTACATGACGACATTTTTTTCCAATAATGAAACCAAGTTCACCTTCATAATCTAAAAATTCTGAAGCACGAGGCCGATGAATATCATCGTATGGACCGTTAACAGAGCTATTTTGCTTATTAAATATATTTGGATATTTTTCTTGAGCTTTACCTATTGTTTTTGCAGCTGTTTGCGCAACTTCATCTTGATGTTCTTTATAGTTCAATCCAACCGCCAGAATTTTACTTGGTTTTGTAATAGGAGCTTTTAAATGTACTTTGCTTAACTCAATTTTAATTTCACTATTATCAATAAGGTTTTTTGCAGTATCTAGACCCTGATCTCCAAGAGCGATAAAATCAATCATGTTATTGGGTAATGAACTATTTGAGAAATCCACTACGTGGTCTCCATTTATTGCGCCTATGGATGTAGTGCCATTAAATGTAAAAGTAACTAATTTCATAAAACTGAATCAAAAAATATCTAAAAGCTGGCTTTGTAACAAGTTTAAATAATGTATATTATTTTATCATATATATGAAGAAATCTATATCAAGACGATCTTTTATTAAAAAGTCTGCAGCCTCAATTGCTTTAGGAGGCCTTGCATCTATTTTACATTTACAAAATGCGCCAGCCTATATTAAACCTAAGAATTATAATATTTTATTAATATTAAATGATCAGGAGCGGGCATGGCCATATATTCCAAAAAGCATTGATTTGCCTGCACGCAGATATTTGGAGAATATCTCAACCTATTTCAATAGATCCTATACCTCAACACCAATATGTTCACCTGCACGTAGCTCTGTTTATACGGGGCAGCATGTTCAATTTACCGGAGTATGGGATAATACGGTAACCCCTTGGGTTCCAGGTTTATACGATAATGTAAATACAATAGGTCACCTTTTAAAAAATCAAGATTACGAAACAGGTTATTTTGGTAAATGGCACTTAACAAACATTACTGAGAGTAACGTAAATGAAAATGCTCTTGGATATGATGGTATGCGAAAAATGTTTTCAAAATATGGTTTTGATAATTCAGATCAACCAGGCGAGCGTGATTTAGGGCAGGGGGGTTTTAAATTTGATGGTTTGACTGCAGAATCTGCATCAAATTTTATTAGAGATAAAAAAGGAAATGAAAAGCCTTGGTCTGTGTTTGTAAATTTTGTCAATCCTCACGATATAATGTTTTTCAGGGCATCTTCTGAAATATTGGGTACGGGATTTATCGGTGAAAATCAAAAATTTGCACCAGATGATCCAATATACAAAAAAGAACACGATTTTGATTTTCCTAAAAATTTTGGTCGAAGGTCTTTAGGTGAAGGTGAATTTGGAACGGAAATCATGAATACAGTTTATGGAGAAATTCCATATGATAGACTAGATTTATGGAGAAGGTTTTGTAATTATTATTATAACTGTTTACGTGACGTCGATAGACACATGATGAAACTTATTCAATCCTTGGAAGATACTGGTCAAATAGATAATACAATCATCTTCATGATCTCTGACCATGGAGAAATGCTTGGACAACAAGGAGCAAGAGGAAAAATAGTTTCTTGGGAGGAATCAATCAGAGTTCCAACGCTTGTTTACCATCCAGACTTAAAAGATAAAAAATTGTGTAACTCAATAATATCAAACATTGATATCGTTCCAACATTATTAGAGTTTACAGGTCTTAGTAAATCTGAACTTAGAGATAAGCACCCTGAATTAAAAGGTAACAGCTACGCGGAGTTGGTTGAAAATGTTAATTACGACAACGTACGTGATAAAGAAGGCCATCTAATTCATGGAGTTCAAATCATCCCAACAGTTTTTGAAGTTGCGGAAAAATTTCGACATACAGCACTTGCGGACGGCTTTTTAGCTAAGACAAAAGCATTTATGTCTGAGGGAAAATTCTTACCAGATTTTACTCCACCGCTGAATTACAAAGGTGTAGTTGATAAAAAACATAAATTTCTGAGGTTTTTCTCACCTCGTCAAAATAATATACCTACAAACTACGATGAATTGACTAAATACAACGCAGAATATCAATTATATGATTTAGAAAATGATCCATTTGAAATGAATGATTTGGCAAAAGATGAAAATAATAGAGATTTACTTATGTCTATGAATGATAAATGTAATACATTAGCGGATAAGGAGATTGGTCTAGAAAATCATGTTATTCACTTGCCTGGTCCCGATTGGTTTTGGACAGCTTAATATATGAAAGAAGAAGTAATATTAAATTTTGATTTATATAAAAAATATAAATCAGAATATGCCCCTGACAGTTTTCATCATGTTGCTTTTAAAACTCAAAATTATGATGCAATGGTTGAATTTTACGAAAAACTTTTCGGTTGTAAGCCCATGTATAAAAGTAATGATATTGCCTTTCTGGCTTTTGATGAAGAGCATCACCGTATTGCAATTGCAAACACTGAACCAGGAGTAAAGAAATTAGGATTTATTTCAAAAATTATATTAGCATTTAGAAATTGGCTTAATAAAAATATTCCAACAACTATTGGGCTGGATCATATCTCTTATTGTCTTAACCCAATCGATAAATGGTTTGATTTTTATCATAAGGCAAAAGATAGAGGTCTTGAGCCTTACTGGACAATCAATCATGGATGGATAACGGGCATGTATTACAAAGATCCAGACGGTAATCTTGTAGAGTTATTTTTTGAGCATTGGACAAATGATGAAGAATATAAAAATGAAATTTCTGCTAGAGGTTTTCCTGAAGAGCCAGTAGGTACGAATATGGATATCGATATACTCTATCAAATGTACAAAAACGGTGAATCACTAAAAAATTTAACAAAAAAAGGAAACACAGTTCCAGAGGGCAAGAGGCCAGTTGCAGGAATTCAGGCCGCTATCAATATGCGTAAAAAATTTAAATAACTATATGGATCTTTATGATCAAAATCTTATTCCAAGAATAATATTTACAGTCATATCAGTTGTATTAACTATAGGACCCACTATTGCTGATTTTAATAAAACGCACGCAACTCATCCTGATTGGACAGGGCACGCTCGCTTTCATGTGGTTTGGCAAGTCTTAGGTTTTTATCCGATAATGATATTAAATTTAATTGTTCTATGGACCAATATTTCAAACTTTTACTATCCATATCAATTATTCTTTTGGCTTTTCTGGTATGTTGGCTTTGTAGGATCTTTTTTGATCACATTATTGAGCATGCCATTATTTAGAGGCAAACTGTCTGACCCTGGAGGAAGAACTCCTTTTTTGTATACATTTGGGAAGAAATTTAAACTTTTACCAGGTAAGGATAAACACTTACCCTTCAAGATAAATGGAGAAGTGAAGACGTATAAAGTAGATGAAAATTTGCACAATTTAGTTTTACCTTCAATAATTGTCGTTATAACTTCTATTTATTTCATAGTTCTATAAAAGAGCGCATTCATGTTTGAGTATTTTTTTCCATTATTATTACTTTGCATTATCCAATCTGGCACTCCTGGTCCGAATAATATTATGCTAACGGCTTCAGGAAAAAACTTTGGTTATGTAAAAACAATTCCTCATATGACAGGTGTTGTCTTCGGGTTTTTAACTTTATTGATTGTGATGGGATTAGGATTAATATCTGTTTTTACGAGCTACCCAATTGCACAAACTATTTTGCAAATACTAGGCTCGCTATATTTACTATACTTGTCGTATAGAATTTATTTTACTTACAGTTCAGATAATGAGGATCGATCAAAGCCAATAACATTCATAGAATCATCTCTTTTTCAATATGTTAATCCAAAAGGTGTTATGATGGCAATTACGACTATTTCTATTTATACGGACTATAAAAACTTTGAGTTTATAGACAGTTTTCTTGAAGGAATGGTTTTTGTACTTTTGGGTTTTACCATATCTAATACTTTTTCAGTTCTCACTTGGACATCAGTCGGAGTTTTTTTGAATAATTTCATAAAGTCGAAGGCTGCAATTAGAAATTTTAATGGCTTAATGGCAACTTTACTTGTTTTAACAGTTATATGGATTAATTATGAATTCTATGGATCTTAATAGAAAATTAATAATTTATTTAGTTTTAGGACATTGCTTTATCATTGCCATATCAAATTATTTAGTGCAGTTCCCAATAAATATATTTAGTTTGGATTATACAATTGGTACATTCACATTCCCAATTATTGTTTTGGCAACAGATTTAACTGTGCGACTTTCAAATGCAAGAAATGCACGCAAAGTTATTGGTTTTGCTTTCGTGCCGGCTTTCATAATTTCATATATATTTGCTGACTTCAGAATAGCAATTGCGTCTGTTTTAGCTTATTCAATCGGACAGTTACTTGATGTATTTGTATTTTCGAAAGTAAGGGACAGAGTAGGTGATGATGGGTTAAATTTGGGTTCATATTGGTATCTTGCGCCTGTTGTAAGTACCTTTTTTGCTCAATTAATAGACACATATCTGTTTTATGGCGTAGCATTTTACAATTCCACAGATGAGTTTATGCGTGAAAATTGGGATCTGATTGCATTTAATGATTTCATTCTTAAGCTAGCAGTTTGCTATCTAGCATTTTTACCAATTTATGTTTTAATTCTTAATAGAACTTTTAATTATATAAGAACACGCACTTAGAATAATGATATTTACTTCTATTACACCTGAAGCTTTTGATCATAAAAATATTCCAAATGACATTCATGAAATGAATGATCATATAAAAAACTTACTAGTCAACGCACCTCCATCCCATGAAATACCATTTGAGGTTTTGCAAGATATAAGAAGACAAGGCGGTGGATTACTTGCGTTTCAGCCATACTCTGATCGCGCTGAAAATAGACAAGTGGGTAATGGTGACCAGAAAGTAACGATACGAATATTTAATCATGATAGTCCTGATTTTATCTATATGCATATTCACGGCGGCGGTCACTGTATCGGCGCTGCAGATATGCAAGACCAATCTTTGGAAAAAGTTTCAAAAGAGCTGAATTGCGTTGTTGTAAGCGTGGAATATCGTCTTGCACCAACCAATCCTTATCCTGCCGCCCCAGATGATTGTGAAACTGCCGCTACTTGGTTGATAGAAAATTCAAAAAAGGAATTCAATACTGAAAAGATTATAATTGGTGGCGAGTCGGCTGGCGCCAACTTATCAGCAGTTACATTGTTGAGATTGAAGAGTAAAGGGCTGCTAGATACTATCAATGGAGCAAACCTTATTTATGGATCTTATGATGCTCGTCTAACTCCAAGCGCAATCAGACAAGAAGGTTCTGATGAGATTTTCTTATTATCATATGCCATGATTAGAAAATTTAGGGACTCATATTTTCAGGGAGATGTAGACAAAAGTTTACCAGACGTTTCTCCTATACAAGGTGATTTAAGCGGAATGCCTCCAGCACTATTTACAGTCGGAACAAGAGATTTATTGCTTGACGATTCATTATTTATGTTTGGCCGATGGCTAAGTTATGGCTCTAATGCTGAGATTATAATTGTACCTGGAGCAGATCATGCTTTTAATGCATTTCCATCAGAAACAACTACCTTGGTTGAAAATAAGATTAACGAGTTTTTGCAATCAGTTCTCTAAATTACTAAGATAGTTTTCAGCTACACGTTGCCCTAAGTTGTAATCAGCTTTCAAAATATCAACATTTTTAGAGTCTCTTTTTGATTTAAGTCTTGTTGGTGGACATAATTGGATTACTTCACAATCTGAAGGAGGGTTATGTATGAAATCTAAAGCAGTGTTGTAAGTTTTGTCATGCTTAAGCAGAGCTTTTCTAAGTTCAGGATATTCTTTAGAAAAAAATGCTCCAATATAATTTTCAAGTTTTAGTTTTCTCTTAAATTTTTCTTCATAAGTTCTAATAATTATGATGCGTTTGGCGCCGAGCTCATAAGCCTTTCTGACAGGTAGAGGATCAGCTACGCCGCCATCAAATTTACGACGTCCGTCTATCATGCTGGGTGTCCTTACTAGTACAGGCAGAGTTCCAGATGCTATCATTTTAGGCATCCATTCATCGTCTCCAAATTCATGATATTCAGCTTGAGCGCTAAGAGCGTCAGTCACAACCGCAATGTATTTTTTGCCTTCAACAGTTTTTCTAATTTTTTCCATATTTGGCTTAAACATTTTCTCGCCGTCTTCGTACATTTTATGAAATTTGATTATGTCGCCACCTGTGAGGATATTTTTATAATCTAAGTAATCTCCTCGCGCAGCATAAAGCATCTTTTCTAAATTATTGTCAGTTTCTCTGATGAGGTACCAGCAAAGAACTGCTACACCATTTGATACTCCAATATAAATATCGAATGGATCGTAATCCCTCTTGATAAATGTATCGGTGATTCCGAAAGAAAATACACCTCTTTGTCCGCCACCTTCAACAATTAGAGCTGTTTTTTTATTTTCCATGATACAATAAATTAGTAAGGATATATAAGAAATCAAATGTGTTCGATAGTAATTTTAAAACAAAGTGACTCTGAGTGGCCCATTATAATTGGTGCCAATCGAGATGAAATGATTAATCGAGACGCTTTACCACCTGGTCGTCATTGGGACGACAGACCACATATTTTCGCAGGCAAGGACATGACGGCGGGCGGCACCTGGATGGGAATTAATGACTTTGGTGTCGTTGCTGCAATTATGAATAGAATGAACAGCCTTGGACCTATGGATAATAAAAGAAGTAGAGGTGAATTGGTTCTTGATGCACTAGATCATGCAGATGCATCTGAAGCATTAAATGCAATAATTGAAATCGAAAAAGACTCATATAGAGGTTTTAATATGTTCATAGCTGATAATTTAAATGCATATTGGATCAAGTCAGATGAAAAAAATTCTGTAATTGAATATTTCAATATACCTGATGGCTTATCAATTATAACAGCTTACGATCGAAATGATTTAAATTCTAAGCGTATAAAAACTTATTTATCAAAATTTGCTTTATCGGTTGATCCAAAACCAGGTAAAGATGAATGGCAGGACTGGGAAATGTTATTAGGCAGTACATATTCTGATAACAATGATCCTTTGTCAGCAATGTGTGTGAAAACAGACATGGGTTTTCAAACTGTATCTTCAACACTCATCGCTCTACCAAGTTTTCAACCCAAGATGGGATCGGCAAAGCCTGTCTATAAATTTGCCAATGGCTCACCAGACTCGGCAAGTTTTATGGAAATGGACATTTGAGTTCTGTATTTGCTCTTTAAATTATTGATTTCTATATACTATTTTTCTTAGAAATTACTAAACAAGCTCATATTTAGTATTGTTAGATGATTATGAATTATTATAATCTTCAATCTTATTAATAATTGGAGCTTTTAAATGACTGATTGCTATATTTACGACACTGTGAGAACCCCTCGTGGTAAGGGTAAAAAAAATGGAACCCTTCATGAAGTAACTGCACTGGAACTTGCAACTCAAGTTTTAAATAATATTAAAGATAGAACAAAAATTGATACAGCAGATGTTGATGATGTTGTACTAGGATGTGTTGCGCCAGTTGGTGAACAAGGTGCCTGTATTGCAAGAACAGCAGTGTTAAATGCCGACTATGATCAATCAGTTTCAGGTGTTCAGATCAATAGATTTTGTGCATCTGGTTTAGAAGCTACTAATATGGCAGCTGCACAAGTAATGTCTGGACAGTCACAAATGTCCATCGGCGGCGGTGTTGAGTCTATGTCCAGAGTTCCAATGGGCTCGGATGGTGGCGCAATGGTTGCTGACCCTTCAGTTGCAATAAAAAATTACTTTGTTCCTCAAGGTATTAGTGCAGACTTAATTGCTACCAAATATGGTTTCTCAAGAGATGATGTAGATAGTTATGCTGTTGAAAGTCAAAAGAGGGCAAAAAAAGCTTGGGATGAAAAAAGATTTTCAAAATCAATAACACCCGTGAAAGATATCAATGGCTTGACAGTGCTCGATCATGATGAACATATGAGACCTGATGCTACAATGCAATCACTTGGTTCTTTAGATCCATCTTTTGCAATGATGGGCGAAATGGCAGGTTTTGATGCTACTATTCAACAACGATACCCTGAAGTTGAAGCTGTTAATCATGTTCACACTGCTGGCAATTCGTCAGGAATAGTTGACGGAGCAGCTGGAATACTGCTTGGAAATAAAGAGATGGGTGACAAATATGGTTTAAAAGCTCGTGCTAAAATCAAAGGTTTTGCTTCAACAGGTTCTGAGCCAAGTATCATGCTTACTGGTCCTGGATATGTTTCTGATAAACTACTAAAAAACTTAGGCATGAGCAAAAGTGACATTGACTTGTGGGAGCTTAACGAAGCATTTGCAGTTGTTGTGCTAAGATATATGGAACATATGGGGATTGACCACTCAGACATTAACGTAAATGGGGGCGCAATTGCTATGGGGCATCCATTGGGTGCAACTGGAGCTATGATCTTAGGAACTGTACTTGATGAGTTAGAGAGAAGCAATAAGTCTACTGCTCTTGCCACACTTTGTGTTGGTGGTGGTATGGGAACTGCAACCGTAATTGAGCGCGTTTAATAACTTAAAATTTTAGGACAATAATCATGGCTGATGTAACTTATGAAATAGATAGCGACGGTGTTGCCGTTGTAACGTGGGATTTGGAAAATCGTTCAATGAACGTTTTAAATTTTCAATCTCTTGGTGAATATAGATCAATTATTGAGAAATTAATCTCAGAAGAGTCAGTTAAGGGTATTGTTCTCAGAAGTGCAAAAGATGCATTCATAGCTGGCGCAGATTTAACTTCATCTGAGGTTTTTGGTTTTGATAGCGTTCAAGAAGATAAAGTAAAAGCTGCAGAAAAAATTTATAATGGCAACATGGACATGCAGTTATTGTTTAGAAGCATGGAAACATCTGGTAAGCCATTTGTAGCTGCGATAAACGGTCATGCTTTAGGCGGTGGGTTTGAGATATGTCTCGCCTGTCACTATCGTGTGGCGATAGATAATGATAAAATTCAGATTGGACAACCTGAAGCAAAAGTTGGTTTGATACCTGGTGCAGGAGGAACTCAAAGAGTTCCTAGACTTGCTGGTGTAACGCAAGAGATTATGGGCTTTCTATTAGCAGGCACTCCGTTTACTCCAAAAAAAGCTCTAAGTGCTGGCCTTATTAACGAAGTCACAGATGCAGATAACTTAATTAATGCAGCAAAAAAATATATTGTGGATGGTGGAAAACCAGTTCAACCATGGGACGAAAAAGGTTTTAGGTTTCCAGGGGGTCTTCCTTATACTCCAAAAGGTGCAATGATTTGGGCTGCAGCATCGTCTTCATTGAGAAAAAATTCTTATAATAACTACCCTGCACAAACTGCAATCCTTTCTGCTGTTTATGAAGGTGTTCAGGTACCGATTGATGCAGCGCTGAGAATTGAAGCACGTTATTTTACAAAAGTTGTAATGGATCCTAGATCTCAAAATATGGTTCGAAGTCTATTTGTAAATATGCAAGCTTTGAGCAAAGGCGCAAGAAGACCAAAAGATTTCGATAAATACGATGTTAAAAAGATTGGGATTCTTGGTGCAGGCTTAATGGGTGCAGGAATTGCCTATGTTACTGCTAAAGCAGGAATTGAAGTTGTATTAATTGATATGGATCAAGCTGCAGCAGAAAAAGGAAAAGAATATTCTACTAAGATTTTAGATAAACAATTAAGTAAGAAAAAAACTACTGAAGAAAAAAAAGAAAAGCTATTAAGTCTCATTACACCTACAACTGATTACTCTCTTCTAAAGGGCGCAGATCTTATTGTAGAGGCAGTATTTGAAAATAGGGATATAAAAGCAGATGTAACCGCTAAAGCAGAAGCGCAAATATCAGAAACTGCTATATTTGGTTCCAATACATCTACTTTGCCAATTACAGGTTTAGCTCAAAATTCAAGCCGTCCTGCAAACTTCATAGGTATTCATTATTTTTCACCAGTAGAGAGAATGCCTTTAGTTGAGATCATCATGGGAAAAGAAACTTCTCAAGAAACATTGGCAAAAACAATGGATTATGTTCAAAAAATTAGAAAGACCCCAATTGTTGTAAATGACAGTCGAGGTTTTTATACTAGTCGTGTATTTGGTACATATACCGGTGAGGGTGTTGCAATGTTAGCAGAAGGTATAAAACCTGCTTTAATTGAAAATGCTGGCAAGATGACAGGCATGCCAATGGCTCCTCTGGCTCTTTCTGATGCTGTAGCGTTAGATTTAGCTTGGAAAGTTACAACTCAAACTAAAAAGGATTTTGAAGCTGAAGGCAAAGAATTTCCAATAACCCCAATGTATTCAATTATGGAAGAAATGGTTGAAAAGCAAGGTAGGTTTGGAAAGAAAAACAATAAAGGCTTTTACGAGTATCCTGAAAATGGAAAAAAATACCTATGGCCTGAACTTTCTAACCTATGCAAAGAAAGTGACGACCAACCTGATGTTGAGGAATTAAAGAAAAGATTTCTTTATATTCAAGCACTTGAAACAGCTAAATGCTATGAAGAAAACGTGCTAACGGATGTTAGAGATGCGGACATTGGGGCAATACTCGGTTGGGGAATGGCGCCATGGACCGGAGGTCCACTATCCTTCATCGATATGGTTGGTGTTAAAGAATTTGTGGCTGAAGCTGATAAACTTGCACAAAAATATGGAGAAAGATTTACTCCATGTAAAATGCTTCGTGATATGGCAGCTAAAAATGAGAGTTTCCACAAGAGCGGTAGCTCTAGTCAAGCAGCATAAATAAGACTACTATAATACTTATAACTTTTACTGATTTGAGAGGATCTATATGGCAAATACTACACCTACGACTAATTCTTTGGAAAACTATTTCTTACCTTTTACTGCAAATAAAGACTTTAAGAAGGATCCAAGATTATTAGATAGAGGTGAAGGAGTATACTACTGGAATCATAAAGGTGACCAGGTAATAGATGCTTCATCCGGTCTATTTTGTGTTCCATTGGGTCATGGCAGAAAAGAAATAGCTGAAGCTGTTCATCAGCAACTATTAAAATTAGATTACTCTCCTAGCTTCCAAGTTTCTCATTTACCTGCTTTTGCATTAGCTGAAAAAGTAGCAAATCTTCTACCGGGTGATTTAAACAATGTATTCTTCACAATTTGTGGATCTACTGCAATTGATTCTGCAATTAAAATAATTCAGGCATATCAGCACGCAATTGGACAATCGCAACGCGTAAGGTTTGTGTCAAGAGAGCGCGCATACCACGGTGTAAATATCGGAGGAACCTCTTTAAGTGGCATGATTAAAAACCGTGAGATATTTACTGCAACAATGCCTGGAGTTATTCATTTAAGACACACATGGTTAGAAGAAAATAAATATACAAAAGGTCAGCCGCAACATGGAGCTCATCTTGCTGAGGATCTTCAGAGGTTCGTAGAAATGTATGGTCCCGAGTCTATTGCCGGTTGTTTCGTTGAACCCATTGCTGGCTCAACAGGAACCATTGTTCCCCCTATTGGATATTTAGAAAGGCTAAGAGAAATTTGTGATAAATATGGAATTGTTCTTGTTTTTGACGAAGTAATAACTGGTTTTGGAAGAACAGGAAAATCATTTGGGGCTGTAAAATATAATGTACAGCCTGATATGATTACTATGGCAAAGGCTATTACCAATGGAGCGCAGCCGATGGGGGCAGTTGGTGTTTCAGATAAAATTTACAATGCGATTGTTGATAATGGACCAGAGCACGGAGTAGAGTTTTTTCACGGATATACTTACTCAGGTCATCCAGCTTGTGTAGCAGCTTCTCTTGCTACCTTAGATGTATATGAAAAAGAAGATGTGTTTGCAAGAGCGGAAAAGATGTCACCATATTTCATAGACGCTGTGTTTGATGCATTTCAGGATATACCAATTGTTACAGATGTAAGGGCTGATGGAATGATGGCTGCTTTTGATCTAGCGATTGATAAAAACCCTGGTGTGAGAGGATATGATGCCCAAAAGAAAACATTTGCTAATGGTGTTCACATAAAATTTACCGGGGATGCTGGTATAGTTGCCCCTGCATTAATTGCTGAAGAAAAACATATAGATGAAATGCTTCAAAGAATTAAAGAGGTCTTAGTAAAATACTAGCATCTTGTATGTCAAAGCTTCCTTCACACACAGAGGTTGTTATTATTGGAGGGGGTATTGCTGGTACAAGCATTGCATATCACCTTGCTGAGAGAAATGTTCAGGTCACATTGGTTGAGAGAAAAAGCTTAACTTGTGGCACAACTTGGCATGCAGCTGGATTGGTTGGACAATTAAGGGCAACAAAAAATCTTACTAAAATGGCTAAGTATTCAACGGAGCTTTATCATAAGCTTAACCAGAAAGAAGATCTATCAGCTGGATTTTTGATAAATGGTTCAGTTTCTATTGCTGAAAATGAGGGACGTTATCAAGAAATGAGCAGAGGCGCGTCAATGGGTCGAAGTTATGGATTGGAAATAAATGAAATTTCAATTGATGAAGTAAAAGAGAAATACCCACTTCTCGATACAAAGCATGTAAAAGGAGCTTGGTATTTGCCTCAGGACGGTCAAATTAACCCGGTAGACATTACAATGTGCCTTGCAAAAGAAGCAAGAAGAATGGGTGCAAACATTATTGAAAATAACAAAGTCATTTCAATCGAACAAGAAGGTGACAAGGTCACAAAAGTTATTACAGAACTAGGTGATATTACATGTGATAAGATTGTTATATCTGCTGGAATGTGGAGTAGGGAAGTAGGTAAAATGTGCGGGGTAAATATTCCTCTGCATGCATGTGAACATTTTTACGCTGTAACTGAATATTCAGAAGATATACCAAAAAATTTACCCATCTTAAGAAACCCAGATGCCTATATTTATGTGAAGGAAGACGCTGGAAAACTTTTAATAGGCGCCTTTGAAAAGAAAGCAAAACCTTGGGGCATGAACGGTATTCCTGAAGATTTCGAATTTGATAGTTTGCCAAACGATCTTGATCATTTCGGACCTATTTTAATGGAAGCAATGGATAGGCTTCCAATATTGAATGAGCTTGGCATTAAAACATATTTTAATGGACCTGAAAGCTTCACACCAGATGATAGGTATTATTTAGGCAAAGTTCCTTACAAAGAAAATATATTTGTTTCAACTGGCTTCAATTCAATAGGAATACAATCTGCTGGAGGAGTTGGCAAAGTTATGGCTGATTGGATCATAAATGACAAAAGTAAGATTGATTTGTGGGATGTAGATGTCGCTAGAATATTAGATTTTCAAGATGATGATGAATATCTAAGAGAAAGAAGCTCTGAAACGCTTGGGCTCTTGTACGCTGTACATTGGCCCTACTATCAATTTGAAACTTCTAGAAACAAAATTAAATCACCACTTTACGCCCAACTTGAAAAAGAAGGAGCTTGCTTTGGAGAAGCGGCTGGATGGGAAAGGCCAAATTGGTTTACTAATAATGGTCAAAGACCTCAATATCAATACTCGTATCATAAACAAAATTGGTTTGAAAATGTAAGGAGTGAATGTGTTGCAGTAAGAAATGATATTGGCTTATTTGAACTTACATCTTTTTCTAAGTTTATTATTCGAGGAGATGATGTAGTTAATTTTTTAAATTATATGTGTGTAAGTGAGATGAATGTACCAGTTGGGCGAATTATATACACACAAATGTTAAATGACGAAGCTGGAACAGAAGGTGACATTACTTTTACGAGAATAAGTGAAAATGAATATATGTTTGTTACAGGTCCAAATGCACATAATAAAGACTATTACTGGTTATTATCTCATTCAAAAAAATTTAAAAATATAGAAATTATTGACGTTACGAAAAAATATGGCTGTCTTTCAATAATGGGACCCAACTCAAGGGAGCACCTTCAAAGAATATGTAATGAGGATATTTCAAATGAAACATTACCGTTTGGATTTTCTAAGAAAATAAATCTTGGCGGCACTGAATGTAGGCTTCATAGAATAACATATGTAGGCGAGCTGGGTTTTGAAATATACATTCCTTATAATAATTTGGAAAAAGTATTCGATGTTGTTTATGCAAAAAATGGAAAGAGCCCAGTAAAACTTGCAGGCTATCATGCACTAAATTCACTGAGAATGGAGAAAGGATATCTTCATTGGGGGCATGATATTGGAGTTGAGGAAAACCCTTTTGAAGCGGGTGTTGGATTTTGTGTAAATCTTAATAAAAAGTATCCTTTTTTAGGACAGGCAGCACTTGAAGAAAAGAAGAAATCTGGCCTCAGTAAAAGAAAAGTAAATTTTGCATTATCTAACAATGACTTATTAATTTATCACAATGAGCCAATCTATTTTGACGGTAAGATTGTTGGTGAAATTTCTTCAGGTATGTATGGTTTCTATTTAGACAAATCATTGGGCATGGGTTACATTTCAAACAATGACAGCTACTCTATTGAAGAAATGATGAGTCATCAAAAATTTGAAATTGAAGTTGCAGAAACTAAATATTCTGCAGAGGGGTCAATAAATTGTTTTTATGATCCAGGCAGAGAAAAAATATTAGTATAGAAAGTATTGTTATGACTAAAATGACCACAGAAGAAGCATTCGTTAAAGTTTTACAAAAACACGGAATACAGCACGCATTTGGAATAATTGGATCTGCATTCATGCCAATTTCCGATTTATTTCCAAAAGCAGGCATTACTTTCTGGGATGTAGCTCATGAAAATAATGGCGGTATAATCGCAGACGGCTATACAAGAGCGACAGGAAAAATGTCTATGTGTATTGCACAAAATGGCCCGGGCATTACGAACTTTGTTACGCCAATAAAAACTGCATACTGGAATCACACTCCAATGCTTCTGGTTACTCCACAAGCGGCTAATAAAACTATAGGACAAGGTGGCTTTCAAGAAGTAGAACAAATGGCATTGTTTAAAGATATGGTTTGCTACCAGGAGGAAGTGAGAGATCCTACTAGAGTTGCAGAAGTACTAAATCGAGTAATTTCAAAAGCATTCAAAGGTTCCGCGCCAGCACAAATAAATATTCCTCGCGACATGTGGACACAAGTTATAGATATCGAGTTGCCGCCAATAATAAAATTTGAGAGACCATCTGGAGGAAGCGAAGCAATAAAAGAAGCTGCAAAACTTTTATCTAATGCTGACTTTCCAGTAATATTATCAGGAGCTGGGGTGGTCTTAGCTGATGCAATCAATGACTGCAAAGCTTTAGCTGAAAAATTAGATTCACCTGTTGCTTCAGGCTATCAACACAATGATAGTTTTCCAGGCAGTCATCCACTTGCAGTGGGGCCTTTAGGTTATAACGGCTCAAAAGCTGCTATGGAGTTAATTTCTAAAGCAGACGTTGTTCTTGCATTAGGGACTAGACTTAACCCATTTTCAACATTACCTGGCTATGGAATAGATTATTGGCCAAAAGATGCAGCTATTATTCAGGTTGATATAAATTCTGATAGAATTGGATTAACAAAAAAAGTTTCAGTAGGTATATGCGGTGATGCAAAACAAGTTGCTCAGCAATTATTAAATAGTCTTTCTCCTGAAGCGGGAAACAAAAATAGAGATGAGAGAAAAGCTCTAATTCATCAAACCAAATCTGCTTGGTTACAAACACTGAGTAGTATGGACCATGAAGATGACGATCCTGGAACATCATGGAATGAGGAAGCTAGAGTCAGGGATGCAGATCGCATGTCTCCTCGCATGGCTTGGAGGGCAATACAGAATGGCTTGCCAAAAAATGCAATAATTTCATCCGACATAGGCAATAACTGTGCAATTGGAAATGCTTATCCAACATTTGAAGAAGGTAGAAAATATTTAGCTCCTGGTCTTTTTGGGCCTTGCGGTTATGGTTTCCCTTCTGTTTTAGGAGCTAAAATAGGCTGTCCAAATATTCCTGTTGTTGGTTTCGCTGGAGATGGAGCTTTTGGGATAAGCATGAATGAAATGACATCTTGCGCTAGGGAAGAATGGCCTGCAATTACAATGGTGATATTTAGAAACTATCAGTGGGGCGCCGAAAAAAGAAATTCGATATTATGGTATGACAATAATTTCGTTGGTACTGAACTAGATCCAGAATTAAGCTACGCAAAAGTTGCAGAAGGCTGTGGATTGAAGGGTGTTATAGTAAAAACCATGGATGAGTTGACAAATTCACTCAGAACTGCGTGTGAAGAACAGTCAAACGGAGTTACAACTTTTATTGAGGTTATTTTAAATCAAGAACTTGGAGAACCTTTCAGACGAGATGCAATGAAAAAACCAGTTGAAGTTGCAGGCATCAATCCTGATGACATGAGCCAAGAGCAACACGGTTAAACTCTTTGAAGAGTGTGCATTCGCGACCTTGCACTATCTTTGTGGTTAGGTAAAGCAATAAAAGGTTTTGACAATTTGATATAATTGTACTCATTCGATCTTTTTTCTAATTCACGCTGAAATCCAAGTTTTGAGAAAATTTTTTCTGAAATAGAGAGTATGAGATAACCCCCAGGCTTTGTTAATCTAATTAACTCCTTGATAGATGACGGTCCAACATGACCTGACGTCAAAACACCTGTGCATATAACTAAATCAAATTGATTTCCTTTTAAACTTGTTTTTTTGCTTAACGACTCGCAAACTAGTTTTTTATATATTTTTTTAGAGCGAGCTACTCTTAACATATCTTTTGAATAATCTATCCCTACGATATTATTGTAACGAAGAGCTTTCAAAACTTCAGCGACATAGCCAGTACCACACCCTGCATCAAGAATTTTTGAGCCTTTCTTTACAGTTATATACTTTTCTAGAATCTGTTTAACTTTACTTGGGTAAGCGTAGCCCCAGTCTTTTAAGTCACTGTCATAACCGTCAGCCCATTCCCTATAATGTTTTTTTAGGCGGGTTGAATTCTTTTCCTTATAAACAATGTTTAGCCATTTTTTACCCATAATGAGCGCTTTCCTCTTTTGAATATTTAATAAATAGTATAAAAATTAGTCATATATGTTGATCGGTGTCCCTAAAGAAATTAAGCCGCAAGAAAATAGAGTAGGCCTAACTCCTGAAAGTGTAAAGGAACTTATTGATGATGGTAATGAAGTAATCATTGAAAGAACAGCTGGTCAAGGGTCAGGTTTTGACGATCAAAATTATAAGGATGTTGGGGCAACAGTTTTAAAAAATGCGCAAGATATTTTCGATCGCACTGAATTGATCATTAAAGTTAAAGAACCTCAAGATGATGAAATAAAAAAGTTGAAAGATGGCCAGCTGCTATTCACATATTTACACCTTGCTGCAAGTAAGGCATTGACAGAAGGATTAATGAATTCTGGCGCAACATGTATAGCTTACGAAACTATAACCGATAACAATGGAAGGCTTCCATTACTCGCTCCAATGAGTGAAGTAGCCGGTAGAATTTCAATTCAAGCAGGAGCCAGAGCTCTTGAAATGACAAACAAAGGAAGAGGCGTGTTATTATCTGGAGCAACAGGAGCACCGCCAGCTAAAGTTGTAATTATTGGATGTGGAGTGGTAGGGTTTAATGCAGCTCTTATTGCCCATGGAATGAAATCAGATGTAACGCTTATTGATCAATCTGAAGCAAGGCTCAATGAATTAAAAAATTATTTTAATGATGAAGTCAATACATCAATATCAACACCTGAAACTATAGCTGAAGAAGTTAAAAACTGTGACTTACTAATAGGAGGTGTGCTGATCCCAGGCTCTAGTGCCCCCAAATTAGTATCTGATGAACTAGTTTCTCAGATGAAAAAAGGGGCAGCTATCGTGGATGTCGCAATAGATCAAGGTGGGTGCATTGAAACCAGCAAGCCTACTACTCACGCAGACCCGGTTTATATTAAACATGATGTGGTACATTACTGTGTAACCAATATGCCTGGATGCGTTCCCCGTACATCTACCATCTCTCTAAATCAAGCTACATTACCGTTCGTAAAAAAATTAGCGAGAGAAGGGTTAAAAAAAGCATTATCTGATGATAGGAATTTTATGAATGGGCTAAATGTTATAAAAAATAAATGCACTCAAGCAGATGTAGCAAGAGATCTGAACATCGCTTTTACAAACCCTGAAGATTTAGTTGCCTAAATACTTTTTGCTGCTTTTGAAAGGTTTTTTAATTTAATCATTGCCATATCTCTACTTAAATATCCAAGACCACAATCAGGCGCTGCTATAAGTCTCTCTTTATCAATATGGTTTAGACAGGACAGCAATCTATCCCTTATCATATCAATTTCTTCCACTTCACTTGAGGCAACCTTTATTAACCCAAATATTATTTTTTTTGATTTATACAACTCAAGTAGTTTTAAATCATTGTGTCTATGAGCATCTTCAATAGATATGGTATCAATCAGACTGTTCTCTAAGGCATCTGCAATTTCAAAATAACTTATTAACGGCGCTTTAGGATAATCATCTGCATCAATTTTATCTGGATATCCACAACATATATGAGTTATCTTTTCACAGTCTGTTACTCCATGAAAACATCTTTCAAGATTATCTATTCCAAATTCGATGGCTTCTTTTGATTTTCTTGCAAATAAAGGTTCATCTACTTGTATATATTTACAGCCAGAATTGACTAATGACTTTATTTCTTTATTTATTGCCTCCCCTAAATCTACTCCTAATATTTTATGATCATTATAAAATTCATCAGCAATCGTATCTGTGATAGTCAATGGTCCAGGTATTGTAACTTTAATAGGATTTTTTGATATTGACTGATTAATTTCGTATTCTTTATTTAAAAACGACCCATTGAATTCAACTTTATTTGTGATTGTTGGAAGCCAACAATCATAATTACCTGTTCTCGCTGTTTTCTTTGTTAATTTTTCAAAATCGATCCCACGGAGATGTCTGCAGTGATAATGAATATAATTTTCTCGTCTCACTTCACCGTCTGTAATAATATCAATCCCGCACTCAATTTGATCTTTAATAATACTCTCTGAGGCAAGTTTTATTTGGGCCTCATATTGTTCTCCCATTTTTAGTTTTGCCTGTTCCCACTTAGATGTTGGGTATTCAGCATCTGTTCCTTTCTCATCTTTGAACCAATCAGGTAAAGTTAAGAAATCTGGCTTAGGGTAGGCGCCAATTGTAGTTGTTAAAATCATACAAAAAGTCTATTTAAAACAATAATTTAGCCAAGAAATAACTGAACTAAAAAATAAAAATAATAATCATTTTTATCAATGCTTTATAGGATAAATCTAAAGTATCTAATTATGATTAATTTTTATGTATATTTATCATGTATTTAGATAAAGATCCATTTAAAGAAAATTTATTAACTTATTAAATTTCTTTCACTTTGTTCTTTACAGCTACCTCTATATGTATGAAAATTTTTATCAATTAAACAAATAAATTAAATGAGGAGTAGCCGTGAAGAAAATTAATAAAACTCTTAAGGCTGCAAAAGTTTCAAGAAGATCAGTCCTGAAAGGTGCAGCTGCAACTGGTGCAGCAGCAGCCATTGGGCCTTGGTATATTCCAAACGCTTTTGCTGCTCCCGTTGTTAATGTTTTAATGTGGGGCGAATATTTGCCGGACTCAGTAGTTGCAGATTTCAAAGCAAAAACTGGAATTACTGTTAACCATACTAAAATAGGTGATAACGGTGAAATTATATCAAAAATGAAAGCTGGTGGTGGAGCCGGTTATGACCTTGCAAGTCCAACAAACATGAGAGCTTTGCAATGGGCTGACCTTGGCGTACTTGCCCCATTTGATATGAATCGAATAAACACAAGCGCTGTTAACCCAGGAATGCTAGCCGTTGGTGAGCGTGACTGGAATTTTGGTGGAAAAGGATCTCACTGGGTACCACAACTTTGGGGTACTGAGTCAATTTCTTGGAGAACCGATAAATGGCAACCTGATGGACTTCCAAGCTTTGGAGATATTTGGGAGCCTAATCCTGGAATAGATGGCGCATTCATGATGGGTAGAACATACTCAATGATGACTGGATGTGGTATTTGGATGCATCATCAAGGCAAAATGGATTTCTGGTCTTCGTACAACGATGAAGATACAATGAGAAAGAATTGGGAAACAATTACTGACTATTGTATTTCAAAAAAAGGAAATCTTGTTAAATTTTGGTCTGGTGCCGATCCTCAGAAACAAGGATTCACATCTGATGGTGTTGTCGTTGGACAAACTTGGGATGGTCCTATAGCAGCAATGATGAAAGCTGGAGAACCAGTTGCGTACCAAACTACTGACGAGGGTGCGTTGGCATGGATCGACGGTATAACAATGTCTGCAAAAGCAGAAAACATTGATGAAGCTTATGAGTTAATCAATTACAGTTTTACACCAGAAGTAGGCGGTCAAACTGTGAATGAAATCGGTTATAACTCAGCTGTTAATGGAGCTTCAGACCATTACTCAGATGAAACTAAAGCTTTAGCAAAAGCAATATACCCGGGGGATACTTCGACCAAGTTAAATCCTTGGCCACCAGAACCGCCATGGTATGCTGATGCAAGAGCTGAATACGCTAACAAATTTGAAACAGCGTAATTAGTTCTCTAGTATTAGTTATTAAAAGCGCCCAAGGCATTGTCTTGGGCGTTTTTATTGAATCGTGTTTTTCAGTTAAATCATTATAATTTGTATCAATGAGCGCAGATGTAGAGTTAAGTGATGTTTCGGTAACATTTGGCAGTTTTTATGCCGCCAAGAATGTCAATGTGAAAGTAAATGGAGGTGAGTTCTTCAGCTTCTTAGGACCTTCAGGCTGCGGAAAGACTACTCTGTTAAGGGCTATATCTGGATTTCAAGAACCTTCTGAAGGTAAAGTGCTTATTGACAATAAAGATATGTCTGGAATTGGTCCAAATAAAAGACCAACCGCGTTAATATTTCAAAACTTAGCTCTGTTTCCTCTCATGAGTGTATCAGAAAATATTGCATTTTCCCTTGAAGTAAGGGGCGTATCAAAAGAAGAAAGAAAAAAAAGAGCGGATGAACTTTTGGAATTGATAGCCCTAGAGGGACAAGGAGATAAAAAAGTTCATCAACTCTCTGGAGGTCAAAAACAAAGAGTGGCCATTGCAAGAGCTTTAGCTGTTGAGCCAAAAGTTCTTCTTTTAGATGAACCATTGTCTGCCTTGGATTTAAAACTTCGTCAAAGAATGAGAACCGAACTTAGAGAAATACAAAAAAGAGTAAATATTACATTCATTTATATTACGCACGATCAAGGAGAAGCTCTAACAATGTCTGATCGAATAGCGGTCATGAATGAAGGAGAGCTTGAGCAAATTGGAAAATGCGACGAAGTTTATAACAATCCATTAACACCATTTGTTGCAACATTCGTTGGTGAGAATAATCCTTTATATGGAAAAGTTACAGGTATTGAGGGAGATAAAGCTAAAATTGAAACTGCTGATGGGCAATATTTAGCAACGATGAATGAAAGCAAAAAGTTAAATATTGGAGATGAGTCAATTGCATTTGTTAGACCTGAGTCTTTGTTTATACCAAGAGATGGCGACAACTTTGATAATAAAATTAATGTGAATATTGAGAGTTTTGAATTTGAAGGTAATTTAAAAAATTTTTACGCGAGCCTTAAATCGGGAGCAAAAATTAAATTTTCAGTACCAAACGCCATAGATACATCCTTTATAACTTCAGGATCGTCAATCGTGCTAGGTTTTGAATCTTCAAAATCAGTAATATTACCTAAAGCATCTCTAGCTATAGATTAAGTCATGAACAATTTTTTATTTACTCAACCATTTTTTAAGAAAAACGGTAAGGCAGTTGCGATATATTTTTTAGTAGCAATAATATTTTGGTTTGTTTTCTTAGTTATAATTCCACAATTTTATATGTTGGATTTATCATTTAGAACAAACGTCCCCCCTTTAGCAAGAGGCGGACCTGAAGATTATTATACTTTTGAACACTATAGCCACTTTATATTTGGATCTAAGACAGCCACTGATGCTTTTAACTTTGTTGATTTAGGTGTATTTGGAAGAACCATTTTTGTTTCAATGCTTGTCACAATTGCAAATCTGCTATTTTGCTATCCAATAGCATTTTATATAGCGAAAATTGCAAATCCTAGTACCGCTAGACTTCTTATTGTTTCTCTGATTATTCCATTCTGGATTAATGAATTACTTAGATCGTTCGCATTGAGAATTTTGTTTGCAAACGAAGGTGTAATTAACAATTTCTTGACCGGGGTTGGATTACTTGATCAAGGAATCCTATTCATCACTTATGATATCGGCTTATATACCGGCTTAATATACGCTTATATTTTGCTGATGATGTTCCCTCTCTATAATGCAATCGAAAGTTTGGACATTAATCAGATTGAGGCAGCAAAAGATTTAGGTTCCTCGTCTTTTAGAACGCATTGGAGAATAGTTATTCCTCATGCTAAACCAGGCATTGTGTCTGGCTGTACAATGGTTTTTATGTTAACTGTTGGAGCACTAGCAACGCCGGTTGTTTTAAGTAGCCCTAATACTTTATGGTTTCCTCAATTGATATATCAATGGTTTAATATGAATGATAACTGGTCACGAGGATCAGCTTATTCAATCATTTTGTTAATTGTTTCTGTTATTTTTGTACTCACAATGATGCGAATATTTAAAGTTAGGATTGGAGAAATTATTAAGTGAGACCGAGCTATTTTATAAATTTCATGATGGGAATATATATTTTTATATTTTTTGCATACTTATTTGGACCTTTAATCATCATGAGCATTACAGCATTCAACTCTGCAGAATTTCCCTCGATCACACCTTGGGAATGTTTTAGTTTTAGATGGTTTAATGAAGGTAAAATTGCTTACGATGGACAACATCTGGCAGGGCTTTTATCTGACTGGAGACTTCACGATGGTATTATTAGCAGTTTGATTATAGGAGCAGGAGTTGTAACTCTCTCCGTACCAATTGGAATGGCCGCAGCAATAGTATTAACTCAAGTGCGTTCGCAGTTGAGGGATATTTATTACTCAATTTCGATTATGCCCGTTTTATTTCCTGGTGTGATAATTGGTATTTCAACAGTCGTTTTATGGGACCGAATAGCAGGCTTAGGAGGAGAGGGGTTCATTGCAGATATTGGAAGAAACGGAATATTTCTAACAATTTTGGCTCAAACCTGTTTTATATCTACTTATTGTTTTTTAATATTTGTTGCAAGACTTCAAAGATTTGATCAGACTCAAGAAGAGGCAGCTTTAGACCTTGGAGCTTCGCAAACTCAAGTATTTTTTAAAATTTTAGTTCCTTACTTAAGCCCCGCAATAGCATCGGCTGCAGTAATTGCTTTTTTATTTTCATTTGAAAATTATAACACGACTGTATTTAGCATTTTATCGGATCAAACATTAACAACTGTAATTGCATCAAAAGTAAGGCTGGGAATAAGTCCTGCATTGAGTGCATTAGCTTTAACAATAATAGCGTTAACTATTATAGCTGCAGTTACCTATGAGGTTTTACGAAGAAGAACAGAAAAACGATATGCAGAGTCACAGGAAAAGTTTGTAAAAGAAAAAGCAGCAGACAATAGAATTAATAAAAAATATAAAGCTGGTTTTAAAATTCCAAAGGGGATTACCGCTATATTGTTAATAGTAGTCTTTGCTACCTACGGAGCTACCCAAATAGTGAAAAATGATCTATACGGACAATCATGTATTGATGCTGCTGATAAGGAAAAAAAATCCAAATTTCTTGAACAATTGCAAACTTTAGAGTCTAATGAACTTACTGATGAAGAGCTTTCTGGAGGGTCCTTAGGTGGCAATCAGGATTACGGAGATATATTTGGAGACCCATCATTATTCCAAGATTTTGGAGGATTTGATTAATAGATTATGAGCGATAAAAAAGAACCAATTCAACCAGTAAGTGGAACAGTTGTTCCGAGGTATGCTGGCCCTTCTACATTTGCACGTCTTCCCGAGCTGAGAGATGTTGAAGATTGTGATGTAGCAATTATAGGTGTACCATTTGATGCGGGTACGAGTTATCGTCCTGGGGCTAGATTTGGTCCTCAAAGTGTAAGACAAGCCTCTCGACAACTGAGAACGAATTATCATCCAAATTATGATGTTGAACCTTTCAAAGTTCAACAGGTAGCTGATGCTGGGGACATAGCTTGTAATCCCTTTGATATTGACGAAGCAATTAAGCAAATTGAAAAAGGATCTACTGAGCTGCTCCAAAAAGTTGGTAGTATTGTAACTATTGGCGGTGACCACACAATTGCATTGCCATTGCTCAGATCAATTAATAAAAAGGTTGGTGGTCCGGTTGCCTTAGTTCACTTTGACGCTCACTTGGATACTTGGGACACATACTTCGGAGCTCCCTATACACACGGAACACCATTTAGAAGAGCAAGAGAAGAGAAGTTATTTTTGGATGATGCATCAATGCATATTGGAATTCGTGGCCCTCTTTACAGTACAAATGATTTAAAAAATGATCGTGAATTAGGTTTTAAAACAATTCACTGCGATGAATTCCAAACAAACACAATTGATCAAATTGTTAAAAGAATAAAAGATAGAATTGGCAATAATCCATTATATATATCCATAGATATTGATGTTTTAGATCCAGCTCATGCTCCTGGAACTGGAACTCCAGAAGTTGCGGGAATGACCACAAGAGAAATTTTAAATGTATTAAGAGGATTGGCAGGTTCGCAGCTTGTTTCAGCAGACGTTGTCGAAGTCGCTCCAGCCTATGATCATGCAGAACTTACGTCAACCGCTGCAGCAACAATTGTTTATGAGCTAATAAATATTATTGCAAGAAACCCAAAGTAATCTATTTAATTTCAAACCAGATTGGAACATGATCAGAAGGTCTTTCAAGACCTCTAAATTGTTTTTCTATTTGACAGTCAGTTATTCGATCAACAGCACTTGGTGTTGCAAGAAAATGATCAATTCGAAGACCGTTATCTTTTTCCCATGACCCCCTTGAATAGTCCCAGTATGTGAACTCATAGGGTTTAGAATTATAAATTCTTAGCACATCAGACAGACCTAAATTTATGATTTCTCTGTAAATTTTTATAGAGTCTGGATGATGCAAAGCGTCATTTTTCCACTTATTAATATCAACCGCGTCATCAGAACCTGGTATAATATTGTAATCCCCTCCAAATATAACTGTTTCATGGTTTTCTATTTTATTTTGAGCATACTTTTTAAATCTCCTCATCCAATCTAATTTGTAAGGAAATTTGTCAGTATCAATAGGATTGCCATTAGGGAGATACAAAGAGACAATATTAAAAGGATTTTCGACTTGTACCTGTGCATCAATAAATCTCGCTTGAGCATCTTCCTTGTTTCCTGGTAAAATATCTGTAATTTTTTTTATTGGGGCTTTTGATAAAATAGCCACTCCATTATATGATTTTTGACCCTTTTTAATTATTTGGTACCCAAGTGAAGAAATCTCTTCTTCTGGAAAGTTTTCATCAGTTGATTTAGTTTCCTGAAGCATGACTATATCTGGTTTAACTGTTTTATCTAATTCAATTAAATGAGGTAAACGAACCCTTATTGAATTTACATTCCAACTTACTATTTTTACCATCCGTATTCTTTTATTGTTATTTTAAGATTCTTAAAGTAATGAGTTTATTGTACAATAAAAATTTATGTTACCAATTCTATTTAGTGATGATTTCTGAAGATTTATCTTTTATTTCAACCAATCAAGAAACTTCGAAGGGTAGGCTGTATAAAGAGAATTACAGTCAAACTAGATCAGAGTTCCAGCGGGATCGTGATCGAATTCTTCATTCTGCTGCCTTTAGACGGCTTAAACACAAGACACAGGTATTTGTTTCAAATGAAGGAGATCACTACAGGACAAGATTAACACATTCGCTAGAAGTGTCACAAATTGCTAGGTCAATAAGTAAAATATTCAATCTCAATGAAGATTTAACTGAAACATTATCCTTAAGTCATGATATTGGTCACCCACCATTTGGACACGCTGGAGAAGATGCTCTTTCAGAATGCATGGTTTCCCATGAGGGTTTTGACCATAATGATCAGGCAATTAGAATTGTACATTTGTTAGAAAAAAAGTATTTTGATTTCGAAGGCTTAAACTTAACGTGGGAAACACTTGAAGGACTCGTAAAGCATAATGGGCCGATGACAAAAGATGTTCCAAAAACCATAGAAGCTCTCGATAGAGAGTTTGACTTAAAGTTGAATGAGTTTTCTTCAATTGAAGCGCAAATAGCTTCAATAGCAGATGACATTGCATACAACAATCATGATTTAGATGATGGACTAAGAGCGGGTTTTTTTTCGTATGATGATCTGGCTGAATTGCCAATGATTGGTGAAATTATTAAAAATTTTCCGAAAAATTATAACTCTTATGATATGCAGCGCATAAATAATGAAATAACAAGAAAATCAACTTCAATTATGATTACTGATGTAATTAATACAATTAGTGAGAAAGTTAAAAAATCAAAAGTAAGATGCAATGAAGATGTCAGGCTTAATAATGAAAAAATTGCTGACTTTTCAGATAAAACAAAAGAAGAAGTAAAGTATATTAGATCTTTCCTATCAATGAAAATGTATAATCATGATAAAGTAAAAGCAATGACCAGTAACGCCCATCAAATTATATCATCACTATTTAAACTATTTATAGAACAAGATGAAAAATTCATAAAAGAACATATGAAAAAAATTATTTCTGATAAGGATAAACCAAGAGCAGTATGCGACTTCATAGCCGGAATGACTGATAATTATGCCCAGAATTTTTATAATAAATTTAATTAGCTTATGAGAAACATAAATGGTTATTTAAAGAATATAATCGGAGCAGAATTTTCGAAAATATTTAATGTTTCGAATGAAACTATAGAGAAGAGTTCTTTTGTAGTTGAATACCCAAAAAACAAATCTGATGGTGAGCTAAGTACAAATATTTGTATGGTTCTTGCAAAAGAGATATCAGCAAATCCAGTAGAGGCAGCTAAAACTCTCATTAACTCATTAGAGAAAATTGAGGACTTTGAGATGTTGGAAGTTGCAGGTCCAGGCTTTTTAAATTTTAATATTTCTAAAGATACTTGGTTTAAATTTTTAAGTCAGCTGCTAGAAACGAACTTGCTCTTTAATGAAGAAATTGGTTTAAATAAAAATATAAATGTCGAATATGTTTCTGCGAATCCTACAGGTCCCTTACATATCGGTCATTGTAGAGGAGCGGTATTTGGTGATGTACTGTCAAATCTACTTAAAGTTACAGGTCACAACGTAACAAAAGAATATTACATAAATGATGCAGGTACTCAAATTGATACCCTTGCAAATTCTACAATTATTAGAATAAAAGAAATCATCAATAGCAAAAGCGAAGAAAATTATCCAGATGATTTTTATCCTGGTGAATATCTAATCAATATTGCTAAAAAAATAATAGACAAATACGGTACATCTATTCTAGAAAGCGATAATCACTTTTCAACTATAAAAAGTGAGTGTGTAAATTTACTATTAGAAAATATAAAAGAAGACTTAAGTAAATTATCTATTAATCAGGATATTTTTGTTTCAGAAAAAGAATTAATAACCCAAGGTAAAATCGACAAAACCATAGATGAGCTCAAAAATATGAATTTAATCTATGAGGGTATTTTAGATAAGCCCAAAGGTAAACAAATTGAAGATTGGGAACCACGAAAGCAATTATTATTTAAATCATCTGAATATGGAGATGAAATCGATAGACCATTACAAAAATCAGATGGTGAGTGGACTTACTTTGCAAACGATATTGCCTATCATTATGATAAATACTTAAGAGGATCGACTCATTTAATCGACATATTAGGTGCTGACCATGGCGGATACATTAAGAGAATGAGCGCTTCGATACAGGCTCTAACAAATAACAAAGCAAGATTTACAGCAAAGTTATGTCAAATGGTAAAACTTATCAGTGATGGAAAGGAATTAAAAATGTCAAAAAGATCTGGTGACTTCATTACCTTAAGTGATTTAGTGAAAGAAGTTGGCAGTGATAGTATAAGATTTATGATGATGTACAGAAAAAATGAAGCACCCTTAGAGTTTGATTTTAAAAAAGTAACTGAACAGTCTAAAGAAAATCCAGTTTTTTATGTACAATATGCTCATGCAAGAATTTCGTCTGTATTAAACAATCTTCATTCTCAAAATATTAAATTAAATTTAGAGAATTTTAGTGAATGCAATTTTTCTGAACTAAATGATCTTTCTGAAATATCTCTTTTAAAAAAAATCCTGGATTACAGTAATGTCATTAATACGTCAGTTTCTCTATTTGAGCCACATCGAATTGCATATTACCTGTATGAATTAGCATCAGAATTTCATTCTTTATGGAGTCAGGGAAAAGTAGATAACAGTAAAAAATTTATAGATGCCGATAATATACCAAAGACATATGCTCGAATGGCACTACTGATTGCTACTCAGAGAACAATAAAATCTGGACTTGATATTCTTGGAGTTTCCTCGCCAGATGAAATGAAATAAAAAATGAGGTTCATAATTTTCTCTTTAATTTTAGCAATTTTTATTACTGCCATTTATTTTTATACTAAAAAAGAAGAAGAAGAGATTATCGAAATAAAAACCAATTTAAATGATTATAGAATAATACCAAAAGACAAGGGAGGCGTTGATACTCCTGACTTAAATATATACGATCTTGGAGATTAATTTAATAAAATGAAAAAATACCTACCTTTAATTTGTGGTATTTCTGGAGAAAAATTAACAACAGAAGAAATAAAATTTTTTAGAGATTACAAACCTTGGGGAATAATTTTATTTGAAAGAAACTGTATTGATAAGGACAGCTTAAAAAATTTAAATAAAGAACTCAAAGAAATTAATCATCAAAATATTCCAATATTGATAGACCAGGAAGGTGGAAGAGTTTCAAGACTAAATTTTAAGGGTGTCACTAAATTTAAATCAAATCTTTTTTTTGGAAAAATTATTGAGAAGGATGCAGACTTAGGGTTTGAATTATTAAGACTTAATACTGAAATTTTAGCTCATACCCTAAAAGAATTGGGCATTAACACGAACACAGTGCCAGTTTTAGATTTACCAACTGCAAATGAAAGTGGTGTAATTGGAGATCGAGCTTTTTCGATAAATGAAAGGACTGTCTCTAAAGCAGGCAAGATAGTAATTGAAACAAATAATAAATGCGGTATAGCTTCTGTGATTAAACATTTACCTGGGCACGGCCGAGCAAGAGTTGACAGTCATTTTGAAATGCCTGAAGTAAATGAAATTGAAGATGAACTTCTAAGTTCTGATTTTAAGCCTTTTCAGAACAACTCCGACGCATTATTAGGTATGACGGCACATATTTTATTTAAGTCTTTAGACGATCAAAATATTGCTACTTTTTCAAAAAAAATTATTGAAACAATAATAAGAAATAAAATTGGCTTTAAAGGGCTACTGATGACCGATGATATTTCAATGAAAGCTATTTCAGATGATGTTGATATTGCTGCTTTAAAATCAATTAGTGCCGGCTGTGACCTTGTTCTTCATTGTAATGGAAACATCAATGAAATTAATAAGATAGCTGAAAGAATTAAGAATGAAGCTGAGCCTATTTTAATACCTGACGATCTTATCAATATCTATCAGACAAAATCTGATTTCGCACATGAAGAAAACATAAAAGCCTACGAATATCTAACCAAGCAGCTTTGATGTATTTTATCGTATATAAACATCATCTGTTATATAATAAAAGAATCAAAAAATTGAAAAATGGAAGATATTTCAAGTACTTATATTGAACAGGAAGCATCTAATCGAACTAGCCCAGATGATTTGATTGTAAACTTGGGAGAATTCGAAGGTCCCCTAGATCTGCTGTTAACATTAGCAAAGTCTCAAAAAGTAGATTTAATGAAAATTTCCATTCTCCAGCTCACAGAGCAATACTTGGAGTTTATAGAAAAAGTTCGTAATCGCAATTTAGAGTTGGCGGCTGACTATCTTGTTATGGCAGCTTGGATGGCTTACTTAAAATCCAATTTGTTAATACCAAGAGAAGAGTCAGGTGAAGAATTGAGTGCTGAAGAAATGGCAGAAAGATTGAAATTTCAACTCAAGAAACTTGAAGCGATCCGACAAGTTTCTCAAAAATTAATGAATTTACCAAAACTTGGTGCTGATTTTTTTAATAGAGGGATGCCTGAAGGCATAAGGTTGATACGAACGCCTGAATATTATCTGGATTTATACGATCTTTTAAAATCATATGCAGATCAAAGGTATAGAACTGCCTACTCATCGATGACTATAGAAAGACCACCTGTTTTTGCGATGGAAGATGCGCTTGTTAGACTTCAAAGAATGATAGGTGACGTACCAGAATGGACTCGGCTTGAGAAATTTTTACCACATGAATTTTCAAATGGTAAAAGCGCTAGATCAGGTGTTGCAGGAACCCTTGCTGCAGCAATGGAACTTGTAAGAGAAGGGGTACTTGAAGTGCAGCAGCTGGTTCCTTTTGGACCAGTATTTTTAAAAAATAAAAAGGACGATGAATTCATTAATTAAATAAATTATGTCTGATAAAGTAGAAAAAAATAATGTCATGAATTTTCCATCTGATGATATGGACAATCTTAGAATTCTCGAGGCTCTTCTATTTGCAGCAAATGAACCCCTTGATGCAGAGAGTTTAAAGGCAAGATTGCCGAAGGGTACAAATTTAATCAAATTACTAAATTTAATTGAAGCTCAATATAAAAATAGGGGAGTTAATCTGGTCAAAACTGGCAATAAATGGAGCTTTAAAACTGCCACCGATCTTGCACCAATGATGAAAAAAGAAAAAATAGTTCAAAGAAAACTATCAAAGGCTGCTACTGAGACTTTGGCAATAATCGCCTATCATCAACCCGTTACAAGAGCTGAAGTTGAAGACATAAGGGGAGTTCATTTTAGTCCTGGAACTCTTGATGTTCTTATGGAGTTAAACTGGGTGAGGCCAATCGGTAGAAAGAAGGTACCAGGAAGGCCCATTATTTATGGTACAACTGAAAGGTTCTTAGAGTACTTCCAGCTAGAACAAGTCACAGATTTACCTGGACTTGAAGAATTAAAAGCAGCTGGACTTTTAGAAAGCCGCCTGCCTCCAAATTTAGACATTAGAGAACCAAAAGAAATTGATCACAGCCAGATAGAACCATTCGGAGAAGATGAAAATATAGATGATCTGATTCAAAGTGGACATGAGGCAGAATAGAAATTAGCCTTAAATTGTGAAACGTCTATTTAAAGCAATTCTGTTTGCAAACATTTTTTTTTATATTTGCACTTCAATATCTTCAGACCCATTACTGCCAGGTGGCAAAACCTCGAATGAGGTTGAAAATAAAAATAGTTTTTCACTGGTTGCAAGAAATTTAGGAGATAATTTAAAAATCAATTTTCTTGTAGGAAATGCTTTATTTGAGAGAATTTGGGAAGATGCAAAATTCTCAGAAAATATTGCAAGAGATGGTTTAGGGCCTTTTTTCAGTGCTCGTTCGTGCGAAGCATGTCATATTTCTGATGGACGAGGACATTTGCCTATAGATAAATCTGATGACGCTGTATCTGTTGTTATTCAAATTTCAAAAAATCAACACTCAATTTCAGATGGTATTAAAAATCTACCAGATCCCATTTATGGAAATCAAATTAGTGAATTCTCGGTTGAAAGTATTCCAAGAGAAGCGGACATTGTTATTAATTATGAATATGTTCCAATATCTTACAATGATGGTCGTATAGTCGAATTAAGAAAGCCTGTAATTAAAATTAGAAATTTTAATTACGGAGATATCAATCAAGATACAAACTTTTCAGCAAGAATCGCACAACCAATGATTGGTCTAGGTTTAATTGAAAACATTAGTGAAACGGATATTTTAATAAATGCAGATGTGAATGACATAAACGGTGATGGAATATCTGGGAAAGCAAATATTGTTTGGCATAATGAAAAAAATGATTATTCCCTTGGTCGGTTTGGTTGGAAAGCATCACAACCTACGGTTTACCAACAAACTGCTGATGCCTTTTTTCATGACATGGGTTTATCAAATAAACTTTTTGAAAACCCATTTAACTGTACTGATGTGCAATTAAGCTGTCAAAATGCAGTCAGTGGAAATAGCGAAAGCTATGATGGCTATGAAGTTTCTAATGATCAATTGGATCTAGTGGTTTTTTATTCATCGCAACTTGGTGTGCCAGTAAGAAGAAACGCGAAAGATATTAACGTGGTTAAAGGTAAAGAAATATTTTTTAAAATTGGTTGCAATTCTTGTCATACTGAGAGATTTGTTACAAAAAATGAAAGTACGCATCAAAATTTAGCCAATCAAATCATATACCCTTATTCAGATTTTTTGTTGCATGATATGGGTGAACAGTTGTCTGATGGTGTTTATGAATTCAATGCCAGTGGCTCTGAGTGGAGAACGCCGCCTTTGTGGGGAATAGGGTTGACATCTGTGGTATCTGCAGAATATGGATTTTTACATGATGGCAGAGCTCGAACAATTGAGGAGGCTATATTATGGCATGGCGGGGAAGCCTCTAAAGTGTTAGAAGAGTTCAAATCTTTAAATAAAAATCAAGTAAATCAATTAATTAGCTTTGTAAATTCCTTATAAACTCAAATCAGTAAAGTGCGTCATATTTGCTATTGATAATCATTCTCATTAAGATATATAGAATGAAACTTAGTATCATTCTAAAGAAGGAAAAAATTTATGAATTCAGTATTAAGATTCTTAGCAATAGCTGTAATTAGTTTTGTAACAGTTGGCAGTTCATTCGCTAAAGAAGTCAATTTGTATACGTCAAGGCACTATGATTCAGACGATGCATTATATCAAAAGTTTACGGACGCTACTGGCATTAAAGTAAACGTTATTTCAGGTAAAGGAAAAGCATTAATGGAAAGACTTGCTTCAGAAGGAGCAAATTCTCCTGCTGATGTCTTTATTACTGTAGATGCTGGCAATCTATGGAAAGTTCAAAAAGATGGAATGTTTCAAAGTATTGACTCAAGTACTATCGATTCAATTGTACCTGAAAATTTAAGAGGCCCAAACAATGAGTGGGTGGGAATAGCTAAACGCTCTAGAGTAATTTATTATAATCCAGTAAAAGTTTCTGCAGAAGATATGGAAGGGCTTACGTATGAAGATCTTTCAGATCCAAAATGGAAAGGTAGAGTTGCAATAAGAAGTTCTGGAAACATGTACAATCAGTCTTTAGTTGCCTCATTGATTGCCAATAATGGTGTTGATGCTACTGAAAAGTGGGCTCATAGATTTGTAGGCAACTTTGCAAGAAAACCTGAAGGTAATGACAGAGCACAAATTATGGCAGTCGCAAATGGCGAAGCAGATATTGCTGTAGCAAATAGTTATTACATTGGCTTAATGTTATCTGGTAAAAAAGGTGAAGAACAACAAGCTGCAGCAAGAAAAGTTCAACTTCATTTTCCTGGCCAAGATGGACGAGGAGCTCATATTAATGTAAGTGGAGCTGGTCTTATGAAAAATGCTCCAAATGCAGATAATGCTATTAAGTTCATTGAGTTTCTGCTTAGTGAAGAAGCTCAAAGCCACATAGTGAATAACACTTATGAATTCCCAATGCTTAAAGGTGTTGCACCTAGTGATTTAATAGCTCAATTTGGTTCTGGTTTTAAAGAAGATCAGACTTCAGTTGCAAGCTATGGCGAATTCAATCCAGAAGCTGTTAAGTTGATGGATAGAGTTGGTTGGCAATAATTTAATGTCAACCAGATTGAGGTAATTTGGTCACCGTCTTTTCTTCTCATTAGTATCCAAGGTCAAATTGCCTCAACTAAAATTAAGGTTATATTAGAGTTTATTGGATAAATAGTATAGGAAACAGCAATTATTTATGAAGTTAGATTTTTGGCAAATAACACCAGTTGCAACATTTGCAATTTTTATTGCTCCAGTATTTATTGTGCTATTCAGTCTTGCTGGTGATTACTCTGATAACTGGACACACTTGTACAATTACGTACTGATTGGTTATATAGAAAATTCATTTTATTTAGTTATTGGCGTCTCAACTATGGTTGCCATAATTGGTGTCGGCACTGCCTGGTTGGTAACCAACTATAATTTTACAGGAAAAAATATTTTTGAATGGGCGTTAATTTTACCACTTGCTGTACCTCCATATATACTTGCCTACACTTTCACTGGTTTATTCGATACCTTTGGTACTGCGAATAATTTAATAAGGGATCTTTTTGGGCTCGGTGCAGATTTTATTTTTTTTCCTAAAGTAAGAAATGTTCCTGGAGCGATTGTAGTATTTTCCTTCACTCTATATCCATATGTATATCTTGTGAGCAGAATGGCTTTTATAAATCAATCTAGATCAATTCTTGAAGCGGGTAGAACTCTTGGACTTGGTAAACTAGAAGTATTCTATAAATTAGCTGTTCCAATGATTAGACCAGCAATTATTGGGGGCCTCATGCTCGTAATCATGGAAACTTTATCTGATTTCGGAGCAGTTGATCACTTTGCCATTTCAACTTTTACAACTGGAATATTTAGAACATGGTACGGCATGTATGATATTGAAACCGCAAAGCAGTTAGCTTCATTGTTACTCATATTTGCAATTCTATTAATTATATCTGAACGTTACTCTCGAAAAAATGCTAGATATTCAAATGCCAGCTCAGTCTTTAAGCCGCTTTATTTAACTAGGCTGAAAGGTAGTTCAAATATTTTAGCAATGTTAATTTGTTTCGTTCCAATCTTTGTTGGTTTTTTATTGCCTGTGATGGAACTTGGGTACTGGGCATTTAATTACAAGTTAGATTTTTTTAATGATAAGTTTCTTACGACTGCATGGAATACATTTTACTTAGCAATAATAGCAGCCTTCTTATGCAGTTTATTAGCTGTTCTTATAAATTTCTCAATTAGATATAAAAAAAATAATTATCTGAAGTTTATGAGTTCCTTTTTGACTGTTGGTTATGCGGTGCCAGGTTTGATACTTGCAATTGGCGTTATGCAGCTACTCACATTTTTAGACAGAAACATGGGAGATAATTATTTTGATTTTGTGCTTACAGGTAGTCTAGTTGGATTAGTTTTAGCTTATATAATAAAATCCTATGCGCTCTCAAGTTCTACGATTGAAGCTGGATATCAGCGTATAAATATGAGAATTGATGATGTAGCAAAAACACTTAAAACATCAGGCTGGTCTCTTTTATCATCAGTTCATTTGCCATTATTAAAAACTAGTTTTCTAACAAGCATGTTATTGGTAGTTTCAGAAGTCATAAAAGAACTTCCCGCAACGCTTATTTTGAGGCCATTTAATTTTGATACATTAGCTGTATATACTTATATATATGCAGCAGAAGAAAGAATGTACGATGCTGCTGCACCTTCTATTGCAATAGTTATGGTAGGGCTTATTCCAATAATAATATTGACTAGAATGATTAGAAGTTCTAGACCTGCATCAAGAGACTAATAATGGATATAATTCTTGAACTAAAAAATATAAAACATAGCTTCACAAGAGATAATGAAGTTTTAAAAGATATTTCTCTACAAGTAAATCGAGGCGAGATAATTACAATCTTAGGGCCATCTGGATGTGGCAAAACTACATTACTAAGAATCATTGCAGGTCTAGAAGAACAATCAGCAGGAACAGTATCGATAGATAATGAACTTGTTTCTGGGCATTTAAATCATGTAAATACCGAGGAACGAAATATTGGATTGGTTGTTCAGGAAAGAGCATTGTTCCCACACCTATCGATTGTGAATAATGTAAAATTTGGAATAAAAGGTACGAATAAAAATAATACCGAGAGAGCTATGAGTTTATTAAAGTTATTTAGTGTTGAGAGATATGCAAAAAACTATCCCCATGAAATATCAAGTGGTGAGCAACAAAGGGTTGCATTGGCAAGAGCATTGGCGCCAAATCCAAAAATTTTGTTAATGGATGAACCTTTTGGAGCTTTGGATAAGGAATTAAAAGTAAGATTGAGATCTGAAACAAATAAAATTCTTCGAGATAACCTCACTACAACTATCATTGTTTCTCACGATACTGATGACGCGCTAGCAATGTCTGATAGAGTTTTAATTATGAAAGATGGTAATTTTATTCAAAACGGCAAACCTGAAGATGTCATCTCTATAAACTCAACCGCATCTCAAAAAAACCTTATTTAATTACCTTTTATTTGATGGTAATTTTTAACTTTTACTAATAAAGTATTAATATATATATATTATTAGAAATAATTGAGGAACAAATGGGTATTAGTTTTTGGCAAATATTAATCGTTGTAGCGCTTCTTGTTATACTTTTCGGTAGAGGAAAAATATCTGAATTAATGGGTGACGTAGCTAAAGGTGTAAAAAGTTTTAAAAAAGGCATCAACGACGATGATGAACCAAAGTCAATAAATAAATCAGACGAAGACTCCAAAGATTAACCTTAAGTAATTGTTATGTTACCTGGTATCGGAGGAGTAGAGTATCTTGTCATTGCAGCATTAATTATCATTTTTGTTGGACCGAAAGATTTGCCGGCAGTATTAAGAACTTTTGGCAGGTGGTGGGGTAAAATTAGAAACTTCTCAAGAGAATTTAGATCTAGTATCAATGAGATAGCAAAAGAAACAGGTGTAGATGATATTAAGTCTAAAGTTGAAAATACAAATCCCAAAAACTTTACAGACGAGATGCGTGACTCGATAAATAAAAATATTATTCAGTCAGAAAATCAGAAAAAAGAAAATGAGTGATACAAATGAAACACTTGATGAAGGAAAGCAACCTTTAATTCAACATCTTGTAGAACTAAGAAGCAGACTTATTAAATCACTAATTTTGATTACTGTTATGTTTGTTGTTGCATATATATTTGCAGACACAATTTATAACTTTTTAGTTCAACCATATGCCGATGCTGTACAGGGTGAATCTGGCAGAAGGCTAATATTTACTGCTTTACACGAAACCTTTTTTACTTATTTAAAAGTAGCACTATTTGCCTCTATTTTTGTTTCTCTTCCATTTATACTGATACAAATTTGGATTTTTGTTGCACCCGGTCTTTATCGCAATGAGAAAACTGTTGTTATTCCATATTTAATTGCAACGCCAATATTATTCTTGTTAGGAGCGGCATTGGTTTATTATTTTATTATGCCACTTGCTATCAAATTCTTTCTATCTTTCGAGTCGATTGGTGGCCAAGGAACATTACCAATCCAATTAGAAGCTAAGGTAAATGAGTATTTAAGCTTAATTATGCGTCTAATATTTGCATTCGGTATCAGTTTTCAACTACCAGTTCTTTTGACATTATTAGCAAGAGTAGGTTTTGTCAGTTCTGAAGGATTAAGAAAAAATAGAAAGTATGTGATTGTAGGAGTTTTTGCAGTAGCAGCTATTTTAACACCACCTGACCCGATTTCCCAAATAGGGCTTGGAATACCAATATTATTGCTGTATGAAATTTCAATATTTGCTGTAAAATTTATCGAAGGAAAAAAAACTAAATCCGAGTAAAACATGCATGACATTAAGAAAATAAGGGAGAATCCCTCAGATTTAGATGAGTTATTAGACAAAAGAAAACATCCGCCAGTTTCAAATCAGATAATTGAATTAGATGAAAAGAACAGGGAAATTATTGGCGAGCTTCAAGTTATTCAAGAAGAGAGAAACGCCAAGTCAAAGCTCATTGGAGAATATGCGGCTAATGGAAAAAATGATGAAGCCGCAAAGTTAAAGGCCGAAGTTACAAGTTTAAAAGATAAAATGCAGGAGTTAGAGAATAGTCAAAGAGAAAAACAAGAAGAACTCAATACTGTTTTATCTTCTTTACCTAATAATCCAGCAGATGATGTGCCGGTTGGAGATGAAAGTTTAAATAAAGAAATTAAGCTGGAAGGCAACAAAAAAGAATTTACTTTTACTCCAAAAGAACACGATGAATTAGGCGAAAACCTCGATATGATGAGTTTTGAAAAAGCCACAAAAATCTCTGGAGCGAGGTTTGTTGTACAAAGTGGCTTGATTGCTAGAATGGAAAGAGCAATATCTAATTTTATGTTAGATCTTCATACAAATGAATTTGGATACACAGAGATGAATGTTCCTATACTTGTTAAAGACCAATCAGTTTATGGTGTGGGACAGCTTCCTAAGTTTAAAGATGATTTATTTAAAACAACCGATGACTATTGGCTTATACCAACCGCCGAGGTTCCTCTTAGTAATATGACTAGAGAGTCAATTATTGATATTTTAGATTTACCTAAACGATATGTATCTCATACGCCATGTTTCAGATCTGAAGCTGGCGCAGCAGGGAAAGATACAAGAGGTATTATGAGACAACATCAATTTTATAAAGTTGAGCTTGTTAGTTTAACATCAGAAAGTCAATCTAAGGATGAACATGAAAGAATGTTAAGTTGTGCAGAGGAAGTTTTAAAAAGATTAAATCTTCATTATAGAGTTGTCATATTGTCTTCTGAGGATATGGGTTTTGCTGCACAAAAAACATATGATATTGAAGTATGGTTGCCTGGTCAAAATGCTTACAGAGAAATATCTAGTTGCTCTAATTGCGGAGATTTTCAAGCAAGAAGAATGAACTCTCGTTATAAAGAAGGTAAAGAAACTAAATTTCTGCATACATTAAATGGATCAGGCTTAGCCGTAGGACGAACCTTAATATCTATTCTTGAAAATTATCAAAATGAAGATGGGACTATTCAGGTGCCAGATGCTCTTATTCCATACATGGGTGGAATAAATCAAATTTCAAATTAATTCATCTATATGTCAGTTATTAATCTTAAAGAAGCGAGGATATTAATTACAAATGATGATGGAATATCTGCAGAGGGTATTAAAATATTAAGAGCTATTGCAAATGAATTTTCAAATGATATCTGGGTCGTTGCACCTGAATATGAAAAAAGTGGTGCATCACATGCTTTGTCTTTTCAAAACGAATTAACACTTAAAAAGTACGAAGAGAAGACATTCTCAGTTAATGGTACTCCTAGCGATTGTGTTGCAATTGGTATAAGCAATGTTTTAAAAGATAAAAGACCAGATTTAATTCTGTCAGGTATCAATAGTGGCTGCAATGTTGGAGAGGATGTTACATATTCAGGCACAATTGCTGCAGCAATGGAAGGTTTAATTAGACGCATTCCATCAATTGCAATCAGTCAAAATTATGAAGCTGGCAAAAAAAATCAAATTGTTTGGGATGCTTCAAAAAAATTTTTAAAAAATATTTTACTTGAACTTACAATTCTTGGCTGGCCAAATAATGTATTTATGAATATTAATTTTCCGTATTGCACAGCTGATTTAGTTAAAAGTATACAGATAACAACACAAGGAAACAGGGAAACTGACGACTTGATAATTAATGAAGTTCAGAAGTCAAAATTCAGATTCGGTTTACGAAGGCGGCTTGAAGAAAATGTTAATCTAAGTATTCCTCCACTAAATGAAACAGTTGAGGGATATATGAGTGATGTAGAGGCACTGGCAGATCATCACATATCAATAACACCTCTTCATTTAGATCTTACGCATCACAAAAGTCTAAGCGATTTAAAAAAAGGTTTAAAAACTGATCTAAATTAATTATTTAGTTCAAAAATATTACCTAAGTATGTATATTGCCTAAGTTATTTTAAAGGAGAATTTCATGGAACAAATGCTCATTCAACTAATGCCATTATTCTTAATTTTTGCGATTTTTTATTTTTTATTGATAAGACCTCAGCAAAGAAGAGCAAAAGAACATAGAGAGATGGTTGCTGCTGTTCAGCGAGGTGACAAGATCGTCAGCTCAGGAGGAGTCAGAGGAAAAGTAGTCAAAGTAATCGGAGATACTGATGTGGAGGTTGAAATATCCTCAGGAGTAAATGTTGTAATGATTAAATCAACAATTGCCGAAGTAGAGAAAGTAAATACATCACAATAAATTTTCATGCTGTACTTTTCAAATTTAAAAATATTTTCAGTATTGACTGTAATCATAATTACTTTACTTTTTGCTGTTCCCAATTTTTTTGGGAAAGATCAATTAGAAACATTTCCAAATTTTTTTCCTAAGAAACAAGTAAACCTCGGCTTGGACCTTCAAGGGGGCTCACATTTATTGTTAGAGGTTGATACAGAAGAAATTATAAAGGAGAGAGTAGAAAACCTTAACGCAGACGTACGAAGAGTCTTAAAGAAAAACAATCTTAATTATAGTAATTTCAAGGTTTCAAATGAATCCCTAAAATTCATTGTAGAGGGTTTTAATAGCGAAATTCAAAAAGAAATTTCCGAGCTATCCATGAGTAACTCTCAAAATATTCTTGCAATGGGAGATCAAACTAATCTAATTATCACCCAAGAAGAAAATACTGTTCAGATAAATTTTACTGAAGAATTTATAAAACAATCTGTTTCGAATGCAGTTGCCCAATCGTTAGAAATTGTTCGAAGGAGAATAGATGAACTTGGCACAAGAGAGCCATCAATACAAAGACAAGGATCATCCAGGATAATAATTCAATTACCAGGTATTGATGACCCTGACCGTATTAAGTCTTTACTGGGCCAAACGGCTAAACTTACTTTTCAATTAGTTGATACTTCTGTGAATTTTGACCCTTTTAATCCCTCGAAGGCACCAATTGGTTCAGAAATTTTGGCATCTGATGCGGATGAAGAGTTTAAATACATTGTAAAAAAGCGAATTATGGTTGGAGGTGAAAATCTTGTTGATGCGCAACCTGGTTTTGATCCTCAAACAAATGAACCAATTGTATCTTTTAGGTTTGATCGTATAGGCGCAACAAAGTTTGGAAGGGTTACACAGCAAAATGTGGGCAAACCTTTTGCGATTGTACTTGATAATAAAGTAATAAGTGCGCCAGTAATAAGGGAAGCTATTTTGGGTGGTTCTGGTCAGATTTCTGGAGGTTTTGACTCAGAAGAAGCAAATGATCTTGCTATTCTTTTGCGAGCTGGTGCTTTACCTGCCCCACTAATTATTTTAGAAGAAAGGTCGGTTGGACCTGATCTTGGCGCCGACTCAATTGAAGCGGGTCAATTTGCTGCAATAATTGGTTTTATTGCTGTCATTATTTTTATGATATTTGTCTATAGATATTTTGGCCTGCTTGCAGATATAGCATTAATTATAAACTTATTTATGGTCCTTGGCGTTTTATCTTTGTTTCAAGCAACTCTAACATTACCTGGTATCGCTGGAATAATATTAACAATTGGAATGGCTGTGGATGCAAATGTTCTAATTTTTGAGAGAGTAAAAGAAGAAATTAGAAATGGATCGAATATGATGAATGCTGTTGAAAACGGGTATAAAAGAGCTTTATCAACTATATTAGATGCAAATATAACAACATTGATTGCTGCAATAATATTATTTTTTATGGCTTCGGGGCCAGTGAGAGGTTTCTCTATTACATTGGCTATAGGAATCTTTACATCAGTTTTCACTGCCTTTACTTTCACAAGATTACTAATTTCACTTAACGCTAAAAGATTAAAACCAAATTTTGTAGGTCTAAGTAAAAATGCTTAATATATCTGGAACACAAATTAATTTTTTAAAAGTAAGGGTAATTACCTTTATTCTTTCTGCAATATTGATATTTCTTTCAATAGGGGCTTTTTTTGTAAATGGATTGAATTTTGGAATTGATTTTAAGGGTGGTACACTTATTGAAATTGAAACATCTCAAGAAATAGAAATTTCTGGTTTAAGAGATAACTTAAATACTCTTGAATTAGGGGATGTTCAAGTTCAAGAATTTGGATCAAGTAAAAATTTACTAATTAGAGTAGAGCAACAACTAGGTGGAGATCAAGTTCAACAAGATGTTGTTCAAATAGTAAAAGATAGCTTAGGGTCTTATCTTTCAACTGATATTAATTTTAGAAGAACTGAGGTTGTAGGGCCTAAGGTTAGTGGAGAATTAATACAATCTGGTGCTATAGCAATTTTTGTCGCTGTATTTGCAATGCTTGTTTACATTTGGTTTAGGTTTGAATGGCAGTTTTCACTTGGAGCAGTTCTGGCGCTTGTTCACGACGTCATATTAACTATAGGTGTTTTTTGTATAACTCAATTAGAGTTCAATTTACCCATCATTGCTGCAATACTTACTATTGTTGGATACTCTATGAACGATACAGTTGTTGTGTACGATAGGGTCAGAGAAAACTTACGTAAGTACCGTTCAAAGGAAATTACAGATTTATTAAATTTGTCAATTAACGATACTTTATCAAGAACAATCGTTACTTCTGTGACTACGCTTTTAGCTTTGTTATCGTTATTCATTTTTGGAGGTGAAGTGATTAAAGGGTTTACGTTTGCAATGATTTGGGGAGTTATAGTTGGAACATATTCATCAATTTTTGTAGCAGCGCCATTACTGAGATACCTTGATGTAAAACGTGAGTGGAATACGACGTCAGCAGTAGACTCAACTAGATAATTTAGTAAAGATTTTGTGCAACTACCATTGCTAACAGCATAGGAATGGAAAGCACGGTGTTTGTTCTTGAGAATAGCATAGCTGTTCTAGCTGATTTTGCTTTTGTATCTGCATCAACTTCAACAATTCCCAATGCTTTCTTTTGATTTGGCCAAATAACCATCCATACATTATAAGCCATTATGATAGCAAGCCACATACCAATTCCTATTGTAAGTTCTTTACCATTAAATCCATAAGCTAATGTAAATGTAAGAGCATTGACTGATCCCTCATGTCCATAATAAAGAGCTAGAGTTGTAAGACCTGTGATCAATGTTGCCAAAGCAGCCCATCTGAACCAGAAAAGAGCCGCAGGGGCAATAACTTTTCCTATTGCTGGTTTTTGCTCATCAGGAATATTTGGCATATTAGGAATCTGTACGAAGTTAAAGTAATAGAGGAGGCCAATCCACATGACTCCAGATATGACGTGAAGAAATCTCGAGAGTGAGGCCCAATATAGTTGGTCAAAGCCACCATAGTGGCCTGTAACCATAATGAGTAAAAGAATTGCCAACGATGTTCCAAGTATGACTGTTCTTTGCAATGATTGTAATATTGATGCCATTAACGATTCATAGCATGTTTTATGCGTGTGTGTAAAATATTTATGTGACTATTTGAGAATTTTATTTAAATACTGTCCTGTATAACTTTTTTTGAGTTTTGCAATATCTTCTGGTGAACCGCTTCCTATTATTTCACCACCACCGTCACCCCCTTCTGGGCCCAAGTCAATGATCCAATCAGCTGTTTTTATGACGTCTAAATTATGCTCTATCACAACAACAGTGTTACCTTGATCTACTAAAATTTGGAGTACCTCGAGTAGTTTCTTAATGTCATGGACATGAAGCCCCGTAGTTGGCTCATCAAGTATGTACAAGGTTTTGCCTGTGGCTCTTTTTGAAAGTTCTTTTGAAAGTTTAATTCTTTGCGCTTCACCACCCGATAAAGTAGTAGCTTGCTGACCAATTTTTATATAGCCAAGCCCTACATTTTGAAGTGTATCGAGTTTCTTTTTAATCATTGGGATTGCTTCAAAAAAAGAACATCCTTCTTCAACTGTCATATCTAAAATGTCTGCAATACTCTTATCTTTGTACTTAATTTCAAGCGTTTCTCTGTTGTATCTTTTGCCCTCACATTCATCGCAAGTGACATATACATCAGGAAGAAAGTGCATCTCTATCTTAATTACACCATCACCTTCACAAGCTTCACATCTACCGCCCTTAACATTAAATGAAAATCTTCCAGCTTTATAACCTCTGGCTTTTGATTCTGGCAAACCGGTAAACCAGTCTCTTATAAAAGTGAAGGCTCCGGTATAAGTTGCGGGATTTGATCTTGGGGTCCTTCCAATTGGAGATTGGTCAATATCTATAACTTTATCAAGTTCTTGAAGACCCTTTATTTCCTTGTGCTTTGCAGGTGTGTACCTTGACCCGTTCAACGTTTGTGCGACTGACTTAAAAAGCGTATTAATTGTTAAAGTTGATTTACCGCTACCAGAAACTCCGGTAATACAAGTAAGTGTCCCAAGAGGAATTTCGCAGTCGACATTTTTAAGATTATTGCCCTCAGCTTTTATAATTTCTATATATTTATTATTTAGTGCTTTTCTTCTATTGCTAGGTATTTCAATTTTTAGTTTACCAGATAAGTATTGACCAGTTATGCTATTTTGATTTTTTTTAATTTTAGTAACATTACCCTCAGCAACTACTCTTCCGCCATTAACGCCAGCAGCCGGTCCCAAGTCAACAACATGATCAGCTGTCGTGATTGCCTCTTCATCATGCTCAACGACAATAACTGTATTTCCAAGATCTCTTAATCTTTTAAGAGTTTTTAACAATCTTTCATTATCACGCTGATGCAAGCCAATCGAGGGTTCGTCTAGCACATAGAGAACTCCTGTCAAACCTGATCCAATTTGTGATGCAAGACGAATACGTTGTGACTCACCGCCTGATAAACTACCCGAACCTCTTGAAAGAGTTAGATATTCAAGACCTACATTATTTAAAAAAAGTATCCTTTCATTGAGTTCCTTAAGAATTCTAAATGCAATTTCTTTTTCTTTTTTAGTTAATTTTTTTTCAAGTTGCTGAAACCAAATAACAAGTTCTTTAATAGATTTGTCACATACTTCACCTATGTGCAGCTTGTCTATCTTTACAGCCAATGCAGTCTCTTTAAGCCTAAAACCATTGCATGCATGACATCTTACTTCACTCTGATATCTCTCAATTCTTCCACGCATCCAATCACTTTCTGTCTCTAGATATCTGCGCTCAAGATTATTGATTACTCCTTCGAAAGGTCTTTCATACTCATAACCGTCATCATAAGTAAACTTTAATTCTGTTTCACCAGAGCCATAAAGAACTATGTTTTGAATTTTTTTTCCTAGTGATTTCCAGGGTGTATCAAGTGAAAATTTATATTTTCTAGCTACAACCTTTAAAATATTTCTAAAATATCCGTATCTCGAGACTGGCCAAGGAGCAAGTGCATCCTCATTTATTGAAAGGTTTTTATTTGGAACAACTAAATTAGGATCAATTGATAAATCGGTGCCAATTCCATCACACTCTTCACACGCTCCATAAGGATTATTAAAAGAAAATAACCTTGGTTCAATTTCGTCAATTGTGAAACCGGATACAGGACAAGCAAATTTTGATGAAAATAGTTCATTATCTACTTTACCATTTTTCATCTCGAAGTTTTCAACGATCACCAATCCATCACTTAAATTGAGGGCAGTTTCGACACTATCCGCCAACCTGTTACCTATTTCATCGTTTAGTACGATACGGTCTACTACAACCTCGATGTCATGTTTCTTTTTTTTATCAATTTCAGGTAAAGAGTCGAATTCGTATAATTCCCCATCAATCTTTACTCTTTGAAAACCTTTCTTGTGCAATTCTTGTAATTCCTTTTTGTACTCACCTTTTCTTCCTCTGATAATTGGAGACAATATTAGAAACTTTGAACCTATTTCTCTTTCTTTTATTCGATCAACTATTTGGGTCACTGTCTGACTTTTAATGGGTAATCCGGTTGCAGGAGAATAGGGTATTCCAACTCTCGCAAAAAGAAGACGAAGATAATCATACACCTCAGTAACAGTACCAACTGTTGACCTAGGATTTTTTGATGTAGTTTTTTGTTCGATGGAAATTGCGGGACTTAACCCTTCTATTAAATCAACATTTGGTTTTTGCATCATTTGCAAAAACTGTCTTGCATAAGCTGATAAGCTCTCAACGTATCTTCTTTGGCCTTCAGCATAAATAGTATCAAATGCAAGGGAAGATTTACCTGAGCCAGACAAACCAGTTATTATTGTTAGCTTCTCACGGGGTATTTTGACGTTAACATTTTTTAAATTATGTTCACGGGCTCCTTGTACTGAAATTGTCTTACTCATAAGAATTAATTAATCTTAACACTCCTGATTTAAAGATAACCTGTGCATAAACAGCAAAATAGGGATTTTTGTATGTACAGTGCATCAATATCTGGATAAATTACAGTATATGGCTGCTAGTTTAAATAAAGTAATGCTCATAGGTAATCTTGGAGCAGATCCCGTAATTCGTCAGACTCAAGATGGGAAAAGGCTTGCCCAACTTAGCTTAGCCACATCCGAGTCATGGAAAGACAAGGCAACAGGAGAGAAAAAAGAAAAAACCAGTTGGCATAGAATAGTCATATTTAACGATGGTTTAGCTGGTGTTGTTGAGAGTTACCTTAAGAAAGGATCAAAAATATACATTGAAGGACAACTTCAAACTAGGAAATTTACAGATCAGAGCGGAGTTGAAAAATATACGACGGAAATAGTTCTTGGAAACTATAATGGCACACTTACCATGCTTGACTCAAGGAACTCAGGAGGCGGCGATTCAATTCCAGATATGGGTTCAGATATAAATCAAGACATGGGAGACAGTGCTCCACCTGACCTTGATATAGACGACGAAATACCCTTTTAAGTCTACTTTTTTCAATCGAAAACTGGGCAATTTTCTGATATAATAATCTTAATTTTTATAACAAAATCGTGCTTATTTTTCCTATTTTTAGGGATTTTTAGCGCTTCAATAGGAAATAGAATTGACTGATTCCAAGGATCAAAACGAAGATCTTAAAACAGGTAAAGAGCAATCTGTAATCCCCATATTAATCGATACAGAAATGCAAAATTCTTACCTCGATTACGCTATGAGCGTAATCGTTAGCAGGGCATTACCCGATGTTAGAGACGGACTAAAACCAGTTCATAGACGGATTTTATATGCAATGCATGAGTCAGGCTATGAGTGGAATAAACAACATAGAAAGAGTGCTAGAGTTGTCGGTGATGTTATTGGTAAATACCATCCGCATGGAGATCAAGCTGTTTATGATGCATTGGTCAGACTTGCCCAAGACTTTTCAATGAGCGTACCTCTATTAGATGGTCAAGGTAATTTTGGATCAATGGACGGTGATAGGGCTGCTGCAATGAGATATACGGAAGTTAGAATGGCAAAAATTGCTAGCTTCCTTCTTGAAGATATAGAAAAAGAAACGGTCGACTTTAGACCTAATTATGATGAAACTGAAAGTGAGCCATCAGTTCTTCCTGCAAAATATCCAAATCTGCTCGTCAACGGTGCAGGTGGTATAGCCGTTGGTATGGCGACTAACATTTTACCTCATAATTTAGGAGAGGTCATTGACGCTAGTATTGCTTACCTTGAAAATACCGACGTAACTTTTGAGGAAATAAATCAAATTATAAAAGGCCCAGACTTTCCCACTGGCGGAACAATTATTGGCATAAAAGGGATAAAAGACTCTCAGTCATCAGGTAGAGGCTCAATCATTGTTCAGGCAAAATCAAACATAGAGGAATTTAAAACAGATCGAGAGGCAATCGTTTTTACTGAAGTACCTTACCAAGTAAACAAATCATCTTTGCTTGAGAAAATAGCTGAACTTGTCAGAGATAAAAAAATTGATGGTATAAGTGATTTAAGAGATGAGTCTGACCGCCAAGGAGTAAGAGTTGTTGTTGAATTAAAAAAAGGGGTAATATCACAAGTTGTATTAAATAAATTATATAAATTTACTGCACTACAAAGTTCTTACGGTGTTAATTCATTGGCGTTGGTAAACGGAAAACCAAAATTAATGAATATAAAAGAATTCATTCACCATTTTATAGAATTCAGAAAAGAAATTATCAGAAACAGGACTCGTCATGATCTCGGCAAAGCAAGAGATAGGGCCCATGTATTGATTGGCCTAGCAGTTGCTGTTGCTAATGTTGATCAAATAATAGAAATAATTAAAAGCTCCAAAGATCCTAATGAAGCAAGAACCTCGCTTCTTAAAACTAAGTGGCTAAGCAAGGATATTGATGATTTGTTAAAGTTAGTTGATGACCCAAGGCAAATTAAAAATGAAAAAGAAATTTATTTAACAGATGAGCAGGCCAAAGCGATATTAGAGTTAAGATTGCAACGTTTGACTGCTCTAGGCAAAGATGAGATCAAGTCAGAATTATCAGATCTTTCCAATCAAATAAACAAATTCCTCTCAATATTAAGGGATACGGAGGTATTGAATGATGTAATAAATGTTGAGCTAAATGAAATTAAAAAGCAATTTGCAATACCAAGAAGAACAGAAATTAATGAAGGTGAGGCTACAGATATTGATCAAGAAGACCTAGTTCAAAGAAGTGATATGGTCGTAAGTGTAACAAACTCAGGTTATATAAAAAGGGTTCCTTTAAATATGTACAGAGCACAGAAAAGAGGTGGCAAAGGAAGAGCAGGAATGAAAACCAATGAAGAAGATTTTGTAACTCAAGTTTTTACCTCAAGTACTCATGACAATATGTTGTTTTTCTCGTCTGGAGGAATAGCTTACAAACTTAAAACATGGAAGATTCCTGAGTCATCACCCCAAGCTAAGGGCAAAGCAATAATCAATCTCTTAAATCTTAAAGACACTGAAAGTTTATCAAGTATCCTTGTGTTGCCAGAAGATAAGCAATCAAATGGAAATGAGTATTTAATATTTGCTACATCGGACGGCAGCATCAGAAAAAATAGTTTAGAAGATTTCAAAAGGATTCAAGCAAATGGTAAAATTGCAATGAAACTAGATAATAATAATGCAATCGTAGGTGTAAAACTTTGTAGTGATGAAGACGATATTTTACTATCAACAAAACATGGAAAGTGTATTCGAACTCCTGTTTCAAAATTGAGAACAACTAAAAGTAGAAGTTCGGTGGGTGTAAGGGGCATCAGGCTAACAAAAGATGATAAAATTATTTCTATTTCTGTCATTTCTCATATTGATGTATCGTCAGCAGAAGCAAAAGCTTACTTAAAAATGATTTCAAAGGAAAAAGGAATGCAAGAAGAAACCGAGAGTGACGATAATGATACTGATAACTCTGTTTCTGACATTGAAATATCTAAGGATCGATATGATGAATTAAAAGCGAGAGAACAATTCATTTTAACAGTTACTGAAAATGGCTTTGGTAAAAGATCTTCTTCTTACCAGTTTAGAGTTTCTAATCGCGGAGGATCGGGCATTATGTGTATTGCGACATCAGATAGAAATGGCGATGTTCTAGCTTCTTTTCCAGTCAATAATGATGATGATATAATGCTGATAACTAAAACAGGTCAATTAATTCGCTGCCCGGTAAAAGATGTTCGCGTAGCTGGTAGAAATACGCAGGGAGTAAGTATATTTAAAACAACAAAAGAAGAAAAAGTTGTTTCTGCAAGCAGAGTTGAGCTAGATAGTTAATAAATTACTAGAGGTCTTTAAATAATCATTATATATTCCAAACATGAGTAGAACTGGCATATATCCTGGAAGCTTTGATCCCATTCATAAAGGGCACATTGATATTATCAATAGGGCTACAAAACTTGTTGATAAATTATATATTGCAGTTGCTGACAGCCCGCATAAATCACCTTTATTTGATTTAGATGAAAGAAAAGAAATGATAGAAAATGAGTTTTCATCAAATGATAAAATTGAAGTAATTGCATTTGATAATTTATTGATTGATTTAGCTAATTCGCTAGATGCAAAGATACTCATAAGAGGTCTTCGTGTTGTTTCTGATTTTGAATATGAGTTTCAGATGTTGGGTATGAATAGACAATTAGATAATAATATTGAAACAGTATTCTTGATGGCAGACGCTCAACGGCAATCAATTTCCTCTAATTTTGTAAAAGAAATTGCACGTTTGGGAGGAAATATCAGTAATTTTACAAATAAGTTTGTTGAGCAAAAATTAAAAGATAAATTTAAATAAATAAAATGAAATTAATAAGAACTTTAATCTTTGTATTTTCATTTTTTACAGCGTTAATCGCAGAAGGAGTTGTCATGGCAAATGATCCAGAAAATTCAATCCAAATAGAGCTGAAAGATGGTAATGTAATAATAGAATTACTACCTGATATTGCCCCAAATCACGTAAATAGAATTAAAGAACTTGCAAGAGAAGGCTTTTACGATGGAGTACCCTTTCACCGTGTTATAGAGGGCTTTATGGCTCAAACTGGTGATGGTGAAAATAGAAATGGAACAGGCGGATCAACCAAGCCTGATTTGAAAAATGAATTTGGTGATACACCTCATCTTCGTGGAACAGTATCGATGGCAAGAACAGCCGACCCGGATTCAGCTAATAGTCAATTTTTTATATGTTTTGCCGAGGCTCCGCATCTAGACGGCCAGTATACTGTATTTGGTCAAGTCGTAGAAGGGATGGAGTTTGTTGACAAGATTAAACGAGGAGAGCCAGGCTCTGGAAGTGTAGATGACCCAGATGAAATGATAACTGTAAGGGTCATTTCAGATCTATAATTTTCATGAAATTAAGTCAATTTGACTTTGAACTACCAGATAATCTGATCGCTGAAAGACCATGTGAGCCTCGAGAAGAATCGAGGATGTTGGTTTATAAAAATGAGATATCTGATACGAACTTCAGTAAATTTATTGATTATGTTGGCCATAATGACTTGGTTGTAATTAATAACACAAAAGTTATCCCTATTTTCCTTGAGGGATTTCACTCAAAAAAAAACATTAAGGTTACGCTGCATAAAAAACTATCAAGCAATAAGTGGTTTGCATTTTTGAAACCTGCAAAGAATGTAAGTGAAAACAGTATAATCAGTTTCAATAATGAGATGTCTTGTACGATTAGAAAAAAATTAGATTATGGTGAGGTTGAATTAGAATTTAATTGTAGTGAGGAAGAATTTGATAATTATTTGAATCAATTTGGACTTATGCCGCTGCCACCATATATTCAAAAAAAAAGGAAAAGTGATCAAAAGGATTTTACTGATTATCAAACTGTATATGCAAAAGAAAAAGGTTCTGTAGCAGCTCCAACTGCTGGCTTACATTTTAATGATGAAATAATAAACAAACTGGTTGAGAGTGATCAATTAGTTGAGATTACTTTACATGTTGGAGCCGGTACGTTCTTACCTATAAGAAACGAGGATGTTGATAATCATGTGATGCATTCTGAGAACGGTATAATTGATGAAAAAACTGCAATGAAAATTAATCAATGTAAGAAAAAAGGTGGAAAAATTATTGCTGTTGGAACAACGACACTAAGACTTTTAGAAAGTGCCGCAAAAAATAATGTAGTAGAGAAATTTAATAGAGAAACAAATATATTTATAAAGCCTGGATATAAGTTTCAAATTGTTGATATGCTATTGACTAACTTTCATTTACCAAAATCTACTTTATTGCTATTAGTCTCCGCATTTGCAGGCACTGAAGAAATATTTAAAATTTATAAACATGCCGTAACAAATAAATACCGTTTCTTTTCATACGGTGATGTTAGTTTACTATTTAAGAAATGAGCGATTTTAAAATACTAAAAACAGATGGAAATGCCAGAAGAGGTAAATTAATAACCTCTCATGGGGAGATAAATACGCCTGCTTTTATGCCAGTTGGTACAGCTGCAACCGTCAAAGGTGTCTTTACAAAAGACCTAATTGAAACAGGCTCGGAAATCCTTTTAGGCAATACTTACCATCTAATGCTTAGACCAGGATCCGAACTAATAAAAGAATTCGGCGGGCTTCACAAGTTTATGAATTGGGACAAACCTATACTCACAGATTCTGGTGGATACCAAGTATTTTCTCTGTCTAAACTAAGAAAGATTAGTGAGGAAGGTGTTAAGTTTTCATCACATATAGATGGAAAAGAAGTAATGCTTACTCCAGAAAGTTCAATTGAAATACAAACTAACTTAAACTCAGATATTGTAATGGCATTTGATGAATGTACAGCTTTTCCTTGTACCCATGATCAAGCAAAAAACTCAATGGAATTATCTATGAGATGGGCAAAAAGATGTAAAGATTATTTCATAGAAAGAAATAACAACAAATTATTTGGCATCGTTCAGGGAAGCGTGTTTGAGGATTTAAGAAAAGAGTCTGTAAAAGCTCTAGAAGCAATAAATTTTGATGGTTATGCAGTAGGGGGTCTTGCAGTAGGTGAAAGCCAATCTCAAATGTTTGAGGTACTTGAATTTACTTCGCCTCATCTACCTGACGACAAACCACATTATTTAATGGGTGTGGGCAAGCCTGATGATATTCTTGGTAGTGTTGCTAGAGGAATTGATATGTTTGATTGCGTATTGCCAACTAGAAGTGGTAGGAATGGACAAGCCTTTACTCGTCATGGACCAATTAATATTAGAAATGCAAAATACAAAAATTTAGATGATCCAATTGATAAAAACTCAGATAATCCTGTATGTAAAAATTACTCTGCTGGGTATATACATCATTTATTTAATGCAAAGGAGATGCTAGGTGGCATGTTGCTTTCTTTGCACAATATATATTTTTATCAGAGTCTTATGGCAGATATTAGAAAATCTATAGAGGAGGATCGCTTTATGTCTTTTTCAAAAGAATTTCTTGAAAGCTATAAATCTTAGTTACTTACCTTTGAATTCAGCTTTTTTCTTTTGAATGAACGACATTACTCCAATTTTGCTATCCTCAGTTTTGCCAGCAATTGTTTGTGCTGAGCTTTCCGCAGCAAGCTGACCTTCAAAGTTATTCGAAAAACTATCCCAATATAATTGTTTAATTAATTTTAAAGCTACAGTAGGTCCTGAAGCTAATGTTCTTGCTGTGCTCATTACTTCTTCCATTAGTTTGTCATCTTCAACAACATGATTTACAAGACCCCATTCAAGAGCTTTATCAGCTAAAACTTTTTCACCAATTAATGAAAATTCCATTGCTCTTGCCATACCTATTTTTCGAGGAATTACGTAAGTAGAGCTAGCATCTGGCACAAGTCCTATAAATTTAAACGCTTGATAAAAGTATGCAGATTTAGAGGCATAAACTAAATCTCCAAATACACCCAATGAACAACCTGCTCCAGCAGCCACTCCATTAACAGCCGTAATCAATGGAACATTTAGATTTTTTAAATCTATTAGAAAAGGATGGTAAACTTTTTCTAAGGTTTCTCCCGGATCTATATTATCACCTAAGCTTGCTCCTTCAACAAGGTTTGCGCCCGCACAAAAACCTCTTCCAGCTCCTGTTAGGACGGCACATCGAACTTTTAATTCTCCACTATTTATAGATTTTACTTGCTTATGAAGCTCTGAAATCATGTCCATAGAAAGTGCGTTTAGCCTTTCAGGGTCATTCAGCGTTAAAATAGCAATATCATCAACGATTTCAGTTTTTAAAACATTGGTCATTTATTAATTATTACATGCATATGAGAAAACAAAAAAGTATATTTTTTTGTTATTTTGGATTAATTTATAAACTTGTTTAATAAAGGATAAAATATGGGATTAGGAAACGTATCTATAGGGAGCACTTATCCAGAGGTAAGTAGAGAAGAAATGCTCTCAAAATTAAATAAATTAAAACAACCATTTTTAAAAAACTTCAACCCAGATTTAAATGTACGTATTGATCGTATAAAAAGAATACAAACTTTAGTTGAGGAAAATATAGATGCTTTTCATGACGCGTTAAGATCTGATTTTGGCACACGACATGAGCAGTTAAGTCTAATGGCTGACACAATGCCTGTAATTAATAATGCAAAAGACGCATTAAAAAATATTAAAAGATGGGTTAAGCCTGATAAGCGAAAACCTAACTTCCCATTAGGATTACTTGGCGCAAAAGCTTATGTTCAATTCCAGCCTTATGGAGTAGTTGGTGTTATTTCTCCTTGGAACTTCCCACTAACTCTGAGTATTGCGCCTTTAATAGAAATATTTGCGGCTGGAAATAATGCAATGATGAAGCTCTCAGAGTTCGTTCCAGCAACCTCTGAATTAACTGAAGAACTTATTAATAAATTTTTTAGTGATGAAGAAGTTGTTATAGTAAATGGAGGTCCTCAAACCTCGCAAGATTTTGCAGGATTACCATTTGATCATCTGCTTTTCACTGGATCAACAAATGTAGCTAAAAAAGTTGCATCTGAGGCAGCATCAAATTTAGTACCGCTTACTCTTGAATTAGGTGGCAAATCGCCAGTAATAGTTGGTCCAAATGCCAAAATGAAAAAAAGTGTTGATAAGATAATGATGGGAAAGCTCTTAAATGGAGGGCAAATTTGTATATCACCTGATTATGTAATGGTTCCTGAGGGGCAAACAGATGAATTTGTTGATCATGCAAAATCCCATGTTAGTGAAAATTATCCAACGATAAAAAACAATCCAGATTATACATCCATAATTCATTTGAATCACTACGAGAGACTTCGTGAATTAGTAAAAGATGCTGAGTCAAAGGGAGCTACTATTGTAGAAATAAACCCTGCAAACGAAGACCTTTCGCAACAAGAGCACCATAAAATATTACCTACTTTAGTTTTAAATCCAACGGATGATATGAAGATTATGCAAGAAGAAATATTTGGACCTTTATTGCCAGTAAAAACATATAAGAGCTTTAATGAAACAATAGAGTTCATAAATAAGAACCCTAAAGCGCTTGCAATATATTATTTTGGCGATGATAAAAAAGAAATTGATACTGTTTTAAACAATACTTCATCTGGTCAAGCGGTAATAAACGATGTTTTATTCCAATTTTCTATGCATGATCTACCTTTTGGAGGGGTTGGTCCTAGTGGAATGGGCTCTTATCATGGTTACGATGGCTTTAAGAACTTTAGTCATAAGAGATCAGTTCTGAAGGGTCAAAATATCTTAGATGCGGGTAAGATGATTACAGCTCCATTTACTGAATCTACGGAAAAAAATATAAAAAGGTTATCTTAGAGAATACTCTCAGCTGCTATTTTTTTTGAGTTTTCGACAATAAACTTATATCTCAATTCAGGTTTTTTGCCCATTAAAGAATCTACAGATTTATGAGTTTTCTTTTTGTCTTTTGATGCAATTTGAACTTTTAATAAGGTTCTATTTTCCTGCGACATAGTTGTCTCTTTCAATTGAGCAGGCATCATCTCACCTAATCCTTTGAATCTATTAATGGTAACTTCTGAATTTTTAAATTCTTTTTTTATTATTTCATCTTTATGTTTATCATTTAGAGCGTAATACGTTTTAGCTCCTTTAGATATTTTGTATAAAGGAGGCACGGATAAGTACAGATGCCCTTCATCAATTAGTTTTGGAAATTCTTTATAGAAGAATGCCATCAATAAGGTGGATATATGAGCACCGTCAACATCAGCATCTGTCATAATTATAATTTTTTCGTATCTAATATCTTTGCTATTAAATTTATCTCCTCGCTTACATCCAATAGCTTGCATTAAATCAGTAATTTCTTGGTTTGCATTTATTTTATCTCTTCCGGCACTGATCACATTTAAAATCTTACCCCTTAAAGGTAAAATGGCCTGTGTTTGGCGATCTCTTGCTTGTTTTGCCGATCCACCAGCCGAGTCTCCTTCAACAAGAAAAATTTCAGTTCCTTTATTTCCATCAATTGAACAATCAGCAAGTTTACCTGGTAAGGTTGTTTTTTTTCTTTTTATATTTTTTTCTATGATTTGATTTGACTTGGATTGCAGTCTTAACTGTGATCGATTAAATGCGTATTGAAATAATTCTTCAGCAGACCTAGTTTTTTTTGTAAGCCATTGTTCAAATAGTTGTCGTGCTTTCATTTCAATTTTACGACCAGGCTCTATACTTGATAACTTTTCTTTTGTCTGGCCTTGAAACTCAGGGTTTTCTATAAAAGCAGATAAGATTGATCCAGATGAACCAAAGAGATCTTCTTGATTAATTTGAGATGATTTTTTTTCGTATTTAATTTTTGAAAAATCTTTAAATGCCTTATAAATTCCTGACTTGAAACCGCTTTCATGAGTACCGCCCAATGGGGTTTTAATTGTGTTACAATAAGATTCATTTATAGGTTCCATCACATTAAACCAATTTATAATTCCCTCAATTTTACCACTATCAACATCTATCTCGGTGTTGAAATAAAATGGATCTTCAAAAATAGGGTCATTGGGCGTACAAAGATTATTTAAATAATCTTTAATTCCATCGGAGTAATGTAGTTTATCTGATAATGGAATATTTTTTTTGGCGGTTGCCTTACTGCATGACCAATGAATTTCAACATCTGGTATAAGATAGGCTTTAGCTTTTGCCATATTATATATAATTGAAGCATCAAATTCTATTTCTTTGCCAAAAATTTCTGGGTCCGGTGAAAATACTATTTTTGTACCCTTTTTAAGAGGTCCTTTTGCGGATGCTTTTAATTTATTTTTAGGAGAACCTTGACTATAAGTTTGTACAAAATATTTTTTATCTCTTGCAATTTCAAGAGTTAGTTTTTTAGATAGCGCGTTTACAACAGAAATTCCAACGCCATGCAAACCGCCAGAAGTTTTGTAATTATTTTTTGAAAACTTGCCCCCAGAGTGTAGTGTTGTCATAATGACCTCAGCCGCAGGTATCTTAAATTTTGGATGCTTATCAACAGGAATGCCTCGCCCATTATCAGAGATTTCAATCGTGTCCTGGGAAACTAGCTTAATTTCTACCTTATTTGCAAAACCAGCAACAACTTCATCCATTGAATTATCAAGTACCTCGCTTACCAGGTGATGCATTGCCATTATATCTGTTCCCCCAATGTACATTCCGGGTCGCTTTCTAACCGGTTCTAAACCTTCAAGGACTTCAATATCTTTTGCAGTGTAAGATGTGTTTGAATTTTTTATTGTCTTTTTGGATGAACTCTTCTTTTTAATTGATTTATTTTTCTTTGATTTCTTTCTCATAACAAACAATACAACTAATAATAGATTCTTTACATTGTGTAATATTTATTTACTCTAACAGCATGAATTTATTAGGATTTTAGTATGCCGGTTATTGAATCAAAAATAATGATTAATTCAGAGTCCTTCAAAAAAAATCAGGAGGACCATCAAAAGCTTATTGATGAAATTAGAACTTTAGAACAAAAAATAGCAGATAATTCCGCTAGGTCTAAGGCTAAGTTTGATAAAAGAGGACAGTTGCTGCCTCGTGAAAGATTAAAAAGACTATTAGATCCAGGTAGTTTTTGGCTTCCATTATCCACCCTTGCTGGTTACAAGATTGGCGATGATGATGGCGATAAAAATATTGGATGGGGAAACTCTATTAGCGGCATTGGTTATGTTGCAGGCGTTCGTTGCATGATTGGTGTTTCAGATGCGGGTATTAAAGGGGGAAGTGCATCTGCGATGGGCACTGAAAAGGCGTTAAGAGGTGCTCAAATAATTTTTGAAAATAAATTACCTTTTATTCAGTTAATAGAGAGTGCTGGTGCAAATCTACTGAGACAGACCGATATGTTTATTAAAGGCGGTAGAAGTTTTGCCAATCTTTCTAAAATGTCAGCAATGGGAATTCCGACAATTGGCGTAGTTCACGGTTCATCAACTGCAGGGGGCGCTTACCAGACAGGCTTATCTGACTATATAATTGTAGTTAAGGAAAGATCAAAAATATTTCTAGCAGGACCTCCTTTATTGAGAGCTTCGCTTGGCGAGATTGCTACCGATGAAGAAATTGGTGGAGCAGATTTGCATTTTGCAGTTTCCGGACTTGCAGAATATATGGCAAACGATGATGCGCATGCAATTGAGATTGCAAGAGATGTCATGAAGAATATTGGATGGAACAATGATTTCATTTCTACTCAAAAGTCTGATTATGAAGAACCCGTTTATTCACCTGATGAGTTAACAGGCGTTGTACCAGTTGATTATAAAACCCCTTATGATTGCCGAGAAGTGATTGCAAGAATTGTTGATGGTTCTGATTTTTTAGAATTCAAAGAAGGCTGGGGCAAAACTCTCATAACAGGTCATGCAACTATACAAGGTTATAAAGTTGGAATTTTAGGAAATAACGGACCAATATTCTCTGAAAGTGCTAATAAAGCTACTCAATTTATACAAATTTGTTCCCAATCAAATACACCGCTAATTTTTCTTCAAAATATAACTGGTTTTATGGTGGGAACTAAAGAGGAAGCAAAAGGAATGATAAGACACGGCTCAAAGATGATACAGGCTGTTACTAATTGCACCGTTCCTAAAATAACACTTAGGATTGGAGCTTCTTTTGGTGCGGGAGAATATGGAATGGCGGGAAGATCTTACGATCCAAGATTTTTATTCTCATGGCCAAATGCAAAAATGAGTGTAATGGGAGGAGAACAGGCCGCTAGAACAATGGCTCAAGTAGCTCTTGAAGGTGCCGAACGAAAAGGTCAAGACCCCAAAAAAATTTACGGAGAGAACCTTGAAATGCTTGAAGGCATGAAGCAGAAAATAATTGATCAATACCGTGAGGAAGGTGAAGCAATATTTTGCTCAGCAAGATTATGGGATGATGGAATAATTGATCCAAAAGATACAAGAAAGATTTTAGGTGAATGCTTAAACATCATTAGTGATGGCGATAAAAGAGAATTAAAGCCAAACACTTTCGGCGTTGCAAGAATGTAATTAATTTTTTCCTGGAAGAATGTCGAGATATTTTGATATAATGCCTAGCATTACTTCATCTGATCCACCGCCAATCGAACCTAAACGTCCATCTCTATATGCTCTTGAAATAGGCGACTCATTCATATAACCCATTCCACCCCAATATTGTAAGCATTCGTCGTTAACTTTTCTAGAAAGTCGTGTGGCTTTTAGCTTTGACATTGAAGCCAACTTTGTACAATCACCACCATTTACATGTATCTCAATTCCTTTCCATGTAAGAGCTTTTAAAGCTTCAACCTCCGTCATCAGTTCAGAAAGTTTGTAATGAACAATCTGATTGTCAAGAATAGGCTTACCAAATGTCTTTCTTTGTCTTGTATAATTAATGGTCTCATTAATAGCTAATTCACAGCCAGTATAGCCAGCAATAGCTGCATAAAGTCTTTCTTCTTGAAATTGCATCATTTGATAAATAAAGCCTTTACCTTCTTCTCCGACTAAATTTTTCTGCGGCACTCTTACATCGTCAAAAAATATTTCAGCAGTATCAGACGAATGCATACCCATTTTTTTTAGTTTACGATTAATTGTGACACCTTTTGCTCTTTTGCCATTTTCCTTAAGAGGTACACATATAAGAGATTTGTTTAAATGTTTATTCTTATGGTCTGTTTCAGTGTTTGCAAGCATACACATCCAGTCTGCTTGAGTGCCATTTGTAATCCACATTTTTGATCCATTAATTACGTAATCATCACCATCCTTAACTGCATAAGTCTTAATAGCAGCCACATCAGAACCAGCACTTGGTTCAGAAACACCAAGACAAGAAACAAGATCTCCAGTAATAGATGGTTTTAAAAATTCATTGCATATCTCCTCACTGCCGAAGCGCGCCAATGCCGGAGTTGACATATCTGTCTGTACACCAATAGCCATTGGAACACCACCACACTTAATATGTGCTAATGCTTCATTAAGAACCGCTCCATATGAGTAATCTAACCCTGATCCACCGTACTTTTCAGGTTTAGTTACTCCAAGAAATCCTTGATCACCTAATTTTTTGAATAGCTCATGAGCTGGGAAAATTTCATTTTCTTCCCACTCGTCTACATAGGGGTTAATTTCATCTTCAACAAATTTAAGAGCTGATCTCTTTAATTCTTCGTGTTCTGTTGTTAATTCCATTTTAATATATATAGCATTTTATTTACAAAGGTCACACTCTAGAATTCAACTAATTGTCACACACTAAAATAGTTTTTGTATTCAATAGGGTGAGGTGAATGTTCTAGATCATATACATCTTCCATTTTTAGGTCTATATATGCATCAATTTGGTCATCAGTAAAAACTCCACCTTCAGTTAAAAAAGCTCTATCTTCGTCAACCGCTTCAAGTGCCTCTCTAAGAGAACCACAAACAGTTGGCAATTTTTTAACCTCTTCCTCTGGTAATTCATAAAGATCTTCATCGGCAGCATTTCCTGGGTCAATTTTATTTTTTATACCGTCCATCCCTGCCATTAGCATTGCTGAAAATGCCAAATAAGGATTCGCCGAAGGATCTGGAAACCTAACTTCAACTCTTTTTCCTCTCGGATTATCTGAAACAGGTATCCGACACGAGGCAGACCTGTTTCTTGCTGAATATACAAGTATTACTGGAGCCTCAAACCCTGGTATTAGTCTCTTATAACTGTTTGTGCTAGCATTCGTAAACGCGTTAAGTGCCCTTCCATGTTTTATGACCCCACCAATGTAGTGCAATGCTATCTCGGATAAGCCTGCATATTTATCTCCTGCAAATAGAGGTTCGCCGTTTTTCCATATGGATTGGTGTGTATGCATTCCAGTTCCATTATCGCCTTTGACTGGCTTAGGCATGAATGTAGCAGTTTTACCAAATGCATTTGCGACCATGTGTACGCCATACTTATAAAGCTGCATAGCGTCGCCCTGTTTAAGTAAAGTATCAAACTTCAGACCCAATTCATGTTGACTTGGAGCAACTTCATGATGATGTTTTTCCATCTTCAGTCCTAAATTTTTTAATTCTTCAAGAAACTCTGTTCTTATATCTTGAGCGCTATCAACAGGCGGTACAGGAAAATATCCTCCTTTTACAGCTGGTCTGTGCGCTAAGTTGCCGCTTTCATAAGATCGTCCAGAATTATATGGACCTTCCGTACTATCAATTTCAAACATTGATTTATTCATATCAACTTGAAATTTTACATCATCAAATATAAAAAACTCTGCTTCTGGACCCATATATACAGTATCGCCAATTCCACTTGCCTTGACATACTCTTCTGCTTTTCTTGCAGTTCCTCTTGGATCTCTCTCATATGGTTCCTTTGAAACTGCATCGAGAACATCGCAAAATACAATTAATGTTGGTTGGGCTGTAAAAGGATCCATTACCGTTGTGGTTAAGTCCGGTTTGAGAACCATGTCTGACTCATTTATAGCTTTCCAGCCAGATATAGAGGATCCATCAAAAAAGACTCCGCTGTTTAGGAGATCATCGTCTACTGCTGTACCGTCCATCGTTAAATGTTGAAGTTTGCCTTTTGGATCAGTAAATCTCATATCGAGATACTTGACTTCACCATTTTTAAATTTTTTTAGCACTTCGTTCGCAGTACCCATATGATCCCCTAATTATGGAATTTATTTAGTCAAAGTCCCAACTATATGTGATACAATTTTGTATGGATCAGCATTCGATGCTGGCCTTCTATCTTCAAGATACCCATTCCAATTATGTTCAACAGTATAAACTGGAATACGTATACTAGCACCTCTATCACTTACACCATATGAAAATTTATCGATACTTTGTGTCTCGTGAAGTCCAGTAAGCCTCATATTATTGTCAGATCCATAAGCTGCAATACCTTCTTCATGAACCTTTCCAAGCTTGTCGCACATTGATGTAAATAATTCTTCTGATCCAGAAGATCTCATTTGTTCATTAGAAAAATTAGTGTGCATACCAGAACCGTTCCAATCACCAGTTTTTGGTTTTGGGTGAAAGTTCACTCCAACGCCGTGTTCCTCAGCAGTTTTCATGAGTAAATATCGGCTTACCCATAAATCATCAGCTGCCTTAATACCTTTTCCAAAGCATTGATATTCCCATTGGCCAAGTGCAACTTCTGCATTAGTTCCAGTAAGCGTAATCCCAAGATCTATACAAGCTTTTAGATGTGCATCTGATATCGCTCTACCAACAACATTGCCCGCTCCAACACCACAATAAAATTCACCTTGCTCTCTTGGCGTACCATCTTCCCAGCCAAGTGGTTCACCAGTTTTAGCGTCAGTTAAAAAAAATTCTTGTTCAAAACCAAACCACCATTCGTCGGAAACAACTTCCGCGGCCGCAGCTCTAAAGTTTGATGGATGAGTTGTATGGTCTGCAGCCTGTACCTGTGTCATTACTATATCGTGTCCATTTGGATTAGAATAAGTTTGAACAGGAAGAAGAAGACAGTCTGAGCTTCCTCCCTCTGCTTGTTGAGTAGATGAACCATCAAATGACCAGTCTGGTGCTGATTTTTCTTCGGTTGCTTTTACTTTACTTCTCATAAAAGGCTCTGGCGTGTAACCATCAAGCCATATGTATTCATAAGTTTTCATATCTGACATTAATTTCTCCCTGAATTAAGTTTATAATGCGTCCGAACCAGTCTCGCCTGTACGAATTCTCATAACTGTTTCAATGTTAGAAACAAATATTTTACCATCACCAATACGATTTGTGTTTGCTGAAGCCCTAATCGCTTCGACGGCCGTATCGACAAGATCATCTTGTAAGATTATTTCTAATCTAATTTTCGGAAGAAAATCACCATATTCAACACCAGTGTTAACTTCAGTAAAACCTCTTTGTCTACCTAAGCCTTTAGCTTCAGATATAGTGATCCCACGCACCCCAACTTTTTCAAGTGCTTCTTTTACATCATCTATCTTAAATGGCTTTATGACAGCTTCGATTTTTTTCATTGTGAGTTAACTCTTAAGTTTTATACATTAATTTTCTGAAAGAAGTTAAAATTAATGATAGAATGTATATATAATGTTTTTATGCCAAATTGACATATAGATTTAATTATAAGTAGAGGTATATTTTACATATCTTTATTTAAAACATACACTTATAGGCGATTTCTAATAAATGACTCAATACATCCTTAGTAACAAAGAAATGGCAAAGGCCGACCATTTAACTATTGAGTCTGGTATTTCTAGTTTGGATCTGATGTTTAACGCAGGAAAGAAAGTTTTCAACAATCTTCCTGTTCAAAGAGGTAAAAGGGCGCTCTTTATTTGTGGTCCGGGAAATAACGGTGGCGATGGCTATGTTGCAGCTGACCTTCTTTTAATGCAAGGTATGGAAATAGATATTTATTGCCCTATTAGTAAAGCCAAGGAAAGTGATGACAATTTACATTATAAACAAAAACTTAATAAATCATTATTTGTTTCCAAAATTAGAAGTTTATCAAATTATTGTTATGTAGTTGACGCTTTGTTTGGTACAGGGTTATCAAGAGCAATGTCAAATGATTTAAGTTCTTTAGTTAGTAAAATTAATCAATCTAAATTAGATGTTTTCTCCGTAGATATTCCATCTGGCATTAATGGCGATACATCTGCTGTTCTTGGAGAAGCTTTTAAAGCTTCAAAAACAATTACTTTTTTTAATAAAAAAAAATGTCATTATTTGTATCCTGGAAAAAAATATTGTGGAGAAATAGTAGTTGAGGATATTGGAATTAAAAAAAACGTATTTGATAAAATCATGCCGAATATAAAAAAAAATGATCCATCATTATGGATTAAAAAATTTCCATTTCCAGTTTCAAGTGATCATAAATATTCAAGAGGAATGCTTATAATCAATACTGGTCCTCAATTTCAAACTGGAGCAGCTCGATTAGCTGGTCGATCAGCTATGCGAGTTGGGGCAGGAGCAGTAACAATGGTCTGCGATGAAGAAACAGCAAAAATATTAGAACCACAAATCTCAGTTGAATTACTATCAGTAATAAAAGAAAAAAACGATTTTCAAAAACTTTTAAAAGACAAAAGAGTTTCAAGTGTCCTCATAGGCCCTGGAAATGGAGTAAATGATGAAACAAAAGCAAGAACTTTAATGGCACTGGCTTTTGTGGATCATTGTGTAATTGATGCAGACGCAATTACATGTTTTGAAAATAATCCAGAAGAATTATTTATAGATACTTATCCGCATACAATACTCACACCTCATGAAGGAGAATTTAAAAGACTATTTGGTGAAGGTATTGCGTTAATGGAAGATAAAGTGCTCAAGTGTGTTGAGGCAGCCAAATTAGCAGGAAGTATAGTTTTACTCAAAGGCGCTGATACAGTTATTGCTGACCCTCAAGGCAATGTTGTAATAAATACAAGCGAAGCTCCATATCTAGCAACAGCAGGATCAGGGGATGTTCTTGCTGGAATCGTTGCTTCACTAGTTGGAGATAATAAGATGAATGCCTTTGATGCGGCTTGCGCTGGAGCATATATTCACTCAAAACTTGGAGAAATGATAGGTCCGGGATTAATTGCAGAGGATCTTATTGACAACATCCCCCTGATGATTAAAAAACTGCATTCGTATGTTGAGGAAAATTAATAAAATATCATTACTTCTAACTCTTTTTCTTACATTTTGTTTGAATATAAGTTTTGCAGAAGATCAGAAATATACATTTAAATCCAAAAACACTGATTTTATTGGATCAGTAGCAAAAGAAAAAGATGGTTCAAAAACTATTTCTTTTGTAGGCATTCCTTTTGCAAAACCGCCAGTAGATGACTTAAGATGGAAAGCTCCAAGAGAATTAGACCAGCTGCCTGATACATTTGAAGCTACAACGTTACCTAATAGATGCATGCAAGTTAGTAATTTTTATGACTCAATGGATGGTATTGAGGGAGGTTCGATAGTTGGATCAGAGGACTGTCTTTATTTAAATATCTATCTTTCAGAAAAGGCATACAACAGTAAAAAGAAATTGCCAGTTATGTTTTGGATACACGGAGGAGGAAATACCTGGGGTTATTCAGCTTCAAACTTATTTACTTCCGGAGATTTCATAATGGAGCATGATGTCATTCTAGTTACAACAAACTATAGATTAGGACCTTTTGGATGGTTTGCTTACAGTGGTTTAAATCAAGACACAAATAATGAATTAGACCAAAGTGCAAATTTTGGAACTCTCGATATCATAAAATCGTTAGAATGGGTTAATGAGAATATTTCGGATTTTAATGGCGACCCAAATAATATAACCATCTTCGGCGAATCTGCTGGAGCAAGAAATGTAATTTCACTTATGACTTCACCTTTAAGTGAAAACTTATTTCAAAGAGGAATTTCTCAAAGCGGTTATCTCGGCTCAGACTCTTTGAAGTATGCAGAAAATAATGAAAGAGCAGGATCTAAAAGTTTATTAAGACACTTAATTAAATCAAAAAATTCATCAATATCTGATGAGGAAATTTCAAATTTCATGAGTAATCAGATACTTTCTGTCGACCTTTTAAGATCTGCAGATGCAAATGATATTATTTCATATTATAGGCCAAGACCTGATGCGGCTGGATTAATTGATGTCCCGAATGTAATTCCTGATGGAGTAGTAATTCCTAATAAGGGAATCTATGGAGCTTATAGGGATGGGGAAATGCATGATAAACCTATGATATTTGGTTCGACACGAGATGAAGATAAACTGTTTATGTTTATGAACGATGAATTTGTGAATAGACCATTGTCTTTCTTAAGTCCAATATCGGAATATCTTGATTTGTATGTAAAACCAAAAGATCCAAAGTATTATGATATTTACGCCAGATACATGGCAGAGTCATGGAAATATGGCGCTGTAGATCTACCGTCTGACTTTACGTCTAATTACAAAAAATCAAATGTATATGCTTATAGATTTGATTGGGATGAACAAAATGTCTATTTAGGTGTAGATCTGCCCAATCTTCTAGGTGCTGCACATGCAATGGAGTTAGCTTTTATTTTTAAATCAGGCGGCTTATTAGGCGAGAGCGCTGATGCGATAAATGACATAATGTATAACGAAAATAATAGGCCCACTGATTTAGAGCTCTCTACAAAAATGGGACAGTATTGGGTAAATTTTGCTTACGATGGGGATCCAAATAATATTCCTTATGATATGTCTACTGACTGGAAACCATGGGATAAATTAAATAACAATGAGAGGTTTATTGTATTTGACTCTGTTAACGACAAGGGTATTGCAATGTTTAACAATACTCTATCGGCTAATTCAATTCTTCAAGGAATATCAAGTGAGAGCATAACTGTTGATCAAAAGTGCTATATAATTGATAAAATGTTTAATAGAACAACTCTTACTGACGAGGAAGTGGATGAGATTTATAGAACCTTTATGAGCGGTAAGTGTACTAGGGCCTAAATTTTATTTAGCTCAACTTTATAGTCATCCACGATAGTTATTTCCTGTATACCATCGATGTGCATCTTAAACTTCTTATATTCTTCTTTTTCTTTCACTTTTTTTCGAGCTTCTTTTTCATCTTTCGCACAGACAAAGATATTAGTGTGTCCTTCGTAAAAGCCATCTGAAATATTAGGATCATAAAAACCTGTATGGACTTGAAACAATTTCATATTATTTAATAATTAGATCATGAAAAAAGAAAACTTGCCATCTAAAATATGCCCGGTTTGTAATCGCTCTTTCAACTGGAGAAAAAAGTGGAGGTTGAACTGGGGTAGAGTAATATACTGTTCAAAAAAGTGTGCTGGAATAAAAAAGGCTTAAACGATATTACTTTTTTTGCCTTTATAAAAAGAATTTATATTTTTTATTAATTGATTGATTGCTTCTTGCAAGGTTTCATTTGATGCCCATGCGGTATGAGGTGTCCAAATGAAATTTGCTTCATTTAATATGCTATAATAAGGGTGAGACTTTTTTGGAGGTTCACTAGTTGTGACATCAATTCCAGATCCTGCAATGATTTTTTGTTTTAATGCTTTTGCTAGATCATTTTCATTAACTATGCCACCCCTGGCAGTGTTAATTAAGATCATATTTTTTTTCATTATTTTTAATTCTTTAATTGTTATCAGGTCTTTTGTTTTCTCATTTAAGGGACAATGAATAGATAAATAATCAAGAGATGATAGGAATTTTAAAAATTCAGTTTTTTTATAATTTCTAACAGAAAAATAATTAATATTCATTCCAAATGCTTTAGCTATTCTGCCAACTTTCATACCTATTGAACCTTTTCCAATTATACCCAATGTTTTGCCATGTAGGTCATTTATTTCTCTGCTAAGTAATGCAAATACTTTTCTTTTTTGCCAAAGTTTCTTGTCTATATCTTTTTCGAGACCTTTTATATTTTTAGAAAGCGCAAGCATAAGAGTTAAGACGTGTTCAGCAACCGAGATAGAAGCATAGTCTCTTAGATTGCATATGGAGATGTTATGTTTTTTGCAGTACTTTAAGTCTATTATATTCGTTCCCGTTGCAGTTATCGCAATTAGTTCTAAATTTTTTGCACTAGATAAATTATCTCTATTCAGTTCAATTTTATTGGTAACAATTATATGTGCTTTCTCAATCCTTTTTTTGACCTCTTTTACTTTTGTAAAATTATGGTTTTTCCAATTATAATTAAAATCAAGTTTTGGAAATAAAATATTAGACGGAAAAGTGGATCTATCTAAAAATACAATATTTTTTCTCATAATTAATGGTCAAAACTATAGCATCAAATTTAAATATTTTACTGTATTCATCTAAAAAATAGTCTATTTTGCATTTTCTATTAATCGCGGATATGGTGGAATTGGTAGACACGCTGGTTTTAGGTACCAGTGAGGCAACTCATGGGGGTTCGAGTCCCTCTATCCGCACCAATTTGTTAGTAAGAAGATAATATGAGTTATAAAGAAGTATTGAATAAGGGTTTGAAAAGAGCTTATGAGTTCACTATTGCATCTGCAGATTTTAACACAAAGCTAGAGTCAAGAATTGAGGAAGTAAAAAAATCAGTAAAAATTGATGGCTTTAGACCAGGTAAAGTTCCAAATAATATCATTATGCAAAAACATGGTGATGCGATTAATAATGAAGTTTTGAATGCTGTAATAAATGAAAATGTCTCAAAAATAATACAAGAAGGAAAACATCGTCCTGTTTCTCAGCCGAAAGTTGATTACAAAGATAAAGAACAAGAAAAAAAAGATGTTGATAAAACGTTTAAAATTGAGTTTGAAGTTTTTCCAGAAATTAAATTAGCCGACTTTAGTAAAATCGAAATCGAGTCAACTTCGGTAAAGCTTGATAAAAAAGAAATTGATAAACGAATAGACTTAATTGCTAAATCTCAAAGAACATATAAAGAGCAAGGCAGTGATTATAAAGCTAAGAAAGAGGACTCTGTCTTATTAGATTATGAAGGAACCATCGATGGTAAGAATTTTGACGGAGGTAAAGCAGAAAGCCAGACAATTGTAATTGGCTCTGGACGATACATTAAGGATTTAGAAGACGGCCTTGTGGGTCTAAAGAGTGGAGACAGTAAAAAGATAAACGTCAAATTTCCTGAAGATTATTCAGCAAAAGAATTACAAAATGCTAATGCTGTGTTTGATTGCAATATTAAAAAAATAAGTTCACCCGTTGAGTCAAAAGTAGATGATGAACTAGCAAAATCAATGGGCGCAACTGATTTAAAGGATCTAAAAAGAAAGGTCGAAAATCAAATGCAAAGTGAGTACTCAGATCTAACAAAAAATCTTGATAAAAAAGTACTCTTTGAAAAGCTCCAGTCAGCGCATAAATTTGAGTTACCTGAAGATCTTATAAATGTTGAATTTCAAAACTTATCTGCAAATTATTTAAATTCACAAAGTCCATCATCGATTGATCATCAAAAGGAAATCAAAGATAAAAAATTGACTTCTGATAATGAAGCTAAATTTAAGGAAGATGCAAAAAATAGAATTGAACTTGGCTTGATTCTTCAAGAGGTTGGGAAAGTAAATGAAATCTCAGTGACGCCGGAGGAGATGAATAAAGCACTCTTTGAATATGCAAGCAATTTTAAAGGACAAGAACAAAAAGTGATTGATTATTATAGAAATAATCAGGATGCAGCTATGCAACTTCAAGCTCCTTTATATGAAAATAAAATTGTAGACTTTATACTTTCGAAGGTTAAATTGAAAAAAAAGGACGTTGATGTTGATTCGTTTATCAAAATGTATAATAACGTCAATTCAGTTGATAAGACTGAGGTGAAGAAAAAAACGGCAAAGAAAAAGACAGTTAAGAAAAAAACTAAGAAGTAATAATGATTGATAATAAAATTTTTGATCAATTGGTACCAATGGTCGTTGAACAAACGGGAAGAGGGGAACGTGCTTTTGATATTTATTCAAGATTATTAAAGGAAAGAATAATATTTTTAGTTGGGCCAGTTAACGATCACATGGCCTCTTTAGTTTCAGCACAGCTTTTGTTTCTTGAGTCTGAAAATCCCGAAAAAGAGATATCATTATATATAAATTCACCTGGTGGAGTTGTAAGTGATGGATTGGCAATTTACGACACAATGCAATTTATACAGTCTCCAGTCTCAACTCTTTGTTTTGGACAGGCTGCTTCAATGGGCTCATTCTTACTTGCGGCAGGTGAAAAAGGAAAAAGATATGCTTTACCTAATAGCCGCATAATGGTGCACCAGCCATCTGCTGGCTTTCAAGGTCAAGCAACTGACATAGAAATTCATGCGAAAGAGGTTTTGGCAATGAAAGCAAATTTAAACAAAATATATGCAAAACATACAGGCCAACCCGTTGAAGCAATCGAAGAGGCGCTTGAAAGAGATAACTTTATGTCACCGGAAGAGGCTCAGAAATTTGGCATAATTGATAGCATTCAGGAAAAAAGGGTTGAGCCAAAAACTGAGAAATAGCCTCAAATAGTCAATTTAATCCACTGTTTATAAACACTTTTTTTTAAAATTAATTGTTTTTTTTCTACATAAATGTTTTTCTTAATAATTATTGATTCGCAGATTGTTAAAAAATTGTATTATGAGTGAAAATAATAACGACAGTAAAAGCAAGAACACGCTCTATTGCTCTTTTTGCGGTAAGAGTCAACATGAAGTAAAGAAGTTGATTGCGGGGCCAACTGTATTCATATGTGATGAGTGTGTTGAGTTATGTAACGATATTATTCAAGAGGAGAATAAGGAGACTAAGTCAAAATCATCAAGTAGAATTCCAACTCCTAAAGAAATCTGTGCAACTTTAGATGACTTCGTAATAGGACAAAAAGATGCCAAGTACAATTTGTCTGTAGCTGTACATAATCATTATAAAAGAATTGAGCATTCCAATTTCAAGTCAGATGTAGAGTTATCGAAATCAAACATTCTCTTAATTGGACCTACTGGCTGTGGTAAAACTTTATTGGCCCAAACTCTAGCACGTATCTTAGACGTACCATTTACAATGGCAGATGCCACAACTCTTACTGAGGCTGGATATGTTGGAGAAGATGTTGAAAATATCATTTTAAAATTATTACAGGCATCTGACTATAATGTTGAAAGGGCACAGAGAGGCATAGTTTATATTGATGAAATTGACAAAGTTAGCAGAAAATCTGAAAACCCATCGATCACAAGAGATGTTTCAGGTGAGGGTGTACAACAAGCATTGCTTAAAATAATGGAAGGAACAGTTGCTAGTGTACCACCACAAGGTGGAAGAAAACATCCACAGCAAGAATTTTTACAAGTGGATACGACAAATATTTTATTTATATGTGGTGGGGCTTTTTCTGGGTTAGATAAAATAATTAACAAAAGATCAAAAGGGTCAGGTATTGGATTTCAAGCAAAAGTTAAAAGCTATGAAGAGAAATCTGGTGGTAATAGTTTAAAGCATTTGGAGCCTGAAGATTTGTTGAGTTATGGGCTAATACCAGAATTTGTAGGAAGACTACCTATTGTCACAACTCTTACAGACTTAGACGAAGAGTCACTAGTAAAAATTCTTCAAGAGCCTAAAAATGCACTGGTGAAACAATATCAAACACTATTTAACATGGAAGATGTTAAACTAATACTTTCAAATGAAGCTCTTAGTGTTATCGCAAAAAAAGCAATTGAGAGAAAAACTGGTGCAAGAGGACTTAGGTCTATACTAGAGAGTATCTTGCTCGATACTATGTTTGAATTACCATCCCTTGAAGGCGTTGAAGAGGTTGTGATTAATGCTGAAGTTGCAGAAGGCCGTGCTCGTCCGCTCTACACTTACACAGACGGCAAAAAAGCTTCAGAAACAAGCGCTTAGCCCACAAATCTTTTATTCCTTGAAAATCAGGAATTTATGCACATTTAAAGAGTAGTAAAAAAATAAATAACTTTACTAGTTTTAGTATTGATCATTTTATTGATAAAAGGATTATCGAGTCGAATATGGTTGAAAATAATATCCCAGTCTTGCCATTAAGAGACATAGTTGTGTTCCCTCATATGGTGGTTCCATTGTTTGTTGGTAGAGACAAGTCAGTCAAGGCGCTAGAAAAAGTCATGGCCGGTGATAAACGTATCATGCTCATCACTCAAAAAAGTGCTTCAGTGGATGACCCCAAAAAAGATGACCTTTTTGACTTTGGAACAATCGCAAATGTATTACAATTATTAAAATTACCTGACGGCACAGTCAAAGTGCTTGTTGAGGGGCTTCAAAGAGCCTCGATTAACATGTTTAATGATAATGAGGATTATCTACTGTCCAGCATTGATCTTATAGATGAGAATAATGATAGTTCAGATAAAAAGTTAAGGGCATTATCTAAATCAATAACAGATCTTTTTGACAAATATGTGAATTTAAATAAAAAAATTCCTCCTGAAGTACTTGGCACAATAAATGAAATTGATGATTTAGCTAAGTTGAGTGACACTATCGCATCACACCTGTCAATTAAATTGTCTGATAAGCAAGATATATTGGAATCAATCGACCTTACCGAGAGATTTGAAAAGATAATGAATTTTATTCAAGCAGAACTCGATGTTATGCAAGTTGAAAAAAAGATTAGAGGTCGTGTTAAAAATCAAATGGAGAAAACTCAAAGGGAATATTATCTAAATGAGCAAATGAAAGCTATCCAAAAGGAGCTTGGAGAGGGCGATGATGGTAAGGATGATATTCAGGAATATGAGGAAAAAATCGAAAATACCAAACTTTCAAAAGAAGCAAAAGAAAAATGCTACTCTGAAATTAAAAAGTTGAAATCTATGAGTCCAATGTCCGCTGAATCCAGTGTTATAAGAAATTATTTAGATTGGATATTAACAATACCGTGGGGCAAAAAGACAAAAGTTAAGAAAGATATCAAATTCGCAGAGAGTGTTCTCAACGAAGATCACTATGGCCTTGAAAAAGTTAAAGAGAGAATACTTGAATATTTGGCTGTTCAGCAAAGAATAAAGAAAATGAAAGGTCCAATTTTATGTTTAGTTGGAGCTCCAGGCGTAGGTAAAACGTCATTAGGTAAATCTATTGCACGAGCTACGGGAAGAAAATTTGTGAGAATGTCACTCGGAGGAGTGAGAGATGAGGCTGAGATTAGAGGGCACAGAAGAACTTATATAGGATCTTTGCCTGGAAAGGTTCTTCAGATGATGAAGAAAGCAGGATCGTCTAATCCATTATTTCTATTAGACGAAATTGATAAGTTAGGAGCTGATTACAGAGGAGATCCTTCATCAGCTTTATTGGAAGTTCTTGATCCAGAACAAAATAATTCATTTAACGACCACTATTTAGAAGTTGATTATGACTTGTCTGATACAATGTTTATTACAACTGCTAACACATTAAGGATGCCTCCTGCACTTTTAGACAGAATGGAAATTATTAGAATTGCAGGCTACACAGAAGATGAAAAAGTAGAAATTGTAAAACAACATTTAGCTCCACAGATGTTAGAGAAGCATGGTTTAAAGAGTGGTGAGCTAATACTTGATGATAGTGCGATAACTGGATTAATAAGATATTATACTAGGGAAGCGGGTGTAAGGAGTTTAGAAAGAGAACTTGCTAACCTCGCTCGTAAAACAGTTAAAAAAATTGTAGCAGGTGACATTAAATCACTAACAATAAATGGAGATAACCTGCATGAGTTTGCAGGTGTTAGAAAATTTAAATTTGGCGAAATTGATAATGATGACCAGGTTGGAATAGTTACAGGACTTGCTTGGACAGAAGTTGGCGGCGATATATTGCCAATAGAGTCGGTTATAATGCCTGGAAAAGGTCGTATGACTATTACTGGAAAATTAGGCGATGTAATGAAAGAGTCTATTCAAGCCGCAAAATCTTATGTTCGCTCAAGATGCATAGAGTTCGGAATAAAACCAACTATTTTTCCGATGCGCGATATTCATATTCATGTACCAGAGGGTGCAATTCCAAAAGATGGTCCATCCGCAGGCCTAGGAATGGTTACTTCTATAGTTTCAGTGTTGACAGGTATACCGGTTAGAAAAGATATTGCTATGACAGGTGAAGTAACGCTTCGTGGAAAGGCACTTGGGATTGGTGGTTTAAAAGAAAAATTATTAGCCGCTCTCAGAGCTGGAACAAAAACTGTTATAATTCCAAAGGAAAATGAAAAAGACATGGCTGATATACCAGATAATGTAAAAGATGGACTGGAACTTATATTCGTCGATAATGTTGATGAGGTATTAAAAATAGCTTTGACAAAGCCTTTGCTGCCTATTGAGTGGGACGAGGAAGATTCACCTAAGTCTTCTAGCGATATATCTGAAGATGATGCTGATCAAGATGTGGATAATCCTATAACGCATTGATTTAATTAAATTTTTTTATATAAAGATACCTAAATTTTAATTTTTAGCAGTTTTCTTGGGCTTTTTCTTGACTATATATAGTAGTTCAGGTCTCATAGTTATATTACGAATCAAAAACTCCTAAAAAAGGGGGGGGTTATGAACAAACAAGACTTAATAGCAAAAGTAGCTGATGTTACAGGTATGCAAAAATCTGACTCAGAAAAGGCAGTAAATGCAGTTTTTGACCAAATTACTGATGTTCTTAAAGCAAGAGGAGAAGTAAGATTGGTGGGCTTTGGCACATTCAAAACATCAATTAGAAAAGCATCTCAAGGGCGAAATCCACGTACCAATGAGGTTATTCAAATCCCTGAGTCAACTAGACCTAAGTTTACTGCAGGTAAAGGTTTGAAAGAAGCTGTTAATAATGCTGGCGGCGGAGGAATGTAGTTCCTTAACTGCTGACTAAATTATTTAAAATCCGATCACTCTTAAATAAAGCGTGGTCGGATTTTTTTTATAAATATCTGTGAATATTCACTAAAATAGATATATAACAGTCTTTCCGGGCGATTAGCTCAGCTGGAAGAGCGTCACGTTTACACCGTGAATGTCGGGAGTTCGAACCTCTCATCGCCCACCATTTCCTCCCACGAGATGGAAAAAATTTAACTGTGGGGGTGTAGCTCAGTCTGGTTAGAGCGCCTGCCTGTCACGCAGGAGGTCGCGGGTTCGAGTCCCGTCACTCCCGCCACATAATTATTCTTAAGAAAATAAGATTTAATTTTTTGCTTTTGCAACAAGTTTTAAAGAAATTTATTGGATACAATAGTTTATAAGCTCAATAAAAATATCAAAATCTAGTAATGATGGTTATAGTTGATAGCTTCGAATGATTTATTGCCGCTATATAAAAAACACTCTTTATGCCATTATGATGTTTGGCATAATTTTGACTTCTCAAATACATGCAAGTGAATTTAAAGTTGGTTTTGCTCAGATGCCGATTACCCCTAATCTAATTGATGAGTGGGAAGATATAAATAATGATGCTCAATTTGATCCAGATATTGATAAGTGGACTGATAAAAATGGTAATGGCCGATTTGATGCGGTGTGGATGGCAGGTTTTCAAAACAAACGAGCTGCCCAAGGCATTAAAGATGATTTGATGTCCGTAGCCGTTGTAATAGATGATGGTCAGACACGAATAGGTATCATAAGTGCTGATACAATAGGGTTAATGCGAAAATTTGTACTCAGTATCCGTGAGGATGTCCCAGCCGAGTGGGGTCTAGATTACATTATGGTACATGCAACACATAATCATGAAGGCCCTGATACTCAGGGTCTTTGGGGTCCGAGTTTTTTAAAAAGCGGTGTCAACGATGCCTATATGAAGCGGCTTAAAAAAGATTTTATAAGCACATTTAAAAAGGCTATTGATAACTTAGAGGCTGCAGAAATGAGTCTGGCTTTAATTCCGACTAATCCACTTACCCCGATTAAAGATAAAAGAAAACCTATCGTTATAGACGATGATATAAGGGCAATTTTATTCAATCGCCCTGATGGCTCAATTATTGGTTCTTTAATCAATTTTGGAATTCATGTCGAGCTCGCATGGGATAAAAATTTAGACATAACCTCTGATGTTGCGGGTTACTTAAGAAGAGGTATCAGTCATGGAATTTATTATGATGACAAGTTAATTAAACCTGGTCTCGGCGGAACTACGTTATGGCTTACAGGAAATATAGGAGGTTTGATGACATCAGGGCCAACCGATCCAATTTATGATCCTGTATTGGAAAAAATGATTACTAAACCAAGTCATACTAAAGCTCGCGCATATGGTTATAGCCTAGCAAACAGTGTCATAGAGGCATTTCAAGCAGGCGATTTTAAGACTTCTCCTAAGCCATCACTAAGTATCCAATCACAAGAAATAGAATTAGGTATAGAAAATTTGATGCTCTCATTTGGCACTTTGCTTGGTATAATTGACGCTGATACTAAATTCAGTCTGAGGCCACCATTCATACGTTATCTAAGTGAGGTAGTATTCATACAAATAGGAGATGCATCTATTACTGGAATTCCTGGAGAGCTTTATCCAGAGATTGCTATTGGGGGCATTGAAAACCCTAATGGAGCTGATTATGTTATGACGCCGCAAGAAGTTCCAAATTTACGAAGTCAATTTCCAGACAAACTGAACTTGATGGTGAATTTAGCAAATGACTCAATCGGTTACATCATCCCAAAAAGTGAGTGGGATAATGACGCTCCTTGGATCTATGGAGAAAGTGAAGAAACTTATGGCGAGGTAGTGTCCTTGGGCCCAGATACGGCAACAGTGATTCACAAAAATATCATTAAGTTGATAGAAGAATCAAAAAATCAATGATTTATTCTGGATACTCATTATAGGTAAAGTTATTCGTGCTCACCATCTTTGCCCCTAAAGAATCTTAAATCATAAATATGGGGTTTTTTTTCAGCCGTGACAAATACAAACATCGTTATGAAAATAGCGGCAATTAATAGTGCATGAGCAATTGCAGTGAAACCAAACACAAAAATACTTTCAACGATATAAAGTGAAAATACACCGCTCCACATAAAAGCAAGAATTTGCATTATCATGTGACGAATTTTAAGATTGGTTATATTTTTTAATGGATTTACATTTGAGTCCATTATAGGTGACCAAAGACTCTTGAATATTTCTATTATTTTCTTCACTTAGTCATTATTGAAATAAAGTAGCAGTATCTTTAACATCCTTTAAAAATTTTTTTCTAACCTTGTCAGCGACAAACGGTACAGCAAAATACCTTTTATAAAGTATGCTTTTAATACCACATATGTGAAAAACACCTCTTTTCAACCGTCTTATTGGCAAATTGAGAAAAAAAGTAGTTATTGCTAAACGAGGAGAGCCGTATGTGCAAAATATTATCGCTTTTTTATTACCTAAATTCCCTTGAGGGTAGCCATAGTTGCCTACCAGTTGTTTAAAAGTAAATGCCCATGGAGGAGCTAAAACTTTGTCTATCCAACCTTCCAGAATTGCAGGCATTCTAAAATTCCAAATAGGAGCAATTAATACAATTGTATCACTTTGTTCAATCCTTCTTCGGTGATCTAGAACATCTGGTCCAGGATTGCCTCCAGCAAATACAGGATCAAATTTCTCTTTATATAAATCGACCATATCAACTGTATGACCAGCTTTTTTTGCACTTTCTATAAAGGTGTCTCTTATGGCTGCATTAAATGAATTATCATCGTAATGGCCGTAAACAATAAAAAATTTTTTAAACTGTCTTTCTCTCATTTTGTATTTTCCTTACTTTCATTATTGTCTGATTCTGTTGCATTTTATTGTAGAAATTTTGTATTTTTGGATAATTTTCAAGAAAATGATCCTCCTCCAACCAGAAAAGCAATGTGAATAAATAAAAATCTGCAGCTGACAGTGAATTGCCAACAATATATTCACCTATTTTATTTTCTAGATAATTTAAATAAGTTTCCAAGATTAATTTAGATCTATTCACTAAGTCTTCAGTATTTTCATTAGAAACGTAATGATCAGGATGAAAATAAAGAAGGATTGCAGGATAAATTGACGATGACATAAACGCCATAATTTGATGGAAGTCGGTTATTCCATTTTTAGTATCAGGAATCAATTGGCTCTCTCTTTCAATAAAGTGATAAACAATTGCCATACTTTCTATTAAATATTCGCCATTTGGCGTCTCAACCATTGGCACTCTTCCAAGAGGATTAACATTAAGTATGGTTTTGTCACTTTTAAAATTATCGCCAATCTCAACAAACTCATATTCAATTGATATTTCATGGCAAAGGAACTCAATTATATCAGAACCCCATTCTGATTTACCGAAGATTTTATATTTCACTATGGATACCCAGCTTTGGCGTGCTCCACATTAATCGAATAAATCTTTCCAGATTTCACAGCTTTTGCTTCTTCTGGTTCAGACGCATCAGCCGTACATACAAATAATTTCTTGCCATCTGATCCTCCTAACATACATGCATACGCTCTATTTGGAGTTGTAATTCTATCTGTAATTTTCCCACCTTCTGTATATCTAACAACCTCTGAGGTAGTTGGAGATGCTATCCAGATCCCCATCTTTTCATCTAAGCAAATACCATCAGGAACAGGGTAAGGAATACCTTTACCTTCTTTTGGTGTAATTTTTAATAACCGCATTATTCTTGTGGAGTAATAAAATAAATTAGGCATCATATGAGCCCATACTCTCCGATTAGAAAGATTTCCATCTGTATCTAAATCAAATGCAGTAAGTCTACCCGCATAAGTTTCGCCAATAATTAGTTTTTTACCATCAGGCGTAATTACAGTTCCATTTGGAAAGTCTAAATTTGAAGCAGCAATTGAGGAATTTCCATTAGGGTCTACTTTTATAAGTACTGTTGGCTTTATATCTTTTCCGTGATGAATTGATCCAAAATTACCAACGAAAGCATTACCGTTTTTATCGACTACCATGTCATTGCATCTAAAAGGTGTAAGTTTTGACATATCTGCATACTCAGTAAGATTGCCATCTTTAAACTTTAGTAGCTTTCTATCGAGCATAGAGACAATAATGAGATCACCATTTGGCAGCCAACCCAGGCCAGACGGTTGATTAGGTACATCGACTATGTTTTCAACATTCCCCATCTCATCTGCGGTCATCACAGCATGATGGTAAAAATCTGAAAACCAAAGTTTACCATCTTTCCATCTTGGACCTTCAGAAAAGTGAAGGTTATCTGCGATTAATTTGAAATTACTATTCATATTTCCTAATTTTATTGATTATTCTAATTCAAAACTATTATATGGCTATTTACCAGTAAATTAAGTGTATGCAGATACTCACTAAATTTTTTGAGAGTTTAATTAATGTTAAAAGTCACTGATCAAAGGTCAAATAGTGTTGAAAAATTAGGAAATTTCCGATTTTTTTGTATATTTTCAAATATGTTAATTTAATTCCACTCTGTTTTTTTGTAAATTTAGGTTCACTCCCTTAAAAATTAATCGCTAACGGTCGGAAACACAATTTTTCCCATATTTTCTATTGTTTTCGAATGATTTGAATATATATTTTCGGTGATACTAATACGATTCTAAAATATGGACATAGCGATAGCTGATTATTTGCCAATACTAATTTTTATGTTTGTTGCGTTAGCGATTAGCTGTCTATTTGTTTTGGCAAATTTCTTAGTTGCAGTAAATAACCCTGATCCTGAAAAGAATTCTGCCTATGAGTGCGGATTTGAACAGTTTGGAGACTCTAGAATGAAGTTTGATGTTCGTTTTTATTTAGTCACATTACTTTTTATTATTTTTGACCTCGAAGTCGCGTTTCTATTTCCTTGGGCTGTCACATTTGGAACCTTGGGCTTATTTGGCTTTGTTTCAATGATGGTTTTCCTTGCAATTCTAACAATTGGTTTCATATACGAGTGGAAAAAAGGAGCATTGGAGTGGCAATAAATACAAATATTGAAGAGACAAGTCCAGAACTAGAAAGACTAAAGAAGTTGTATGCTGATAAAGGGTTCGTTGTCACCAGTATCAATAACCTTATTAACTGGGCTCGAACAGGCTCTCTGCATTGGATGACATTTGGATTAGCTTGTTGTGCTGTCGAGATGATGCATGTTGGAACACCGCGTTACGACGTTGAGCGTTTTGGCGCAGCTCCAAGAGCATCACCAAGACATGCAGACGTTCTTATAGTGGCAGGTACTTTGACAAATAAAATGGCAGCGGCATTAAGAAAAGCTTACGATCAGATGCCAGAACCTCGATATGTAATTTCCATGGGAAGTTGTGCGAATGGTGGAGGGTATTATCACTACTCATATTCTGTTGTTAGAGGTTGCGATCGAATAATACCTGTTGATGTTTACGTGCCAGGGTGCCCACCCACAGCAGAAGGCCTGCTTTATGGATTATTGCAGTTACAGAAAAAAATAAGAAGAGAAGGCAACATCAAAAGATAATGAGCGAGCAAATTGAAATGGCCAAAGCTGCCATTGAAAAGAACTGTAAACTGAATGGTATAGATGTAAACTTAGGACAGTTACAACTATCGGTTGACCCTGTAAATCTAATACAGGTTATCGATTTTGTTAAGAATGATCCAAGCTGTGAATTTAAGCAAATTACAGACATTGCTGGAGTGGATTTTCCGGAAAATGAAAAAAGATTTGAAGTTATTTATCATTTTTTGAGTTTTAGGTTTAATTTACGGTTAAGAGTAAAAACTCAAATAAGTGAAGTGGACTCTTTGCCCAGCATAACATCAATCTTTCCTGCAGCTAATTGGTTTGAGAGAGAAGCATTTGACATGTACGGAATAACTTTCACGGATCATCCAGATTTAAGAAGAATTTTAACTGATTACGGTTTTGAGGGATATCCTCTACGTAAAGATTTTCCATTAACAGGTAATGTCGAAATCAGATATGACGAAATTGATAAAAAAATAGTTCACGAGCCTGTTAAGCTGCAACAAGATTTTAGAAATTTTGACATTCAAAGTCCCTGGGAAGGAACAAAGTATTTAGATAAGGAAGCAAAAGAAAGTGAGTAATAATAAAACTGTAACTGTTAATTTTGGACCAGTACACCCTGCAGCACATGGCGTTTTAAGACTCATTCTTGATCTAGATGGAGAAATTGTAGAAAGGGCTGACCCGCACATCGGACTTTTACATAGGGGCACTGAAAAACTAATCGAACATAAAACTTATCTTCAAGCAATACCATATTTCGACAGACTGGATTATGTTGCACCCATGAACCAGGAGCATGCCTTTGCATTAGCAATAGAAAAATTGCTAAATGTAGAAGTGCCTTTGAGAGGTCAATATATTAGGGTTTTATTTGCTGAAATTGGGCGTCTCTTAAGCCACCTACTAAATGTTACCACTACAGCAATGGATGTGGGAGCTATGACACCAATCACATGGGGTTTTGATGAAAGAGAAAAGCTATTAGATTTTTATGAAGAAGTATCTGGATCTAGATTTCATGCAGCTTATTTTCGAGCAGGTGGTGTTCATCAAGATTTACCAGATGGATTAACTGATAAGATATTTAATTTTTGTAATAATTTTCCAAAAGCGATTGATGATATTGAAAGCATGTTGACTGAAAATAGAATATTTAAACAACGAAATGTAAATATTGGTAAAGTATCAAAGGAAGATGCAGTTGATCGAGGCTTTAGTGGATTCATATTAAGAGCATGCGGTGTACCATGGGATTTAAGAAAGTCCCAACCCTATGATTGTTACGATAAACTTGAATTCAAAGTTCCAGTTGGTCAAAACGGTGATTGTTATGACCGTTATCTATGTCAGATTGAAGAAATGAGAGAAAGCACAAAAATCATGCTTCAATGTCTTGATCAAATGCCTAAAGGAGAGGTCATCAACAGAGATTCCAAAATTGCAGCTCCCAAAAGGGAAGATATGAAACAATCAATGGAAGCCATAATTCACCATTTTAAATTTTTCACTGAAGGCTTTCATGTACCTGAAGGAGAAATCTATTCAGCCGTTGAAGCCCCTAAAGGTGAATTTGGGGTATATTTAATTTCCGATGGAACCAGCAGACCTTATAGATGTAAAATTAGAGCCCCTGGATTTGCTCACTTGCAAGCATTTGATTTGCTTTCAAAAGGCCATCTTCTAGCAGACGTCCCTGCAATTCTTGGATCAATTGCAATAGTTTTTGGCGAGGTTGATAGATGAGCAATCAAAAAAATACCTTTGTGTTTAATAAGGAAAATGAAATTAGGGCAAAAGAAATTCTTCTTAAATATCCAACTGATAGAAGGCAAAGCGCAATCATGCCTTTGCTTGATTTAGCGCAAAGACAAAATGAAAACTGGTTGAGCAGGGATATAGTTGAGTATGTAGCGGATTACTTAGAAATGCCTTTTATTAAGGCTTGGGAAGTAGTTACTTTTTATTCGATGTATTACACAAAATACAATGGAAAATATTTAGTACAAGTTTGCGGAACAACACCTTGTTGGTTAAGAGGTTCAGATCAAGTTATAAAAGCATGCAAAGAAGTTATTTCACCAGAGCCAAATACAGTCTCAAGTGATGGTTTATTTTCATGGATGCAAGTTGAGTGTCTTGGTGCTTGCGTAAATGCTCCACTTGTTCAAATCAATGACGATTATTATGAAGATTTGACTTACGATACAACGAAAAACGTTTTGCAATCTCTTATAGATGGCTCGCCGCTGAGTGTAGGTTCACAAAGTGGTCGTAAAAGTTCAAAGGCAGTGTCTTAATGTTAAAAGAAAAAGATAAAATATTTACTAATTTATTTGGCGATGAGCCTTTTCATTTAAAAAATGCACAGGCAAGAGGAGATTGGGATAATACAAAAGAACTTATTAAAAAAGGAAGAGAATGGATAATTGATGAGATGAAAAAATCTGAGTTAAGGGGAAGAGGAGGCGCAGGTTTCCCTACCGGATTAAAATGGTCATTTATGCCTAAAGATTCAAAGCTTACTAATTACCTTGTTGTAAATGCAGATGAGTCTGAACCAGGTACTTGCAAAGATAGAGACATGATACGAAACGAGCCTCATAAGCTTATTGAAGGATGCTTGTTAGCATCTTTTGCTATGAATGCTCATACTTGTTACATCTATATTCGTGGTGAATATTTCAATGAAGCTGTTGTTCTTCAAAAAGCAATTGACGAAGCATACGACGCTGGGTTAATTGGGAAAAATGCTGCTAAGTCGGGTTGGGATTTCGATATATTTTTACATCGAGGCGCAGGGGCATACATATGTGGAGAGGAGACAGCTCTACTTGAAAGCCTGGAAGGAAAAAAGGGTCAACCAAGACTCAAACCTCCTTTTCCAGCTAATAAAGGCCTATACGGATCGCCAACTACTGTAAATAATGTTGAAACCATAGCTGTTGTTCCAACAATTTTAAGGAGAGGTGGAGAATGGTTTTCATCTTTTGGTCGACCAAAAAATACAGGTACAAAAGTTTTTTGTATTTCTGGTCATGTTAATAATCCTTGCAATATAGAGGAAGAAATGAGCATTCCTCTTAGGGAGCTTATAGAAAAGCATGCTGGAGGTGTAACTGGTGGATGGGATAATCTTAAAGCTGTAATTCCTGGGGGCTCATCTGTTCCACTTATACCAAAATCAACTTGCGATACTGTCCTGATGGATTTCGATTCACTGTCTGCAGTTAAAAGTGGGTTAGGCACAGCCGCTGTAATCGTAATGGATAAAAGCACTGACCTCGTCAAAGCTATCTCTAAGCTATCTCACTTTTATAAACACGAAAGTTGCGGTCAATGCACGCCTTGTAGAGAAGGAACAGGGTGGATGTGGAGAATGATGGAGAAGATTGGAAACGGTCATGCAAGTTCAAATGATATTGATAAGTTACTTGATGTGACAAAGCAAATCGAAGGCCATACAATTTGCGCACTTGGTGATGCGGCGGCATGGCCAATTCAAGGATTGTTTCGGCATTTTAGAGATGAAATAGAAGAGCAACTTAAAAAGACTAAGGCTGCATAATGGCAAAAGTAAAAATAAATGGGTCCGAGATTGAAGTATCTGATGGCATGACGATACTGCAGGCATGTGAAGAGGCAGGAATTGAAATACCAAGATTTTGCTACCATGATCGTCTTTCAATTGCAGGTAATTGCAGAATGTGTCTTGTTGATGTGGAAGGTTCACCTAAACCAGTAGCTTCGTGCGCGATGCCAATCAACGAAGGCATGTCAATTCATACAAATACTCAGTCTGTAAAAAAAGCGAGAGAAGGTGTAATGGAGTTTTTGCTAATTAATCATCCACTAGATTGCCCAGTTTGTGATCAAGGCGGTGAGTGTGATCTACAAGATCAAACTATTGCTTTTGGTCCTGAAAATTCAAGGTTCGAAGAGAATAAAAGGGCAGTTGAAGAAAAGCATATGGGCCCGTTGATTAAAACTTATATGACACGATGTATTCACTGCACAAGGTGTATCCGATTTGCAGATGAAGTAGCGGGAGTAAATCAATTAGGCGCAGTAAATCGCGGAGAAAATATGGAAATAACAACTTATTTAGAAAAGACATTAGATTCCGAGCTATCGGCTAATATCGTTGATTTATGTCCGGTAGGTGCACTTACATCGAAACCATATCAATTTGAAGCCAGACCTTGGGAGTTAAAGAAGACAGAGACCATTGATGTTATGGATGCGGTAGGATCGAATATTAGAGTTGATACTTACGGGTGGAAAGTGAAAAGAGTACTACCTGTGCTTAATGAAGATATTAATGAAGAGTGGATATCAGATAAAACAAGGTATGCATGCGATGGACTTTTAAATCAACGTCTAGATACGCCCTACATAAAAAAGAATAACAAATTAGAGCAAGTTTCATGGGAAGAAACTTTTTCTCAATTAAAAAAACTTGTTATGGACTCAGATCCTGACGAAATTGCGTTTTTAATAGGTGATTTTATTGATTTAGAAACAAGCTACTTAATAAAAAAATTATCGGAAGATCTAAGCATCAAGGCAGTTGATGGAAGACAGGAAGGATGTAAAGTTCCATTCAACCATAGATCTCAGTTCTTATTTAATTCTAAAATTAAAGGCATTGATGAAACAGATTGCATTTTAATGATTGGAACGAACACGCGTGAAGAAGCTGCAATTATTAATTCAAGAATAAGGAAAAGAGTTATTTCATCAAATATTCCAGTTGCACTGATTGGAAAAAATGTGGATCTTACATATAAATACAATCACTTGGGTGATGATATAAATATCCTTATAGATCTTTTAAATGAAAAAAACTCATTTTATAAAAAGTTAACAAATGCCTCAAAGCCAATGATTATTATTGGCCAGTCCGTGTTAAACCGTGATGACTCATTGCAGATTTACTCACTGCTTGAAACATTTACAGATAAATTCAATCTCATTCAGGAAGATTGGAATGGATTTAATGTATTACAACTTTCCGCTGCAAGAGCAGGTATTCTAGAGATGGGTCTTATACAAAAAAATAAATCAGTCGATGATTTGGTTGACGATGCAGAAAAAGGTAAATTCAAATTAGTGTTCTCATTTGGTGCTGATGAAATTAGTTATGAAAAATTTTCCAATTGTAAAATAGTTTATATGGGCACACATGGAGATAGAGGCGCAAACGCCGCTGATTTTATACTGCCTGCTGCAGCATATACTGAAAAAGATGCAATTTTTATAAACACTGAAGGAAGAGTTCAATACGCAAATAAAGCAAGCTTTCCTCCAGGTGAAGCTAGGGAAGATTGGAAAATTATTAATCAATTAAGTGAAGTCCTTGAACTAAAATGGTCATTTTTAGAATTGTATGATGTAAGAGACGAAATGTTTGCCAAGTTTCCTCATCTTAAAGAAGACTTTAATGATCAAAATAATGGATTCGTTAAAATTATTGATAATAAAACTAATGAAGAAATAGAAATAATTAATAAAGACACAAGATCAAGCCAAGAAAAAAAGAATGATACAATCAATGGCAACATTAAGAGCTTTGAAGAAAATTCGGCAAAAAAAATATTTAATGCAGCTTGGACTGATCTGAATGATCGCCAAAGAGAGTATCTTAGAAAATATAATTATCCAGAGACATGGTCAGAATTTACAGAGCATTATGGCTTTAAAGTTGTTAACGATATTAAGAAGAAGAATAACGTTGTGTTGCCCTATGAGGACCAATATGCAAATAGTATCGGAAAAGCTTGGAATGATCTCACTTATAATCAAAAGAAATGGGCTTATACTAAAAGAAACAAAAATAATTTAATTGGATTAGCAGATGACGCAAATTTTTCACCTGATGGAATTGTCGTTTTAAACGACAATCAGGAAGCATACTATGCTCAGCCAAAAGAAATTTACTTTAAAATTAAAAACTTAAGTTTCAGTATTGAAGACTTTTATATAAACGATTCAATTACAAGACATTCTAGTACAATGGCTGAATGCAGCCGAGCTAGAAGTGAAGTAAGGTCGTCAGTAACGGAAAAGGCTTCATAATGATTAGCTTAGCTCAATCGTACTTTATCGAGGTAATGACCATAATTCTTTATTGCCTACTAATTTTTGTTCCCTTACTTCTCGGTGTTGTAATGGCGTTATATGCAGATAGAAAAATATGGGCAGCAGTTCAAAAAAGAAGAGGTCCAAATGTGGTTGGTCCGTATGGTTTGTTTCAAGTTCCTGCTGATGGATTAAAATTTATTTTTAAAGAAATTATTTTACCCGACGGCTCTGATAAAACAGTTTTCCTAATTGCTCCCATTATTACTCTCGCTCTATCAATTGCAGCCTGGGCAGTTGTGCCAGTTCAGGCGGGTGTAGTATTGGCTAATATAAATGTTGGAGTCTTATACATTTTTGCAATTAGCTCTCTTGGTGTCTATGGAATTCTGATGGCAGGATGGTCTTCAAACAGCAAGTATCCTTTTTTTGGCGCTCTTAGATCAGCTGCTCAAATGGTTTCTTACGAAGTTTCCATAGGTTTTGTAATAATAACTGTCTTGCTATGTGTTGGTTCACTCAACTTGACTGAAATAGTAATGGCTCAAAAAACAATGTGGTTTTTCATACCTTTATTTCCAATGTTTATTGTTTTTTTTATATCTGCGCTAGCTGAAACGAACAGACCTCCATTTGATCTTCCTGAAGCAGAGTCTGAGTTAGTAGCTGGATATCAAACAGAGTATTCAGGAATGCCATTCGTTTTGTTTATGTTTGGAGAATACATAAATATTTTATTAATGTGCGCAATGACTACTATCCTATTCCTTGGGGGGTGGTTGCCGCCAATTGATATTTATCCATTAAATGCTGTTCCTGGATTTATTTGGTTTTTATTGAAAGTAACTTTTGTTTTTTACTTATTTGCTATGGTTAAAGCATTTGTTCCAAGGTATCGATATGATCAATTAATGCGACTTGGCTGGAAAGTTTTCTTGCCTTTATCACTTTTTGCAGTTGTAGCAACATCTTCTATATTGTTCTTTTTTAATCTAGCTCCAGGAATGTAATGAAAATTATTAATTTTTTAAAATCGTTCCTTCTTCTAGATTTTTTAAAAGCTTTCTATTTAGCTCAAAAATATTTTTTTAGGAAAAAAGCAACAATCAATTATCCTTTTGAAAAAGGTAAATTAAGCCCTCGTTTCAGAGGTGAGCATGCCTTGAGAAGATATCCGAGTGGCGAGGAAAGGTGTATAGGGTGTAAATTGTGTGAGGCTGTATGTCCAGCTCAAGCGATAACAATTGAAACACAACCTCGTGATGATGGAACAAGAAGAACGCTTAGATATGATATTGACATGGTTAAATGTATCTACTGCGGTTTATGTGAGGAGTCGTGTCCAGTTGATGCAATTGTACAAGGTCCGAATTTTGAATTTACAACTGAAACGAGAAAAGAACTTTATTATACGAAAGAAAAATTGCTTGAAAACGGTGATAGATGGGAAACGGTTCTCGCTGAGAACTTAGAAGCCGATGCAAAATATAGATAAATGACAGCTCAATTATTAACATTCTATTTATTTTCAGGGGTTATTTTAATTTCTTCATTGATGGTTATTTCAACTAAAAACCCAGTCCATTCAGTATTGTTCCTAATTCTTTCATTTTTGAATGCTGCCGGCTTATTCGTTATTCTTCACGCTGAATTTTTGGCAATGATACTCATAATTGTTTATGTTGGCGCTGTTGCAGTACTTTTTTTATTTGTTGTGATGATGTTAGATTTTAAAACATCAATCAATAAGGATAATATCTTACAATATATTCCGATTGGAATTTTAATTGGCGTAGTTTTTATTGCAGAGTTAATAATTGTATTAATTAATACAAAGTTTGACTTGTCAAATATTCAAGTGTTACCAAATCCTCTTTCAGATTTTACTGGTAAGTCTAATACAGAAGCAATTGGCTCAGTTTTGTACACAGACTACATTCTATATTTCCAACTTTCAGGTGTAATTCTGTTAGTTGCGATGATTGGTTCCATTGTATTAACCCTCCGCGAAAGAGAAGGCGTAAAGAGGCAAGTTGTTTTAGAGCAACTACAACGACAGGGCAAAATTGAATTAGTAGATGTAAAATCAGGAAAAGGTGTTGATATTTAATGATTGAATTAAATCAATTTTTAATTTTATCTGCTTTATTGTTCGCAATTGGCGTTATTGGTATTTTTTTAAACCGAAAAAATGTGATTATCATTTTAATGTCAATTGAAATCATTTTGCTCTCTGTGAATTTAAATCTTATTGCTTTTTCATATTTTTTAAATGATCTAACTGGGCAAATATTCTCTCTTTTTGTACTTACTGTTGCTGCCGCTGAAGCTGCAATCGGACTTGCTATACTTGTAATTTATAATAGAAACGCTGGCAGTATAGAGATTGAGAAAATTAACGCCTTAAAGGGGTAATGTTGAATGGCGCATAGTATAATTTTATTACCCTTGATTGGGTTCTTGATTTCTTGTTCGTTATCATTTTTCAAGTCTAATAAATTTATTGACCGAGCAGCAGAAATCATCACTTCATTATTTATTACTATTACAGCAATATTTTCGTTTTATATTTTTATTGATAATATTGGGGACCCATCGATTGTATCAATCAAACTATTTAATTGGATATCCTCTGGTTCATTTAATGCTGATTGGTCAATTTATCTAGATACAGCCACAAGAGTAATGCTTGTAGTAATTACAAGCGTATCAGCGTTAGTTCATATTTATTCAATTGGTTATATGTCTCATGATGATAGCAAGCCTCGTTTTATGGGTTACTTATCATTATTCACATTTGCAATGTTGATGCTTGTTACTGCAGATAATTTTTTGCAACTTTTCTTTGGCTGGGAGGGTGTTGGACTTGCCTCTTATTTATTAATTGGGTTTTGGTATAAAAAACCAACCGCAAATGCCGCTGCAATTAAAGCATTTATAGTAAATCGCATAGGTGATTTTGGATTAGCTTTAGGTATTTTTACAATATTTATTGTTTTTGGCAGCATCGAATACCAGACAGTATTTAATAATGTCTCATCTTTTAAGAACGTAAATTTTAATTTTTTAGGTATTGAACTACATGCTTTGACTTTAATTTGTATTTTCTTATTTATTGGCGCTATGGGCAAGTCAGCTCAATTATTTCTTCATACATGGCTTCCTGATGCAATGGAAGGCCCAACACCAGTATCTGCATTAATACATGCGGCAACAATGGTTACAGCTGGAGTATTTCTTGTTGTACGATGTTCACCTTTATTTGATTTGGCTCCTGTTGCTCTGGACTTTGTAGTTTTGATTGGTGCAAGTACTGCATTCTTTGCAGCTACCGTTGGGCTGGTTCAAAATGATATTAAGCGTGTTATTGCATATTCAACTTGTAGCCAATTAGGCTACATGTTTGTTGCAGCTGGACTTGGAGCTTACGGTGCAGCTATGTTCCATTTATTTACACATGCATTTTTTAAAGCACTTCTATTTTTAGGAGCTGGATCAGTTATTCATGCTGTTCATGAAGAACAGGATATAAGGAAAATGGGAGGTATAAGTAATTTTGTTCCAATAACTCAATTAATGATGATAATTGGAACAATTTCACTTATGGGTTTTCCATTCACATCTGGCTATTACTCAAAAGATGCAATCATAGAAACAGCTTATTTATCTAATTCCAATTTTGCAGACTATGCGTATATCTTACTTACTGTTGGTGTTGTGATGACATCTTTCTATTCATGGAGGCTTATGTTTCTTGTTTTCAATGGAAAAACAAGAATGGCTGAAGAAGACCTTAGTAAAGTTCATGAGTCTTCCTCAGTAATGTTAATTCCTCTAATAATTTTAGCAATTGGAGCTTTGTTTTTTGGATTTTTATTCAAAAGCTATTTTATCGGTTATTACAGTGATGTATTTTGGAATGGCTCAATTGTCGTCCACCATGAAGATCACCATTCAATTCCTTTGTTGATATATTATTTGCCTGCAATTTTAGGTATAGTTGGATTTATTATCGCTTGGTTCATGTATATTCGAAAATCAGATATGGCTAAGAATATAGCCGAGTTAAATAAGCCGCTTTACAATTTTCTATTAAATAAATGGTATTTCGACGAGTTGTATAATTCAATTTTTGTAAAACCAGCTATGGCAATTGGTCAGATTTTTTGGAAGTTTATTGATGGTTTAATTATTGATGGTTACGGACCTAACGGAATAGCTGCTTTAGTGAGCAGAATATCAATAAAAGCAAAGCAAGTTCAATCTGGATTTATTTACCATTATGCTTTTGCTATTTTAATTGGTCTTTCATTCATTATTACTTTCATAATTTTTAGGTTTTAAAAAATGAGTGAAATTCCAATCTTAAGTATTTTAATCTTTATACCGGTCGTCGGTATATTTTTTATGTTATTGATAAGAAATAATGATGACCAAAGCTCGCAAAATTTAAAACACACCGCCTTATGGATCGCATTTTTAAATTTTATTATATCATTATCTTTACTATTTTCATTTGACTTAAATAACCCAGATTTTCAATTTGTAGAAAAATACGCATGGATAGAAAGTGGTATCAGTTATCATTTAGGTATAGATGGTGTTTCAATTTTATTTGTAATACTGACAACAATGCTTGTACCTATTTGCATACTTGCAAGCTATGAAAGCATCAAATTTTCTGTAAAAGAATATTTAATTTCATTTTTAGCTTTAGAAACTTTTATGATTGGCGTTTTCTGCTCTCTTGATCTTGTCTTATTTTATTTATTTTTTGAGGGAGGCTTAATTCCAATGTTCTTAATCATTGGAATATGGGGTGGAGAAAGAAGGGTTTATTCAACTTTCAAATTTTTCCTTTATACACTTGCTGGCTCAGTATTTATGCTACTTGCAATTATTTATATTTTCATTTCTACAGGCACAACTGATGTTGAAACACTCTTGATGTATAATTTTACTACAAACGAACAATTAATATTGTGGATCGCATTTTTTACTTCATTCATGGTCAAGATACCTATGTGGCCTTTTCACACTTGGCTACCAGATGCCCACGTAGAAGCACCAACAGCTGGATCAGTTATACTTGCGGGCGTTCTATTAAAAATGGCTGGGTATGGCTTTATAAGATTTTCTATTGGTTTTTTTCCAGATGCATCAGAATTTTTTGCGCCATTTATATTTTCCCTTAGTGTCATAGCAATAATAGTGACTTCTCTAATTGCATTAGTGCAAGAAGATATGAAGAAACTAATTGCTTATTCATCAGTTGCTCATATGGGATTTGTAACATTAGGAATATTTACATTTACCGTACAAGGAATAGAAGGTGGCATCATTCAAATGATAAGTCATGGCATTGTTTCTGCTGCATTATTTTTATGTGTTGGTGTGGTATATGATCGTCTACATACAAGAGAAATCGCAAGATATGGAGGCTTAGTTAGTAAAATGCCTTTTTATTCATTTTCATTTATGATTTTTATATTAGCCAGCCTCGGCTTGCCTGGAACAAGTGGTTTTGTTGGTGAGTTTTTAGTACTTCTTTCTATATTTTCGATAAACACATATTTCGCAATATTTGCAACTACAGGTGTTGTATTGGCAGCCACATATTCATTATGGCTTTATAGAAGAATAATATTTGGTGCTTTAATTAAAGATGATCTATCTGAAATGTTTGACTTAACAAGAAGAGAGATAATTATTTTTCTTCCCTTAATTATCCTTACAATATTCATAGGCTTATATCCGAAACCAATCATAAATATAATTGAACCTTCAACAGAAAAAATTGTAAATCAAATTAAAATGAAATTAGATTAAAATGCAAAGTTTAGTATACATATTACCCGAATTATTTTTATTTATAGTTGCAACAGTTTTGTTAGTGACTGGCTTGTTTTTGAAAAATATAAAGCTTATTAACTTACTTGCTATATTTTCACTTTTAGTCACAGTTATCTTAATTTTAAATCAACCCTTTCAGTCAGCCTTTCTAAATAGTTTTGTCGTAGATGAATTTTCACTAGTACTAAAAGTTATGATATTAATCGGCTCCATTGCTTCATTGATTATGTTTGTATCAAGTAAAGATGACCTAAATATAAATATTTATGAATTTCCAATTTTAATAATTTTTTCAACCATAGGTATGATGGTGATGGTTTCAGCAAATGATTTGCTTGCAATGTTTATAGGATTAGAGCTTCAATCATTAAGCCTTTATGTTCTTGCGGCTTTGAACAGAAACAGCTTATTGTCATCAGAAGCAGGAATTAAATATTTTATCCTCGGAGCTCTTTCCTCAGGCTTATTACTCTTTGGAATTTCATATATTTATGGATTTTCAGGAAATACAAACTTTAATCTTATCGCTGTAAATAATAACCCCGAAAGTCTGGGTTTAATTATTGGTATAGTTTTTGTATTGGCAGGACTAGCTTTTAAAGTGTCAGCAGTTCCTTTCCATATGTGGACGCCTGACGTTTATCAAGGAGCACCAACTCCGATTACAGGATTCTTTGCCCTTGCTCCAAAAATTGCTGCAATGGGTTTACTTGTTAGATTCTTATTCAATTCATTTGGTGAGATTTATATTGACTGGCAACAAATTATTTTTTTCATATCAATCGCATCGATGATGCTCGCTTCCTTTGCTGCCATTGCTCAAACTAATTTAAAAAGACTAATGGCGTACAGTTCAATAGGTCATATTGGATACGCTTTAATAGGTGTGGCCTGTTTTACCTCAGAAACCCATTTATTATTATTTCTGCCTTTGCCTGAAGTTTGTCTATTAGCAATAATCCAAGTTTCTTTATTTATTTTGCCATTTTCAA
>CACIRX010000002.1 GCA_902589175.1 uncultured Pelagibacteraceae bacterium | reverse complement strand
ATATTATCGAGCATGAAAATGAAATCACTAAATATGCATTTAATAAATTAAACGAAATTGATTTTATCGAAATTCATGGTGGAGATAATAAAAGGAATTCTATCATATCCTTTAATATTAAAAATGTTCACTCCCACGAAGTATCTTCGTTTTTAGATGTTGAAGGAATAGCAATTAGAGCAGGTCATCACTGTTGCCAGCCTTTAATGAAACATCTCGGTGTCAATTCAACGGCCAGATTATCTTTTGGTGTGTATAATTCATTAGAAGAAGTTGATAAATTTATTATTGCGCTAAATAAGTGTAAGGAGTTTTTTAATAAATGAATGATTTAATAAATGATCTTTACCAAGAAATAATTTTAGATCACGGACGTGAACCAAGAAATTTTGGCGAATGTGAACCTCATAATAAAAGTGCCGATGGTCATAATCCTTTGTGCGGTGATAATTTAAAGCTTACTTTTCTTCTTAATGATCAAAATATAATAGAAGACATTAAATTCACAGGCGAGGGGTGTGCCATATCACTTGCCTCTGCATCATTAATGACAGAAAAATTAAAAGGTAAAAAAATTGAAGTGGCTGAGGAAATATTTAAGGATTTCACAAATCTTGTTTCAGGTTCAGATGAAGACCTAAAGGTTTTAAATGAGGAAGATTCACTTTATGCCTTAAAGGGAGTAGGTGGATTTCCAATGAGGGTAAAGTGCGCAACAATGGCATGGCATGCTTTTAACCAGGCTTTAAAAGATTAATTATGAGACTATATCCTGTGTATCTTGCACTGCTTGTATTATTTATTGTTTTGCAACTTATTTATGGAAACCGGTCGTTTGCCGATATAAACTTAGAGGAGTACGATATGTCAAAAGTAGAAGTAATGGATACACCTTTCTGGTGTTCTGCCACGCCTGAAGAAAGACAGGAAGCTATTAATAACCTTACTGAAGAACAGAGAATTGTTGCTTTAGAGAATGGAACAGAGAGGCCATTTTTTAATGAATATTGGAATAGTAAAGATGTTGGGATTTATGTTGATGTAATTTCAGGAGAACCATTATTTTCCTCTTTAGATAAATTTGATTCAGGAACAGGTTGGCCGAGTTTTGATAAGCCAATAAAAGGAATTGAAATTGTAGAAGTTGTTGATAAATCCCATGGAATGGTTCGCACAGAGGTAAGAAGTCAATATGGCGACGCACACCTAGGCCATTTATTTGATGATGGACCCACTGAAACTGGATTAAGATATTGTATTAATTCGGCTTCCTTAAGATTTGTTCCTCTAGAGAAGTTAAGTGAAGAAGGCTATGAGGATTTTGTAGAATTATTTAACTAAATGGAAAAAGTAGAAGATCAAAAAGTTATAGATGCATTAAAGACTGTATTTGACCCTGAAATTCCAGTTGATTTGTACGAATTAGGTCTAATTTACAAATGTGAGGTTACTCCTGATAATGATGTTATTATTCAAATGACATTAACTACACCAAATTGTCCTGTAGCAGATGAAATGCCAAAAAAAGTAAAAGAAGCTGTCGATGCTGTACCTGGGGTAAAAAATGTTGCAGTTGATCTTGTATGGGATCCACCATGGGATATGTCTCGCATGTCGGATGTTGCAAGATTAGAACTAGACATGATGTAAGATATCCACTTGAAATACAAAAATACCTATATATTTTAGATAATAATCATATATAAACTCAAATTAAGAGCCCGTAGCTCAGTTGGTAGAGCACTCCCCTTTTAAGGGAGTTGTCCTCGGTTCGAACCCGAGCGGGCTCGCCACTTTTTTTATGAAAAAGAAATTTTATCACAAACTTGGCCCAGTACCTACAGAGGAAGATCTCAAGCATCCGAAAAAACTAAACCCAAATAAAGCGAGAAATACAGTAATTACCTGGTATTCATTCGTTGCAATTGCCATTATTTTATATTTTGTAATAACTAAATTATTTTAAATATAATAAATTCCTGATTAATTTTTCGGGGTTAAATTTAATGATTATAAGATGTTTTTTAGTTTTCTTAATTACTATATTTTCATACAACAATTTATATAGTGAAAATAATTTGAGAGACAATTTCGATAACCCAAGCAGTTGGCGATATATTGCAGACGACGTAATGGGCGGTATATCTAGCGGTAAAGTTGAATTCATTAATATTGACGGTAAAAGCAATGCCTTACTAACAGGAAACGTTAGTACTGAGAATAATGGTGGATTCATACAAATACGTAAGGAATTAAAAGACATTAATTTAAGTAAGGCCGACAGTATAAGAATAGTAGCTCGGGGAAATAATGAAAAATACTACATTTTTTTACGCACAACAGGGACAATCTTACCTTGGCAGTATTATTCATATGAATTTAATGTAAAAAATGAATATGATGAGTTCATTATGCCGATTAGGGATTTTAAAAAATCTGGTATGTTGCTGGCAAATCAAATTAATCCAAAAAAAATCACTTCAATTGGAATTGTAGCATATGGCAGGGACCATTATGCTGAACTTTACGTCAAAGAATTAGAATTCTTGGAGTAAATATATGTGGCTGTTTGAATGTGGATTGGACTCAATTGAGTGGAGAAGAACCATCATCGTTTATCTATCTGCAATAGCTCCAATAATTTTATCTTTGTATCTAATATATAAAAATCAAATGAAGAAATGGATTTCATTAACATTATTATCTTCATTTTTAATTGCTGCGCTTGGATGGGAAATATGGGTTAATTTTGGACTTATTGATGGTGATCCGGTTAATCTCAGAAGATCTGGTGCAATGACATGTGCAATTCCAATGGAAATTAATTGGTTAGTAAACTCATTAGCCGATACAGGAATTGTTTGGTTTGCAATTATTCTTGTTTTTTGGATTTTTCCAAAAAGAGCTCTTGAGTATGAGAAATTTCATTTAATGATCTTGTTTATTTTTTTCACTTGGTTCATGGGCCAAAATTTTTTAGTGGAAGCTGTTATTTATCACAATCAAGTAGGAGGCGATGCAGTAATCTCATGGGCACCATTGATGCCATTTGGTCCTTATTTTAATCCAACATTAATAAATTTTGGTGAAAGAAATATAACTCTTCAATCTCAATCAGCGTGGATTATTGGAACGATAGTTTTCTATTCTATATCTGTATATTTTTATAAAAAAACAAACGGAAAATAAAAAACCCCATCTAAAGAGATGGGGTTTATTTTAGTTTTATTTCAAACATCTACGTCATGTAGATTTTAGAATATTTTTGAAATGGTTGTGGACACCACCCCTTACAATGTTGGTGGCGTCAACTTTTTAACCTCCACATTATCATCAACTAAATAATATCAAGCACTCCCACAATGTGAATTAAAAATGAAAAAAGCCTAAATACGGAAAGTATTTAAGCTTTTCATGATGATAACGTGGATTGATGATCCTTATAGATAATTCCTTGTAAGAATCAATTAATATATTTGATAAATATATTTGGTATTAAAAAATGACCCAGCAAAACTGCCAATGGTGTAATACTTCAATAATTCCAATTGATGTACATGGTCACTATCAATGCCCAAATTGTAAGATTAATATTGATCCATGTTGCTCTGGCGAACATAATGATGATTATGATACAGCTTTGCAGTCTTGTAACACCAAACGCTTCGACGAATAATCAAATCAAAAAAAATACAAAAACAACATCAAAACCAAAAAGACAACAAGAGCCATTAATGGAAAGGTGAGTATTCTATAAATAATTTGTAAGAACTGTTTAAAACTAAACTGCTCCATAGGATTATTTAACTTAGAATAATATCTTCACCATCATCCTTGTTTACAAAGAAATCTGGAAATGGTTCAGCATCAGGAGTTGCAAGATATTCAGATAAATCCGTCTTACCAGCTTTCATCATCGTACTGTCATCAACACACATGTTTCCAGTAAATTTTTTGGAATCCTGAGTAAGTATTACATATGCAGCATCACCCATGATAGCAGGTGTTCTGCATTTACTTTTGCCCTGGTCATCCATTGATGCCGCTAAAATATTGTTAACAGCAGCTGTATCAATCATCGTTCTTGGCCATAATGAATTTACTGCAATGCCTGATGACTTTAATTCTTCTGACATTCCTAGTGTACACATGCTCATTCCATATTTTGCCATAGTATAAGCTACATGCGGACTAAACCACTGACTTTCCATGTTTAGCGGTGGACCTAGATTTAGAATATGTGGATTGTTTCCTTTTTTTAAATGAGGAATGCATGATTTAGAAACAAGAAACGTTCCTCTAGTATTAATGTTATGCATCAAGTCGTATCTTTTCATTTCTGTATTTACAGTTGGCGTTAAGCTAATAGCACTTGCATTGTTAACACAAATATCAATACCACCGAATGTTTCTACAGTTTTTTCAACAGCAGCAAGCACCTGATCCTCGAATCTTATATCTGTTTTTATACCAATTGCATTACCGCCAGCTTTAATCAAATCCTCAGCAGCAGTAAAAATAGTACCAGGCAATGTTGGTTGCGGTTCAGTCGTCTTGGCAATGATTGCTATATTAGCACCATCTTTTGCAGCACGTTCAGCAATTGCGTATCCAATGCCTCTAGTAGCACCAGTTATAAATAACGTTTTTCCTTTGAGATCAGTCATATTAACTCCTTAAAAAAGGTATAAAAATTTGTCATAAAAGTTTCACTAAGATAGTTCATAATATTTTTATTTAAAGAAGTAATTATGTCTAAAATTTATATTATGACTAGGAGGTTAATATGGACGTAAAAGAGGTAGTTCAAAGAGGTTATGATTTATTCGGCTCTGGAGATATGGAGACATTCTTTAGTGAAATAGTTCATGACGACATAACATGGACTTTTCCAGGAGAAGAAGGAAAACATCCATTAGCAGGTGTGCATAAAGGTAAGGAAAATTTCATTGCAAATATGTCAAAAATCCCTGAGTACTGGGATAATTTTATGGTTACGCCCCAAGCAATGATTAGTGAAGGGAACAAAGTATTTGCATTAGTGAAAGGAACTGCTGATGGTATGGATACTATGTTTGGTCATTACTTTGAAGTTGAGAACAATCAATTCAAAGTCATGATGACTTTTGATGATACGCTCACAGCGTTTAATGCAATGAAGAAATAAGGAGTAATTATGAATAGTGTTGAGGTTAAAAGTTTTGCAAATGCGGATGAAATTAATGACAATTTCAATAACGCAAAAATTGAAGCCGTAAATGTAGGTGGACAACGTATAATGAAATTATCACTTGAACCAGGATGGAAGTGGTCGAATGATATCAAGCCTACAGTGGGGACAGATAGTTGCCAAGCAACGCATTTGGGAGTGATTGTGAGTGGAACAGTTGCAGTTAAGCACAACGATGGCACTGAAATGTCTTATACTGCTGGTGATGCGTATTCAATTGCACCTGGTCACGATGGATGGGTTGTAGGTGATGATCCTGCTGTTGTTTATGAATTTGCAGGTAAATGGGGTGAGTAATTATTAAAAAAAGGAGATAACAATATGTATGTAATGCTTACACAAAAATTATCAAAAGGTTTTAAATCATGGAAAGATATGGTTCATGAAAATAAACATAAACTAGAGGGCTTTAAAGGCAGAATTATATTTGCTGGATCTCATGCTGAAGATGATAACTCGATGGTAGTTATTATGCATTATGACGATAAAGAAGGACTTATGGCTTTTAAAAACGACGAAGAATTAACTAAAGCCAGGCAAGAGGCAGGAGCTTTAACTGAGACAACGGTGATGACAGTTATGACTGAGGATGCCCTCTTAAATTTTCCAAGCTAAAATTTTAATTGGCTGCAAGTTGAAAGGAATTATCTTCTCTGCAGCCAGTCCCAATCGATAAACCAAGTTCTTTTATTTCGCTTTCTGAATATTTAGCCTCATCTAAATTATTTAAAACAGCCAAATTACGATCAATACAACTTTTGTGCAGTGAAGGGACAAGAGATGTAAAAAAAATTACAAAAACGAAAAGCGCGAATGCTAATGGAACTAAGCCGTATCTATTAATCATTTCTTGAATAAATTCTCGGCATTTAGACGATCTTTTTCTTTTGATGAAATATAGTTTTCAGCCCTCTTAATTTCTTCGTTAAGTGCTATGATATATTCTTTGAGTTCTTCTATACTCAATGTATCAAAATCAATTTCTTTTGGCTTAATAATTGGCTCTAAATCATCTGTATCCATTGAAGTTGAGTGTTTCATTTTTTTGGCAACTTGTTAAGATTAAATATGGCAGAAGAGGTCCGTTTTTTTGACAATCGACAGAGATATTTATTATTTGTAACAACTACAAATGAAAAGGCAGTAATAGCTGAAAAGCTATCTCATATAATTAATGAATTGAAACCAGTAAAACCAGCTCTAAAAATATTTGATGCTGGGGTAGGTGATGGAGCTGTATTAATGAATGTGCTTCGAATTGCCCATCAAAAATTTCCAACTGTTCCTTTTTATGTTTCTTGCAAAGATGTAAGCATGGAAGATGCAAGAATTACAATTGAAAAACTTGCTGACAGATTTGTTGAACATCCAAATATGGTTTTTACAATATCTAATTTACACTATTCTGAAGCTGGGCATCTCAAATCAAATAACGAGTCTAAGCAACAAAATATGAACTGGAGCAGCATTGCATTAGATGGTGATTCTTCATTTGGCTTCTATGAGCAATTAAGACAGTTGGGCCCACTTTTAAAAGAAAATTGGAGAGTTGAAGAAAATAAACAAGGCAATACAACTTATGAAAATCCATCTGTAATTTGCATATATAGAAAAGATCATGAATTCACATTAGATCAAATAATTCCATCTAAAAACGAGTCTATTAATGAATTTGATTTAGTTATTGTTTCACAAGCATATCGCTCACGAGCGAGTGTTGAAAAAAAAGTTAATAATGTAATTAAACCTATGGTTAGTTTGCTAGCGCCAAATGGAAAAATGGTTGCTTTTCACTCTTACGGAAATGACCCTGGTCTCAATGCAATTAATCAACTTTGGCCTGATGAAAATCCATTTCCAAATAAAGGTCATGACATCATTCAGTACATGAAAAATAACTTAGGTAATGAACTTAATGGTAAAATTCATTTCAGAGAACCAGAGATATTTGAATACAAACTGAGGTCGCAGCCAAATGAGATAAACAGTGGTATTGCCACATCATTAGTATTTTCTGCATGGAATGCTTGCACATATGTTGCTCAAATAAGTGATCAAATGGTTAAGGAAAAGGAAGCAGATCAAAGTTATATTAAGTGTATTGAGGACATAATTCGTGATCATGACGGATTGTGGTTTTATGATGAAATGCTTGTGGCTGACCGAAAATAAATATTGAATTTTCCACAAGCAATTTATATCAACTAGTATGCTATCATCTTTAATAGTAGGTGCAGGGTGCTTTTGGGGTGTTGAGGTTTTATATGAACAAATGCCTGGTGTTATCAATGCAACCTCAGGTTATTCTGGTGGTCATTTAGACAATCCTAGATATGAGGATGTTTTAACTGGCGAGACAGGACACGTTGAAGTGGTCAAGATTGATTATGATAGCAGTGAAGTTACTTTTAATGAATTGATTGATACATTTTTTATCATTCATGATCCCACAACCTTAAATCGTCAAGGTCCTGATATTGGGGAGCAATATAAATCGATACTCTTTTACAACAGCGAATATGAAAAAGAAATTATTGAGAGTAAAATTGAAAAAATAGATTTATCAGGCAAGTTTGAAAACCCAATAGTTACAGAAATTAGAGAAACAGTAGAGTTTTATCCTGCAGAAGAGTACCATCAAGATTATGCAGCGAAAACAGGCAAGCTATGCTACCAGCAACTTTATGTTATGTATAATTATTCGCCAATACCAGCTGCAACACCATAACTTATTTTGTTGAAAAAGTAGGCAGTTGAGGATTACTCACTGTTGGAAGCACATATCTACTTTTTGCAATATCTAAACAATTTTCATTATTGTGATTATAATAATTTGAACTTTTGAAATCTAAATGTTTCGCTTTATCGTAAGTTTTATTAGATTGTACGCTGTACATTATATCACCAGGTATTGATAGGTGCCCTCCGATGCCATCATTGATCGTGCCTTCATCTTTAAAAACGAGATGATCTTCTGCACACTGTGGTACGGCCCCCAAAACATGCAGGATCTCATGAAGAGCAGCTTTAGCAGTTTCATTAAATTCAGGTTTAAAACCACCATTGTTTTCAATACATGATCCACTTCTTTTTCCTGGGTAATAAAGGGCTGCCGTGTTAGCTGTTACACCCTCTGTTGCATAACTTGGAAGTTGAGAAGACGCACAAACATCTCTGTTAGAGCCGCCATAGATGATGAAATAAACTTTTTTTGGGTCGTTAAAACCAAATCTACTTATTGCAGGCTGTAATACATTAACTGCCTGAATTCCGTGTTTGGATATTTCATCATCATTAATATCCAATCTTAAAAAGGTTATATCAATTTTACTATCATCTTTACGATCAAATTTAAGATTTTGACCATCTGCAAATAATCTATCTTTAGTTTTTGAGTTAAACCATTTATCGATTTGATACATTAACATGCTTATTTTGCTATCAAGATCATATTCTTTATCAACACCATCTTTTGGTAAAACGTACAAAACATGAATATTATAACCATCATCAATATCAGGAAGATCAGTGAAGTTTCTTCCTGGTTTTTCATCAGAAAACACAGCTGAAGCTAAAAAAAAACTTATTATAGTATAGCTAATAAATATACGCATATTTTTAAATCTGATAAGGTTTTTATTTAATGAAAAAGTTTATTACAAATCCATATTTTAAAAAAGGACTTCCAGGAGATAATGGCATTGATCCTGTTAGTACAGATGTTGAGGCTGTAAAAAAGCTTTTGAGTTTGTGTCCCAAAGCCGCTGAAACACCGTTAGCTGAGTCAGCCAAATTAAGTCATGAATTAGGTATAAATAAATTATGGTTTAAGGATGAAAGAGACCGAATGGGCCTTGGAAGTTTTAAAGCGCTTGGTGCAGCGTTTGTAATTGCAAGTGATGCTGCAGAAAATTTAAAATCTTTCAGTAAGGATGCAAAATGGAGTTCGGCTCTAAATGGAAAAACTTATATATCAGCAAGTGCAGGTAATCATGGGATTTCTCTAGCAGCTGGCGCAAGAATATTTGGAGCAAAGGCAGTAATTTATTTATCTAAAAATGTCCCTTCAAGCTTTGCAGATAAAATTAGAAGTTTTGGTGCAGAGGTTGTTGTATGCGGCAATGACTATGAAGAGAGTTTAGAGGGTGCAAAGCAAGAAGCTGAGAAAAACAATTGGATGCTTTTGTCAGATGTAACCTGGAAAGGATACGATCACGGCTTGAGAGTTATGCAGGGATATTTAGTTCTTGCAGATGAAGCGTGCACAAAATGCGATGAAACTCCAACACATATATTTTTACAAGCCGGAGTGGGAGGTTTTCCTGCATCCATTGCAACCTATATGAGAAAATATTTTGGTAATGATCCAAAAATAATAATTGTTGAACCCACAAAGGCTCCCGTATTGCTCGAGTCTATAATCGAAGGAAAAGCAGTAACTGTCACAGGTGGTGTTTCTAATATGGGACGATTAGATTGTAAAAGCCCTTCGATAAAAGCTCTATCATCACTTGCAATAACTTGTACAAATTTTATGACTATTGAAGATGAAGATGCAGATATTGCGGTTGAAGATTTAAAACAAAACAAATTTGATACTTCTCCATCAGGTGGGGCAGGATACGCTGCTATCAAAGAAGCAAAAAAATATCCAGAAAGTGGAATTGATGAAAATAGTAAGATTTTAATTATTTTAACAGAAAAGCCAGCTTAATTTTTATTATTGAAAATTCTCTCAAGATTATATTAAATTTAGCACATGATAACAAAAAGCCTTCTCTCTAAAATCATAAAAACAGGAAACCTCACATGGGTAATGCCGAATGGCGAAATTAATACGTACGGCGATGGAACAGGAGATCCCATAAAGATCAGAACTACAAATAACTTCTCAGAGATAAAATTATTGATGAACCCATCAGTACATTTTGGTGAAAGTTATATGAATGGATCACTTGTGGTAGAGGAGGGACGTATTCATGATTTCTTAAAACTAATTTTTGCTAATACGGAAGTAGATATTGATCATTGGGTGATGAAGCTCTCAAAAGTAGTTAGAGCAATATCAAATAAACTTACTACAAGTAACTACATATCAAAATCAAAACGAAACGTTGCCCATCATTATGATTTATCTGATAAACTCTACGAACTATTTTTAGATCCGGATAGACAATATTCTTGTGCCTACTTTAACTCTCCAAATGATACGTTAGAACAGGCTCAAATTAATAAAAAAGAATTAATTTCAAAAAAACTTCTTCTTGAAGAAAATCAATCAGTCTTAGATATTGGCTGCGGTTGGGGTGGAATGGCAGCACACATTTATAAAAAATCAAATGCAAATGTTGTTGGGGTAACGCTATCCGAAGAGCAAATTGCTTATGCACAGCAAAGAAAAATTAGAGAAAAGTTAGAAAAGGTTGAATATAGATTGCAGGATTATAGAAATGTTAATGAAAAATATGATCGAATAGTATCTGTTGGTATGTTTGAGCACGTTGGAACAGCTCATTATCAGGAATTTTTTAATAAGGTCTATGATCTTTTAAATGATAGTGGAGTGGCCCTTATTCATACTATTGGAAGATTAAACGAGCCAGGTAATACTGACCCTTGGATTGATAAATATATATTTCCAGGTGGATATATTCCTGCACTTAGTGAAACAGTATCTAGAGTAGAAAAATCAGGCCTTTCATTAACAGATGTTCAGGTTTTAAGATTTCATTATGCAGAAACTTTAAAAAGATGGAGATATAACTTTTATGACAACATAGACAAGGTCAAAGAAATTTATGATGAAAAATTTTGTAGAATGTGGGACTTCTACCTTTCATCCTCTCAAGCTTCCTTTGAGGAGTCAACTTTAGTTGTCTTTCAAATGCAATTATCAAAAAACAAGAAAACTGTTCCTGATTCAAGGAATTATATGCTTACTTAGTTGCCCCAATAAACTTTGGGACAACTAAATAATTGGATTAATTATTAAAAGCTAAGACGCCAGCGTCAGTTATATTTATATGAGGTGCAATATTTGCAAAAACCCATCTTTGTATATCACTGGATGCAAATATATCCATTGCTTCACCCATATCTTTCATATTTGCTGCTGCGAAATAAATCATTGCATTTGCAGGAAGTACTGACTCTCCGCACGTAGCACAATTCAAACTATCCACCTGAACTTTTGCTCCTGCACTTTGCATCACTTCTTGAAACTTTGGCATATTTAATAAAAAGTTTATACCGCTAGTTATTTCAACAAATGCGTAGGCAACAGTTTGACCAGCAGCTCCCCCTTCAGGCATTGGCTTATCATTTGCCATGATTGCATTGTTACTTGAAGCATCTTGGTTTATTTTGCCATAAGTACTAGCAAACCAATCAGGATTTGCAGCTGCTAACATTTGATCACTCATCATATCACTAAAATTATTGTAGTAAACTTGAACAAATGTAGTATCACCTGGTTTATCACCTCTAAGTTTTGAGGATGATCTAATGTTTACCATTTTAGCACCACCTGCCATTGCTTTTTCTTTGTAGGCAGCTGTTGCATCTGATAATTCTTGAGCGTCCATTCCTTCAATTGTCCAAACATCCATTACCCAGGCTTTTGAATAAGTGATAGTGAGTACAAATAATGATAATGAAACCAACAAGGTTTTTAGAAAGTTATTCATATTTATCTCCTTAATGTTTCTAAAAATTGTATGGGATCTGTATTTCAAAAATATGATATTTATTACATTTAATAGATAGTGTTATTAATTAATAACTTTACTAACTATATGTAATAATTAGATTATTCCATGGGGTGTGAAATCTCTAAAATTTTATATATATATATATAGTAATAATGAAAAAAAAATTAACACCATTTTTGAAACCAAATGAAGTTTTATCAGAAACTGAAGTTGATTATTTAAAAGAGAAAAGCGATTTTAAAGGCATCGCTTTATTATTTCATGCCTGGTTTATAATTGGTTTATCAGTTTTAATTTACTCTTTATTTCCAAATATATTTACTTTTTTAGCAGCAGTTCTTGTAATTGCTGGAAGACAACTTGGCCTAGCAATATTAATGCATGAGGGGGCACATGGATTAATTATTAACAATACAAAGCTAAATAACCATCTATCACAATGGATCTGTGCTTTTCCGGTGTGGTCGGATACCTACGGATACAGACATTACCACTTAGCCCATCATAGGAATACTCAACTTGAAGATGACCCAGACTTAAGTTTATCCAAACCATTTCCTGTAGAAAAAAAGAGCATGTTAAGAAAAGTGCTGAGAGATATTTTTGGCGTATCAGGCCTTGTTCAAAGATATGAATTGATTTTTAAAACATTACTTAAAAGTGATACAAAAAAAAATGACGGAAAAAAAATTAGTGGCTTTGAGTCTAGAAATACACTGTATGGAATATTAATTTCAAATATGATTATATTTTTAATTTTTTGGATTTTGGGACAATGGTGGTATTTTTTAGCATTTTGGTTGTTACCACTTTTCACATTTTTTCAGCTTTTTTTAAGAATTCGAAATATAGCAGAACATGCTGGTGTAAAATCTAAAAATGACTTTAATAATGCACGTACTACGTATGCAAATATTATAGAAAGAGCCTTTGTTGCTCCATATTACGTAAATTACCATCTTGAGCATCACTTATTCATGTTTGTTCCATGTTACAAACTCAAGAAAGCTCACGAGATGATACTTAAGAAACATTCTAATGAAGATCTAGAGATTAAAAGTGGGTATGTTTCTATGCTTCGTTCTGTATTAATTTAATTTAATTACTTAAATGACAGTTGATTTTGAGGAAAATATTCTAAAAAAAGCATTCGGCTCTTTTGCAACAGGAGTTGCAGTAGCCACCTCACATAAAAGTGGATTTACAATTAATTCATTCGCCTCTCTAAGCTTAAAGCCACCTTTGATTATCTTTAATATTTATAAGTCTGAAACCGACCATATAGACTTTTTAAAAAATAATTCATTTGTAATTAACTTTCTTTCAAACGAACAAGAAGAAATATCACGTTTGTTTGCTACAAAAGATCCTGAAAAAGTGAGTAAAACAAGTCATACTATATCATCAAGCAATAATATCATTTTGGATAATACTTTAGGCCACATTGAGTTATCGGTTTATCAACAAATTGATATTGCTGATCATGTTTTAGTAATAGGTAAGGTTGAAGATTTAAAAATTGACGACAACAGAAATCCACTTATTTATTATAGAAGTAATTACCAAACCTTGAAAAATGACAATTAAAAAAAACTTATTAATTCTCATTCCAATATTCTTACTATTAGGAATTGCAACGTTTAGTTTATTAGAAAAAGACATTGAGAGTGAAGTTTTAAATGAAGGCTCAGGGTGTAGCAGCTGCAGCGGCCCGAAAGCATTTAAAGCAAAAAATAAGTCAAACGAAAATTAAGAAGAGACCTCTCCGAAATCATTACTACCTTCTGTTCCTTTTAAGCACATAAAAAAAATAATAGTAATTATTCCAATAAAAGGAACCAGTACAATTAAGAGCCACCAACCTGAACGATTTACATCATGCAGTCTTCTTACGTATAGTGCGAAACTTGGAACAATAAAAAGAAAATATAAAAAAATATACATGGGCCCTAGCATTATTGATTCTGTTGAATTAGCTAATTCAATACCGACTAGTTGTAATTGAAAAAACATATCAAGCTGCAATCCAACAAAACCAACAGCTGTTGTGAACAAGTAAAAGTACCAAAACTCAGCCCTGTTGGCTCTGGTCTTAAAATCAAAACATTTCACGAAAGCATTGTTTATTGATTTGAAAAAACTCATAATGTATTAGACAATTTAATTATTTAACCAATTATAACAAAAATAGATATAATCATTCAAATGTCAAAAAAACTTAGAATAGGTGGGGCAAGTGGATTTTGGGGCGATTCCGTTATTGCAACACCTCAATTATTGAATGGAAACGATCTAGACTTTATTGTTTATGATTATTTGGCAGAAATCACAATGTCAATTATGGCAAGGGCTCGAGTAAAAGATGCCACAAAAGGTTATGCAGTAGATTTTGTATCAAGTGTATTAAAGTTAAATTTGCGACAAATAGCAGATCAAAAAGTAAAAATTCTCAGCAATGCTGGAGGCGTAAACCCAGAGGCATGCGCTGAGGCCATCAGAGAATTAATTAAAGAACTTAAATTGGATTTAAAAGTGTCAGTCGTATTAGGTGATGATTTAATGAAGGAAAAGAATAAATTTTCAGAGCTGAATATAAAGGAAATGTATTCAAATGAAGATTTTCCTGCTGAGGACAAAATAGCAAGCATTAATGCATATCTTGGTGCATTTCCTATAGCTGAAGCTCTTAAAAGTGGCGCTGATATAGTAATTACTGGAAGAAGTGTTGATAGCGCAGTTACATTAGGTGCATGTATTTATGCGTTCGGATGGAATGAAAAAGAATATGACAAACTTGCTGCAGGTAGTTTAGCTGGTCACATTATTGAATGTGGAACACAAAGTACCGGAGGTAATTTCACTGATTGGGAATTAGTATCAAAAGATCTGCATCAAATAGGCTATCCCATTGTGGAAGTTTCTGAAGATGGCAGTTTCGATTGTACTAAGTCAAAAAATTCAACCGGCATGGTAAGTTTTGGAACTGTCGCTGAACAGATGCTGTATGAGATAGGTGATCCTCAAGCATATATATTACCTGATGTTATTTGTGATTTTTCAAATGTAAAAATTGAAGAAACCGAAAAAGATAAAGTTAAAATCTCTGGAGCAAAAGGTTATCCAGCTCCTAACCAGTATAAAGTTTGTGCAACTTATGCTGATGGTTTCAGGGCAGGTCATGTCTGTTCATTTGTCGGTATAGATGCTGCTAAAAAAGCTCGTACATATGGAGAAGCAATATTTGAGAGATCAAAGATGATAATGCGTATGATGAATATTGCTGATTTTGATGAAACAAGTATCGAAATTATTGGCGATAACAGTCAATACAGCAAGAAATCATCAAATGAGAATAACCGCGAAGTAGTTCTTAAATTTGCAGCTAAACATCAAGATATTAGAGCGGTTGGTATTATGCTTAAAGAGTCTGTTGGCTTAGGCCTAGCAACTCCTCCAGGTTTGTCTGGATTTGTTGGAGGGCGACCAAAACCGTCACCAATTGTAAGGTTGTTCTCATTTTTAATTGATAAGGATCAAGTGAACGTAACAATAGATAATGGTTCTTCAAATAGTGAGATAAAGATATCACAATCTGAACAATTTGACTTGAACAGTATTCAAAAAACAACAGCTCCTGATTTTGAAGATGCAAATGAAAAGTTTGTTGATGTGCCGCTTATTAAAGTTGCTTACGGACGAAGTGGCGATAAAGGCAATAAAGCAAACATTGGCATAATTGCAAGAGATCCAAAGTTTTATCCAGCAATATGCAGTTTTCTTGATGAAAAAGCTGTTAAGGATTGCTTTTCTGATTTTCTTGAGGGGTCTGTTGAGAGATACTTTTTACCAGGCTCAAATTCTATAAATTTCATTTTAAATGATGTTCTTGGCGGCGGAGGGCCAGCAAGTCTTAGAAACGATCCTCAAGGCAAAGCTTACGCACAAATACTATTAGACCAGATGATACCAATTCCTGCAAATCTGTTAGATTAGACAAATGAAAATTATTTTTGTAATATTCATTTTTTTTCTTTCAATGATTAATTCTTTCTCAGAAGAAAAAACTTTGTTCAATAATAATTTATTTAATACATTATCCTCAAATAAAATTAATTTATTAGATTTTGGACTAATCAGATTTGAAGAAGATCTTACATCATATGTTAAAAATCATTTAGGTGAAGAGAACGTGATAACGAATGTCTATTATGATTGGAGAAATGAGAGAATAATCGCATCTATATCTTTTGAGCAAAATTATGGATTTAGTGAAGGAAATTATCTTTCAACGAATTACAAGTGTAGAGATTATTTTGTTAAAACCATCGACATATTGACTCAAAGCAGTGGTTATGGAGATGACAAATATTCGAAGGCCTCATCATATTTATCAGATTTATTTGCATCGCCAACTACACAGTATTATTTTGCTGTAGATGAAAAACTAAGAAAAAGTTTAGTTGAATCTACATATTTAGAGATTACAATTAGGCCCACTAAAGAACTTGCTTTTGAGCAGAATGTAAGCCCCATGAGGTGTCTTGCGAACCTAAAAGCAAACTTTGATGATATTGAAGTGGTGTTTAAATAATGTCTAAATCTCTTTTAAATGTTGAAAATATTGAAACTTATTATGGGCCAATCATGGCCATTAGAGGTATTAGTTTTAAAGTTAATCAGGGTTCTATAGTAACGATCCTTGGATCTAATGGGGCAGGGAAAACAACAATTCTCAAAACTATATCAGGAGCAATTGATCCTAGAAAAGGAAAAGTTTATTTAAATGGAAGTGAAATTCAAAAAAAAGATCCCGATAAAATATTAAGACTAGGAATGAGTCATGCTCCTGAAGGTAGAGAAGTATTTCCTTATTGTTCCGTAATTGAGAATCTTCAAATGGGTGCTTATACACGATCAGATAAGAAAGAAATAAATAGAGATATTGAACAAGTTTTTGAATATTTTCCAATACTAAAAGAAAGGATGAACCAACCAGCTGGTTTATTATCTGGTGGAGAGCAGCAAATGTTATGCATCAGTCGAGCTCTTATGAGCAAGCCAGAAATTATGCTTTTAGATGAGCCGTCATTAGGGTTATCGCCTAAGCTAGTTAAGGAAATATTTGAAATTATAATTCGAATAAATAAAGAATTAAAAACTACAATACTTTTAGTTGAGCAAAACGCTAATATTGCACTTAGTAACTCCGACTTCGGTTATGTGTTGGAACTTGGTCGAATTGTAATGGAAGGAAACAGTAAAGAGCTTTTAGAAAAAGAAGATATAAAAGAATTTTATCTTGGACAGCAAGATGAAGGTATAAGAGGAGAGAGACGTTGGAAAAAGAAAAAAATGTGGAGATAAATACAATTCCAAGACTTTTTTGGGACTCGGTTAAATCTCGTGGAGAAAGAGTTGCCATGAGAGAAAAAGATCTTGGTATTTGGCAAGAAATCCCATGGTCTCACTATGGAGAAAAGGCAAAACTAACTGGTCTTGCTCTTCACGCTCTAGGACTAGAAAAAGGTAATGTGGTTTCAATTGCAAGTGAAGGAAATCCTGAGTGGCTTTATACTGATATGGGGACAATCGGTGCGGGAGGAATTTCTAGTGGAGTGTATACAACAGACTCGGCTGCACAGGTTAAGTATCTAGTAAATGATAGTGCTACAAAATTTTATTTTGCTGAAAATGAAGAACAGCTTGATAAAATTTTAGAAGTAAGAGGTGAGTGTCCTTCATTAAAACAAATTATTGTCTTCGATATGGAAGGGTTAAATGACTTTCATGATGATCAAGTTCTTAGCTATGAAGAGTTTTTAAAAATTGGTGAAAAAACTAATCAAGAAAACCCCAATCTTTGGGAAAGTTTAGTAAATAATGTAAGTCCAGATGACATTGCAATTTTAGTTTACACATCAGGTACAACAGGGCCTTCAAAGGGTGCGATGATTAATCACACAAACTTACTTTATTCTATAAATACTGGATATGACATCTTTGATGTAATGGAACACGAGGAACAATTATCGTTTCTTCCGTTATGTCATATATTGGAGCGGTCAGTTTCAGTTATGATCCCTTTAAAAACAGGTGCAGTAGTTAATTTTGCAGAAAGTATTGATACAGTTCCTGAAAATATTCGAGAAGTTTCTCCAACGGTATTTATTGCAGTCCCAAGGATTTGGGAAAAGTTTTATTCATCGATTACAATATTAATGAAAGATGCAACTTTCGTTGGCAAGTTCTTTTATCAATTTTCAATAAATGTTGGCTCTAAATATAAAGAGTACTTCATAGACGGAAAAGAACCTCCTTTATCATTGAAATTATCTTATTGGATATGTAATCAACTGGTTTTAAAAAATATAAAAAAACTTCTCGGTTTGAATAACTGTCGTTACGCACTAAGTGGCGCTGCGCCTATATCACCTGATCTCATAAATTGGTATCTCTCACTTGGTATAGATATGAGAGAAGGATGGGGAATGACAGAAACTGCTGGAGTTGGAACTGCATTTTATTCCAGAGAAATAAAACTAGGACATGTTGGACGAGCCGTTAATGATTCTGAAGTAAGGATTGCGCAGGATGGAGAGATTTTATTTAGAGGTCCAGGCGTGTTTTGTGGTTATTTAAATAAACCTGAACAAACAAAAGAAACTCTGATTGATGGATGGCTGCATACAGGAGATGTTGGTGAAATTGATAACTATGGAAATTTAAAAATTACAGATAGAAAAAAAGACATAATCATTACAGCTGGCGGAAAAAATATATCTCCATCTGAAATAGAAAATGAATTAAAATTTAGTCCATTTATATCAGATGCTGTTGTAATTGGTGATAAAAGAAAGTTTTTGTCATGTCTAATAATGATAGATGAAGAGAATGTGATGAAACACGCTCAGGATAATGACATACCATTTTCTAATTTTGAAAGTCTCTGTAAATCAGAGGAAATAGTTTCCTTGATCGATGATGAGGTCAATAAAGTAAATAAAAAATTTGCCTCTGTAGAACAAGTAAAAAAATTCTCATTAATTGATATACAATTAACAGCCGAAGACGATGAGCTTACTCCGACTATGAAGCTGAAACGCAAATTCATAAATCAAAAATACGGCGATATCATTGAAAGCATGTATCAATCTGCTTGATTTTCCTCTGTGAAATAATAAGATTTCCTTTTAAATTCAAGAGGACGAATGATGATAAGTAAGCGATTTTCAATTTTTACAATTTTATTGGCACTATTATTAACTTTTGGCCACAATTCTTATTCTCAAGGTGTTTCTGACGATGAAATCATTCTTGGCATGCATACGGATATAAGTGGACCAGTTTCTTCATTTGGAAAATATTCCGTTGAAGGTGTTCAAATGAGAATTGATGAAATTAATAAATCAGGAGGTATTCATGGAAGAATGCTTAAAATCATTGCTGAAGATCATCAATACCAAGTTCCTCGCGCAGTCCAGGCAGCAAACAAGCTGCTAAATAAAGATAAGATATTTCTGATGGTTGCAAGTTTAGGTACGCCAATGAACAATGCTGTGTTTGAAGCTCAAGAGAAAAAAGATATACCAAATTTATTTCCTCTATCATCAGCAAGATCAATGACTGAGCCTTTACATCGTTTAAAATTTGGAGCTCTTTCAAGTTATTACGATCAAATCAGAGCTGGAGTTAAGTGGGCTATCAATGAGAGAGGAAAAAATAAAATATGCGTTCTTTATCAAGACAATGATTTTGGACAAGAAACATACGAAGCCACTGTAGACCAACTAAACGAAATGGGTTTAGAGTTGCATGAAAAAGCAACTAATAAGCCGACTGATACTGATTTAACCTCTCAAATTACAAAATTAAAAAATGCAGACTGTGAAGCTGTTGCAATGGGTACAATTGTTAAAGATACAATTCTTGGTTATACAAAAGCTAGGCAGATGAAATGGGATGTATTATTTTTTGGCCAGGTTGCAAGTTTTCACCCTGTTATAGCATCGCAACCTGATGGTGTAACAGATGGATTTTATACATTTGCACAATTTGATACTCCAAGTAAAGCAAACTGCTCACCCGAAATTTGTGATTGGATTGACACCTATGAGTCGACTTTTGGTAATATGCCAAACATAGGTTCAGCTTATGGTTATATGTACATGGATATAACTGCTAAGGCTTTAGAAATTGCTGGCCGTGACTTAACGACAGACAGCTTCCTAAATGCATTAGAAAGCATAAATGATTATAAAATACCTTTTGGCGACACAGTACTTTCTTGGTCCCCAGAAAAACATTTAGGTGCAAATGTTGCTTATTTATTTGAAGTTCAAAATGGAACTTTTATTCAAACGGATAACAAAGAATATACATACTAAATGAAAATTTTTGTTTATTTATTTCTTTCATTATTTCTCTCTTGCCAATCGTTTGCTGACCAAGGCATTACAGAAGATCAGATCTTAATTGGAATGCATACTGATCTAAGTGGACCCGCCTCTATGATTGGAAAACAAAGTGTTGATGGCGTAAACATGCGAATTGATGAATTTAATCAAGCGGGCGGAGCTCATGGCAGAACAATAAAATTTATTGTTGAAGACCATCAATACACCGTCCCAAGAGCGGTGCAAGCAGCTAATAAACTGTTAAGAAAAGATAAAATTGGCTTTATGTTGGGTTCTCTTGGTACGCCAATGAACAATGCAGTGATGTCTGATCAACTATCAATGAATATCCCAAGTTTATTTCCTCTTACAGCTGCACGATCAATGTTTGAACCCTATGATCGTTTGAAGTTTACATCAGGCTCAACATATTATGATCAGATCAGAACAGGATTGAAATATCTTATTGAAAATAACAATCGAAAGTCAGTATGTGTTTTGTATGAAGATACTGATTTTGGACAGGAAATTGTTGATGCTGTAGATGATCAACTTGCAGCAATGAATATGACATTAGTTGAGAGTGCGTCAGCAAAGCCTACAGATACTGACTTCACTGCTCAAATAAAAAAACTTAATAATGCAGGATGTGATTTAGTAGCGATGGGAACAATTGTTCGAACAACAATATTACCATTTATGAAAGCAAAGGAAATAAATTGGACAGATGTTGATTTTGTGACAACTTCAGCAAGCTATTACACAGTTGTGGCAGAACAACCAAATGGAGTAATGAATGGGCTGTACTGTTTAAATTCTGTCGTATTTCCTTATTACGATACGGCTAATGAAATTGAAAAAAAATGGTGGGATAAATTTAAATCTATATATGCAACAGATCCTAATACGGGAGCCATCTATGGATATATTTTTGCAGATATAGTTGTTGAAGCCATCAAAAGAGCCGGAAAAGATTTAACTGTTGATAGCTTTGTTGAGGCTATGGAAACTCTCAAAGATTACGAGGATCCACTAAAACTTGGCTCGGTAACTTTTAATTCTGATCAAAGACAAGGAAGTAATATTTCTTATTTCTTTCAAGTTCAAAATGAGAGATTTGAAGTAATCTCTGGACCAATTAATTACTAATTAAGGTATAAACTTGATAAAGAGCGCTGTCTTAATTGCAAACGGAAAAGTCTCAAAATCTAATTACGTAAAAAAAATAATAGATAGTAACGATTACTTTATTAGTATTGATGCTAAATCGGAAAATTTAAAAGAATTAGGAGTTCAGCCTAATCTAATTTTAGGTGATCTTGACTCCGCCACAATTGATGATCTTGATAGTAAAATAGAAGTTATTGAATTATCCGATCAGAATAAGACTGATTTAGAAAAAACGTTAGATTATTGCAAGGAAAATAGTATTAAAAAAGTCGTGATATTAGGAAGTAGCGGTTTGAGGGAAGATCATTCAATGGCAAATGTTCTGATAGCCAGCACTTACTCAGATATTTTGCAAATTGAACTAATAACAAGTTTTTATCGAATAATCTTTGTGAGAGAAAATACAAAAATAAACGCTCAAAATGTGCCGGTATCAATTATTTCATTGTCACCAGATAATAAAATTAAAACAAGCGGTTTAAAGTATGATTTGAATAATGAAAAATTGAAATCTTTTTCTCATGGCATAAGTAACGAAGTAAATGGAGATAGCTTTACAGTTAAAGCTGAAAGTACAATTATTGTTTTTATAGGAATTAAGCAGTGAAAAAAATTGGTATAATTGGTGGAGGCATATCTGGTCTTACTTTAGGTTGTGTTCTAAAGGGATCTGGAAAAGAATGTGTAATTTTTGAAAGATCAAGCGCACTAAGTGAACATGGTGCAGGCATATCATTAACTCCCAATGCTTGTAAAATACTAGATGAAATAGATATTTTAGATGCTGTTAGAGCAGAGTCTTGCTCTCCATTAGATATTGCTTGGAGAGATGATCAGGGAAATGTTATAAAAAAACTCAATATCAATGAATTTGGAGATGTAATTACATCAAATAGAAAAGTCTTGATAAATAAACTGTATGAGAAATTTATTAATCTAGGTGGAGAAATAAAATTTAATCATGAATTGTTAGATATAGTAAAAGAAAAAGAATTAGTTTTCAAAAATCAGGAAAATATAAGTGTAGACTACATTGCAGGCTGCGATGGGATAAAATCACTAATTAGAACAAATAAAATCAAAAAGGATAAAATTACTTTTTCAGGCTATACCGCATGGAGAGGTATTGGTTCGTCCGATAGCAAAAGGATAAATATATACCTAGGTAAAAATAGCCATATCGTCTGTTACCCTGTTAATGAAAAACTCGAAACAAGTTTTATTGCAGTGAAAAAAAACAAAATAAAAAATAATGAAAGTTGGAGAGAAGAGGGAAGTCATGAGGATTTATTAGAGGATTTCTCATCCTATGGAAGTTTCATTAAACCATTATTTCAATCTTCAAAAAAAGTTTATAAATGGGGTTTATTTGATCGAAAATCTCTTAATTCTTTTTCCAGTGGTAAAATAACTTTATTGGGAGACTCGGCGCATCCGATGATGCCTTTTTTGGGTCAAGGCGGCGCTATGGCACTGGAAGATGCATACATATTCGGAAATTTAGTAAACAAATCTGACGATTTTAATTTTATAAGAAATAATTATGAGAAATTGAGGGTGGGTAGGACTAATGCAATTAAAAGATCTTCAAGATATCAAGGATATATAAATCATTTAGGAAACCCAATTTTGAAATTACTAAGAAATTTTATGCTAAAAAATACAGATATTGCTATGAGAAGAACAAAGAACATTTATAATTACGAACCATTGAAAATTATTAACAATTTATAAGTATGACTACATTGCCAGAAACAAAAGCCTGTAAAGTGAACATAGAGAATGAATGGTTAACAATTTCATTCAATCAACCAGAAAAAAGAAATGCATTAACCAGCGAGTTGACTGATGATATTAAAAATATTTTTGATGCAGCACGTGATGACTTAGGTGTGAGAGGCGTTACCATGAGAGGTGAAGGGGGAATATTCTGCGCAGGTGGAGATTTAAAAATGTTTAAAACTGGTTTTCAAGGTGGAGAGCAGGGAATGAAAGATGTTGAAGAAGCCAGTGCCTTGACCGGCGCATTTTTTGATATGATAAACTCTTATCCAAAGCCAGTTGTAATGTTAGCAGAAGGTGCAGCGATGGCTGGTGGTCTTGGAATGCTTTGTGCTGGGGATATCGTGGTAGTGACTGAAGATTGTAAATTTGCTTTAACAGAAACTACCCTTGGAATACCTCCTGCTCAAATTGCTCCTTTTGTAGCACAAAGAATAGGTTTAGCTAAAGCTAGACGCATCATGCTTACGGCAGCACGGTTTACAGGTAAAGAAGCATTTGAAATGGGATTAGCAGATTTTATAGCAAAAGATGCTAATGATTTAAAAAATATTGAGTCTGATATAATAAAAGGAGTTATGAATTGTGCCCCTGGAGCAAACGCTATTACAAAAGAAATTGTCCTAGCAACAAGACATTTAGAGAGAAGTGAAATGATCGATTTTGCTGCAAAAGGTTTTGCTGAACGCATGTTAAGCGATGAAGGTAGAGAAGGCATTGCATCTTTTATTGAGAAACGTAAACCGAAATGGTCAAAATGACAGATCAAAATTTAGAATTACAACAAGCTTATGATTTTTGTGATGAAAGCAATGCAGTTTACAAATTATTATCATCTTTAAGTGATAGTGATTATGAGGAAAAAACTCAGTTTAAAGGTTGGAACTTTAACAACGTTATCGGCCACCTTCATGTATGGAATTATGCTGCAGATTTATCTCTTCAAGATGGAGATGATTGGAAAAACTTTGCCAACAGCGCTCTTGAAATGCTTGGGAAAGGTTCAACGATGAATCAATTTGAGGAAACTATAACTAAGGGAGTCAAAGGAAGAGAATTATTAGATACTTGGAAATCATATTATGAGAAAATGACTAAACGATTTGCAGCTGCTGATCCAAAAAAGAGAGTTAAATGGATGGGGCCGGACATGAGTGCAAGATCCTCAATAAGCGCAAGACACATGGAGACATGGGCGCATGCTCAAGAGTTATATGATACACTTGGTGTCGATAGAATTAATGAGGATCGTATTAAAAACATAGTTATTATTGGAAATAACACATTTAAATATTGTTTCACAATAAATAAGAAAGAACTTCCTGAAGAAACCCCAAGATTAGAACTAACAGCACCATCTGGTGAGGTTTGGGAGTTTAATAATCCGACAAATGAAAATAAAATAACAGGAAAGGCAGAAGATTTCTGTCAAGTTGTTACGCAGGTAAGAAATATTGAAGACGTTAATCTTAATGTATCTGGCGATATAGCGCATGATTGGATGTCCATTGCTCAATGTTTTGCAGGTGGCGCAGAAACTCCGCCTAGGCCCGGTACAAGAAAAAAAATTAATCGAAAAAATTAATTAATCTAAGTAAAAAAATAATTGACCAAAAAAGCATTTCAATATTAATGCCATTAATTAAAGAACTCACTCCAAAGGCAACATTTGCATAAATTATAATTCCAATAATAGTAAGGCAAAAAATTATTCCTAGAGTTTTCTGATAAATATTTGGATTAAATACTGACTCTCTTAATCCATATCCAGAAAAATATGCAAATATGCAAGATGCAGCGAATACCAGCGCATTAAGAAAATTGCTTAAACGAGAAATGTAAATTGATAAAAATATGATTAAGACGAATAAAAAAATTTTACTATAGTTAATAACCATTTATTTTGGTGTTTTCATAGCAACTCCATTTAAAGGTCCAAACGTCGTTGCATCTGCTCTCACCCAGTTTTCATAATCTTTTGTTGCGGTATTTGTTAATTTCAAACTTTTAATGCGCTTATCATTAACGAGGGGAGATTTTTCGATAAATCCTTTCTGTATTCCGGACTCTATAATAGATTGTATTGAAGATTTAGAGCCTGTTTTAGGTGAAATAGACTCACATAAATGCTGAAAAGATGTTGTTTGTTCAGGATCAAATGTTGCTAATGCAATTATTGTCATTACGTTCCAATGAAGAGGAGATTGAAAAATAAAGTTAGTAAGTGGTAGGTCAAGTTCGTATTTGTAGAACTCTAGTGCAGATTTAATTGTTTCTGCGATTTCATTATTGTTATTCTCTGGCATTGAAACGGAATACTATTAGAATCCCATAATAAAAAATTACCTATGTTTGGTAATAGTTTTTAATTATTATTTTTATTTAGACAGCAATTTTTGATAGTCTAGAGGCAATTATTTCCTCGGCTTCAGAAACAACTCTTTCAATCAGTTCCTTACAAGTTGGTATATCATGAATTAATCCAGCCACCATTCCACAACTCCAAGCACCAGCATCCATCGCGCCTTCCTGCATGATTTTTGGATACACTCCTGCAACTTCTCCAAATATATCCTGAATTTGAATATCATCTCCTAAGGACTTTTCTTTTTCGAGTATTTTTGTAACTGCATCATTTTTTAAGACTCTTTCAGTATTTCTTAATGGACGCATAATTAACTCTGTATCAAGTTCACTTGCATTGACTAGGGCCTCTTTTACATTTTGATGTACAGGAGCTTCTTTAGTTGCAATAAAACGGGTACCCATGTTTACACCCTCAGCCCCCATAGCCAGAGCAGCTACGAGTTGTTGGCCATTCCCCATACCACCAGAAGCAATAAAAGGAATTTTTAATTCTTCAAAAGCACGAGGTAAAAGTATCATATTTGGAATATCATCTTCACCAGGGTGACCACCACATTCAAAACCGTCAACACTCGCCGCGTCACACCCAATTTTTTCTGCCTTGAGTGCATGCCTAACAGACGTGCATTTATGTATTACTTTTATTCCAGCATCTTTAAGAAGTGGCATAAATTTTTCAGGACTTCTTCCGGCAGTCTCTACAATTTTTACACCACCTTTTACAATTGACTCTATATAACCAGGATAATCTGGGTTTGCAAAACCTGGAAGGAAAGTCAAATTAACACCAATTGGCTTGTCAGTCATATCTTTGCAACGAGCTATTTCGTTTGCAAGATCTTTTGGACTGGCTTGAGTAAGACCGGTGATTATTCCTAAGCCTCCTGCATTAGAAACAGCAGCAGCCATTTCAGCAAAACCAACATAATGCATACCGCCCTGTACTATTGGATGATCTATTTCGAACATTTCTGTAATTTTTGTTTTAATCATTGTTTTTCCCAGATTTATAAATAATTTGAGTATTAGACTTTATCGAGCTTTTTAAATCAAGCAGATTTTTCAGCTATTTATTTGAAAGGATTATTATGATTAATCGACTTAAGTGGGCCAGTACTTTTTTTATCTTGGTTGGTATTTTGCTGACTAATTTAAATATTTATCCCTTAAATATATTTGTTCATGGAACAGGTGCGATTGGATGGACAATAGTAGGATACATGGTTGCAGATCGTGCAATATTAACAAATTTTGGACTTCAAATTCCCTTGTTTATAATTGGTAATATATATCTTTTGGTATAAGTAATTTATATGTCTGAAAAAGAGATGGTGATTAACATATTTGGTGATGAGATTGAAGCTTGTTGCTATGATCCAATGACAGGATATTTTAGAGACGGTTTCTGCAACACTGACGAACACGATTATGGAAGCCATGTAGTTTGTGCAGTAATGACTGATGATTTTTTGGAATTCAGTAAATCTAAGGGAAATGATCTATCAACACCAAGACCTGAATTTAATTTTCCTGGATTAAAAGAAGGTGATCGCTGGTGCCTTTGCGCTTTGAGATGGAAAGAAGCATATGATGCAGGTGTTGCGCCAAAAGTACACCTTGAAAGTTGTCATTTAAATTCTTTGAACTTTGTTACAAAAGAGCAATTAGAAGAGCACGCGGTAAATAGATTAAATTAATAATAATGAAATTTCTTATCTCAATAATCTTTTTTTTACTCACCTTTAATTTAAATGCATCAGAATACAAATTAGAAAAAGTCATCTCTGGTCTTAATAAGCCATGGGGTATGAGTTTTATTAATGATAATGAATTATTTCTTACACAAAAATCAGGTGAAATTTTAAAAATTAATTTAACAACAAAAGAAGTAAAAAATTATCCTCATAATTTAAAAGTTGTTCAACCGCACTGGCAAGCTGGAATGCTCGATGTTATTTATGAAGATGGTGAGATCTTTGTAAGTTATACAGAAGACAGAGGAGATGATAAAACCAGCACGTCAATAGCTCGAGGTTTTATTGAAAACGATAGTTTCAGCAAAATAGAAAATATTTTCCAATCGGGTTCTTCATGGAACAACATTCACTGGGGATCAAGACTAATGTTTAAAGATAATTTATTGTATGCAAGTATTGGTGAGCGCGGGTACGGAAGTGTTGCTCAGGATCCAGCAAGTTACTTTGGAAAAATGATACGAATTAATAAAGATGGAACCGCACCTAAGGATAATCCATATTCAATGAACGAAGACTGGTTACCTGAGATCTATCAAATAGGACTTAGAAATCCTCAAGGCATAATGCTCTATCCAAATGATAGTGAAATATATATTACAAATCATGGGCCAAGAGGTGGTGATTTTTTTGGAAAAGTAGAGGCAGGCACTAACTACGGTTGGGCGGATGTTGCTTGGGGAGGAATTGATTATGATGGCTCAATTATTGGTGACGGAAGTGCATGGAAAGAAGGACTTTTAAAACCAATTTATACATGGGTCCCATCAATTGCGGTCAGCGACATGACATTTTATGGGGGAGACCTGTTTCCCGAATTAAAAAATAAAATTTTAGTGACCAGTTTAAAGGCACAAAGATTAATTTCACTCGAATTTGATGGTAAAAAAGCAAGAAATGAAACTACGTTATTTGAAAAAGTCGGTCGAGTTCGCGATGTAGAAACAAATAGTGCTGGTGAGATTTATGTTATTATTGATAACGAAGATAGCGGTATTTGGAAGCTAGTAAATAAGTAATGTTTTATTTTTACTTAACGATAAAAATAATAGCCTATTACTCACTTCCATATTATTTATTTCGTCAGAGAATATCTCACAATAAACTATTAAGCTTCCAATCTTTTTTTCTTCTATTGTGGCTTCTTTATTTAGCATATTTATCTTATTTGCCTTTCATAGATTACTACTACACAAACGAACTAAATGTTCAGTTTATTATACCTAATTATGCATCATACATTTTGGTAGCCATGTTTGCTCCACTGCCTACGTTATTTTATTTATTTTTTATACCATTAGTTTCTAAATTTAGAATTTTAAGCATAGGTGTTGGGATTTTATATCTATTAGTCAGCTCGATTGTAATTTTTGGAATTGAGATATTTAACTATCAAAAAAGAGTCCCATTAGAGAAAATATGTTATGATTTTCACAGTGATACAGATGAAAAACTTTCATGCTGTCTCAAGGCAGGTTATATTTGGCAAGAAGGATTTAGTTATTTTGAAGATATACCTCCGGGCTGTAAAAAGTATATGAATTGGAACGATTAATATGAGTAATGTTAATTTACTTTTAGGAAGAATAATAATTGGAATTTATTTTTTAGTTTTTGGAGCAATATTCAAATTATTTAATTATGAATTTACTCTTAATTATATGTTTGATCATCAGGTGCCATATACAGAAATATCTTTAATAATTACAATTATTTTACAAGGCATGTGTTCAATTTCAATTTTAGTCGGCTATTATTCTAAATTATCTGCCTTTGTATTAGCGCTACTCACAATACTAATAAATTATTATATGCATGATTTTTGGAATATGAGTGAAGGTTTGGAGCAAAGACATGAGCTTCAAAATTTTGTTAAAAATACAGGAATAATTGCTGGCTTATTAATTTTATCAGCTGTTCACCCAGGCAAATACAAATTAGGACCTTAGATGTATAAATATTTCCTACAAGGACTTAGAATAGGCGTCATTTCTAATTTATTTCTACTTTGGGCCTCTTTAACAATAGCAAACATTAGCAATGACTTATTCCTTGTTGTTCCTGCTATAATTTTAATATCAGTTTCTGCATTTAGATGTTTGTTTCCTGTAAATTATGCTTCTAAATCAGTGATTATTGACACAGTTATTTCTTCAGTATTTGTGACACGATTTTTAGTAACCATCGTTGAGGTGACATATATCTATATGTTTAGTTATGTGCTCAGGATTATTAATTCTGATCAGTATATGTTTGTTGATTTAATTTCTCGGTTAATGGTCATTCAGGTAATTATTTCACAATTCTTTTGTTGGGGTGCAATACTTTTAAAATACGAACGTTTTTACTTTTATGAAGAGTTTGGATGGTTTGTAATATTTTCCATTAATACGATTTTAAGCATAGCTATGCTTAGCTTAGATCTATCAAATGCTCATCATTCACTTATTATTATTAATATTGTTTTTGGAGCTTTATATCTTCCGTGGCAAGTGCTGCATTTAAAGTCAATAACAAAAAGAATAAATACCAACCCTGAAATCAAAGCTCAAGAATTCAAAGTGGATTTATCAAAGGTTAAAGTGGAATTAAAAAACTCAATTAATGATCGAAAATTATCTTTTGAAAGTAACGATTGGGGCGGAGTAGTTGGGATGGTGTGGATGTATGGGTATTGGATATTATTTATTCCAATATGGATGTTCTATATTATTTTAATTATTTAACTATTCACCCATATAAGCTTGCTTAACATCAACATTATTTTTAATTTCCTCAGGTAGACCAGATGCGAGTATCTTACCGTAATTGAGTGCAAGTATACGATCTGACACTTTATTTACAAAACTCATGTCGTGTTCAATCATAATTATGGTAATTCCTAATAAAGATTGAATATCTTTTATCCAAAAGCCAAGATCAATTGTTTCCTCATTTGTTAATCCCGATGACGGTTCATCTAATAGAAGTAATTTTGGATCAGTGCAAAGAGCTCTTGCAAGTTCAACATTTTTGCGAACACCGTAGGGAAGGCCGTTTATAAGAGTATCTCGGTAATGTTGAAGGTCTAGGAAGTCAATTACTTCTTCAACTTTAAGTCTGTATTCATGTTCTTGTTTACGGGCACTGGGTGTAAAAAATACCTCAGATAAAATATTTGTTTTTTTATAAATGTGTCGTCCAAGAAGTAAATTCTGTAGAACAGTTGCATTTTCAAATAATTCTAAATTTTGAAATGTTCTTGCTATTCCAAGCTTAGATATATTGTGAGGCTTAGTTTTTGAAATGTTTTGATTTTCAAAATATATCTCACCTTTGCTTGGCTCATAGATTCTGCTTATGACATTGAAGAGTGTTGATTTACCCGCTCCGTTAGGTCCAATTATTGTAAATATTTCTCCTTTGTCGACACCGAATGATACATCATTAAGGGCTTTTACTCCTCCAAATGCCACAGTGATATTTTTTACTTCAAACAAACTCATTATACTCGGTCCGATTTAGTAAATACTTTTTGCTTCTTAAATGTTTGTCTTTTGTAAGTAGGAAACAGTTCAAAGAATAATTTTATTTTCATCCATCTTCCATAAATCCCAAGTGGTTCATATAAAATGAAGAATACAAGTATTAGTCCAAACAACATTGGCTCAAGACCTGGCTGTGAACCAATTGAGCTTGGTAAATAGTCACGACAGATGGCAATTAATTGCGGTAAGAAGCCAACAAATATTGCTCCAAATACTGTTCCATGTAAACTTCCCATTCCACCAACAACGATGAGCAAAAGTAACGTTAAAGATAAAAAGATATTAAATATATCTGGAGCTAAGTAGCCAATGTAATGAGCAAGTAATGCGCCAGCTAATCCAGTAAAAGCTCCAGAAATAGCGAATGATAAAGCTTTATAGAGACCTAAGTTTACGCCTAAACTTTGTGCTGCAATTTCACTGTCTCGGATTGCTACAAAAGCTCTTCCAGTTGGTGATCTAAGTATATTGATCGCCGCAAACATCGCGGCAATAAGAAATACAAGGCAGACATAATAAAAGAACACACTGTCATAAAAACTCATACCTAAGAATTCAGGTTGAGGCACAGGCAATCCTCTGTTACCGCCTGTAAAGTGTTCCCATTTTATAAAAACATGTTCCGCAATAAAGCCCAAGGCTAATGTTGCAATAGCTAAGTACATCCCTGTTAAGCGTAGGATTGGTATTCCAATTACTGCACCCACAAGAAATGAAACAACTATTACGATAGGAATTGAAGCATAAAAAGGTATTCCATTAGTTAGTAAGAAGGCATGAGTATAAGCGCCAACTCCTAAGAACGCAGCATGACCTAAGGATGCAAGACCTGTGTATCCAGATAATATCATTAAACCAATACCAGCAATGGATAGAATGCAAATATATGAGATTTCACCTAAGTAAAAATCATCTAATACAAGTGGTAACGCAACCATGATTAAAATAAGCAGTGAATACCAAAAACGATCACCGTTATGTTTTGCAATATTTATATCTTGTGAATATTTAGTTTTAAAAATAAATCTCATTAAACTTTTTTGACCTCAGCTTTATCTGAGAACAAACCTCTTGGATAAATAATTAATGTTAAGATAAGAACGAGGTAAGCAGATATTTCTCTCACTCCTTCAAACAAATAATTTTCGTAAGTTCCACATAATTGTTCGACAATACCTATTATAATGCCTCCAACAATTGCTCCAGGTATTGATCCAAATCCTCCTAGAACAGCTGCAGCAAATGCTTTTAAACCAATCAATGAGATTGATGTGTCTACCAATGTAATTGGAGCGAGTAGTACACCCGCTACGGCGGCAACTCCTGCAGAAATTGACCATATTAATGAAAAAATAAATTTAACCGGTATTCCCATATAGTAAGCAGCTAATTGGTTTTCTGAAGACGCTCTCATTGCCACACCAATTTTTGAAAATGTAAAAAAGAAATAAAGTGCAGACATTAGAATTGCAGTCCCAATTATTATAGAAAGGTTTACGTAGGAAATTATAAGACCGTTAAATTCAGTTATTTTTCCAGAGAAAGGTGTACTAAATGAAAATATGTCTGTGCCCCAGTAAATTGATGCAAATCCTCTAAAAATAAAACCTAAACCGATAGTTAGCATTACGGTAGCAAATGCAGGCTGCCCAATAATCTGTCTCACTACAACGGCATCAAGGAAAAACCCAAATACAGCAATAATTAAAACAGTAAGAGCGAATCCAGTGAGGTAGTCCATGCCTAAAATTCCAATAAGTGAGTAGGCCACAAATGCTCCGAGCATAAGAATATCGCCTTGAGCAAAATTGATGGTTTCTGTAGCTTTGTAAATTAAGACAAATCCTAATGCCACCAGTCCATATATGCATCCTGAGGCCACACCATCAATTATTAATTGAATCAATTGCATAAATTATAATTCTAATATTTTACTTTAACTAATTATCAAATTTTTATTAAATATATATTTACCAAGATAACAAGTTATAAAAATTAGTCACTTTATATAAAAAATTCACTTTCTAACAAAGAAATAAATAATTAACCTTCCGATCATATAACAATTATAGGGGGTTATATGTTTAAAACAGACGATAACGTAATTAAAGCCTGTATGTTTATTTCAGGCCTTATATTCTTCGTTTATGGATGTATAATGATGTTCAATTATGATTACATGATTGATCGATATCCAACATTCGAAGATAACTTAACTACAGAATTTTTCTTAAATTGGTTTGGAGCGGTTAATTTTGTAGCCTATGTAGGCATTCTATATATGGGTTTCAAAGGGTTAGAGAGGGCATTTTTTGCTTATGCACTGCCTGTCGTTCTACTTCAATTAATATGGGTTGCGATGTCATTGCAGCTAAGCGGTGGAGAAAACTATACCGGTCTTTATGCGTGGATAATTTTGTTTGTGCTATTAGCCATAGCAAGATTTAGAGCTGGTTATCCACTCGCAATTGAGAAAGCTGGAACTCCGTTTGGAGTTACTGACAAAACAACTCAAATCATGGGATATATTGCAATTGCCGCAGTGCTGTTTAATGTTGTTTCTTACTTCATATATCCAGGCGGTTTTATTGAGCAATCTCCACTATTAGAAAGCAATCCTCAATCTGAACACAGTGTATTAGGAATAACTATGATAAACATAGCTATACTGATTGCTCTTGTTTATCAGTTCAGAGCTGGACTGAGTGGAGTTTTAGTATCAATGAGTGCAGTTGCAGGAACGATGTTCTTTTGTGCAATGTTAGTTGGAAGTGTGACATTTCCCGATGGTGGTAACCCATTATTGGCATTTTTTATAGTTCTAAATTTCATTGTATTTTTGACTATCTTTTTCAGAAACCAAAGTAATTTTTAGGAGGAACAAAATGATTAAAGTTGAAGACACAATAAGCAGAGTAATAATTTGTTTCTTAATAGTTTTATTTCTCTTTTATGGTTTTATGTTTATAGACAATGAGCCGGTATTAGCCTTTGCAGAGCGAATAGGAACAAATCCGAGCGATGTTGATGCAGCACATATTCAGCTGTTTGCAAATCTCGGGTGGGTTTATATAGTTTTTGCAGTAGGTTTTACTGCATGTTTACTGGCACCAATTGAACAATCTACAGTGTTTTTTAGAATGATGTTGGTTGGATCCTTTGTTACTTCTATAAGGCAAATTGTTTTATTTATGGGCGAAGATGGGGGCGCTAATCCAGTTCCTATGGTGGCTAGTATACTTGTCTTCATTCTGATGAATGTCTTGTACGACAGGGCAGGAATGAGAATTGGTAGAACATTTTAAACATACTTAATCTATAAATTAAGGACCTGTTCAATTTATACTTGGACGGGTCTTTTTTTTATAAAATCCTGATTTTTCCTCTTTTTTCTTATAATGATCCCAATATACAAATTACCCTAATTGAAATAAGAGAAGAACTTCCCCATTTATATTTGGAAGGGTGGAGGATTAAATGAGGAAGTTCAGTCTTCTGTCTAGTTACTCAATGATTAAATTATAATTTTTAATTTTGTCATAAAAATTACAAGAATATTAAAATTTTATGACAGATTTCTAGAAAGTATGGCTTAACAAATCTTTCATAAATTATTGGTAATGTAATGAAGATTGATTCTTTTTTACCAAATTTATGGTCAACGAAAAAAATAATGTTATTCCTCTCTTAAAATATCGTTCCATATTTATTTCAGATATTCATTTAGGGTCAAAAGGCTGTCAAGCTGAACAGTTGCTTGATTTTTTAAAAAATACCAGATCAGATTACCTATACTTAGTTGGAGATATTATAGATGGGTGGCGACTTAAAAATAGATGGTACTGGCCACAAAGTCACAGTGATGTAATACAAAAAATTCTAAGAAAAGCACGACATGGAACTAAAGTGTTTTATGTATCAGGAAATCATGATGAGCTTGTTAGAAAATTTGTGCCAATAACACTAGGCGAAATTAGAGTAGTTAATGAAATCAAACATAAGACAGTAGATGGATCTGAATATCTTATACTGCATGGAGACAAATTTGACTCAATTATCAATATCGCACCCTGGTTAGCCCATCTTGGCGCTAGCGCATACGATTTAGCTTTATGGCTAAATAGAAGATTTAATCAATTAAGATTATTATTGGGTTTGAAATATTGGTCGCTTTCAAAGTATCTGAAATTAAAAGTAAAAAATGCTGTTTCTTACATTAATAAGTACGAAGAAATAGTTGCAGGTTATGCAAAAAAGAAAAATCTAAAAGGAGTTATTTGCGGACATATTCATCATGCTTCACATCGAATAATAAATGGAGTTCATTACTATAATGATGGGGACTGGGTAGAAAGTTGCTCCTTTATGATAGAAAATTTTGATGGATCAATGGAAATTCTTTTCTGGAAAGATATCGCTGAAAAGTATGAAATTATCAACAAACATAAGGACTCCGTAAAGGTATTAAGTTAATTGAAAATACTCATCGCATCAGACGCATGGCTACCTCAAATAAATGGTGTTGTTAGAACTTATCAAACACTTGGTGATAAACTTACAAGTCAAGGACATGAGGTTAGGTACATAACTCCAGATAAATTTATTACAATTCCACTGATTATTTATCCTGAAATAAAACTTGCGATTAATCATTGGTTCAAAATTGGCGTGATCATTGAGAAGTTTAAGCCTGACTTTATACACGTTGCTACAGAGGGACCTATTGGCTTAGCGGTTAGGAATTATTGTTCAAAGAATAATTATGCGTTTACAACCTCGTATTGTACAAAATTTCCTGAATATATAAACACGATGGCTAAGATACCTGTATCTTTTACATATAAAATTTTGAAATGGTTTCACAAAAATTCTAGCGCAGTAATGGTATCCTCTAATTCAATTATAGATGAACTTAATTCACATGGAATTAAAAGGACAGTTAAATGGTCCAGGGGCGTTGATATAAAAGCTTTTAATCCGAAGAACAAGATTGATCTCAATTTAGAAAAACCAATTTATTTATATGTAGGAAGAATATCTAAGGAAAAATCATTAGAAGATTTTCTTAAATTAAATTTAAAAGGCACAAAACTACTTGTAGGTGATGGACCCTCTAAGAAAAAATTAGAAAAAAAATATACTGATGCAGTTTTTGTAGGAGCGAAGAAAGGAAATGAACTGGCCCAGTACTATGCATCTTCAGATATCTTTGTATTTCCAAGTAAAACAGATACGTTTGGAATGGTCATGATCGAGGCTCTCGCCAGTGGACTTCCCGTGGCCGCATATCCTGTTCCAGGTCCAATTGATGTTTTTAATAATTTTAAACATAATTGTCTTGATCATAATTTAATTAATTCAATTGAAAAGGCGAGAAAAGTGAGTCGTACAGATTGTATAAATTATAGTAAAAAATTTGATTGGCATGAGGTTTCTAAGCTGTTTTTGTCACATCAAACTGCATCACGCGTTGCAAAATAACAACACTTCAAAAAAATTTTTTTATACAGTAATCATCTTAATGAATTTGAAATAAAAAATTAATAATCAGAAATTAAATTGAAATAATTTTGAAATAAAAAAAACACGTTTAAACATATAAAAAAATAAACTGTTATATAATTTTAACAAAGTTGAAATAACATTAATTTATCTGAAACAAAATTTTAAAAGACCTTAATAATTGTTAATATTTACTTAACTAAAATTTTATGAAATCTCATGTATGACTTCATTTATTAATTAATTAATGGAGTAATATATGAATAACAAAATCTTAAGTGCGACGACTGCACTTGCTAGTATAATGGCTCTTTCAAGTGCGCAAGCAGATGTAACTGTTGGCGGTACTTTTAATGGCTTGTGGGGATCTGGAGATTCTTATGCGTCTCAGGAAAGAATATCAATTACAGAATCAGCATACGTGACTTACACAGATACATTAGACAATGGTATGGGTATAGAAGGTGTCATGGCTTACGAGTCTAGTGGAGGTGGTGATTTTGATATTTCATTCATTTCTGACATGGGCACAGTTTCTTTTGGTAATGGTCTCTCAGGCGGCCCCGTTGATAGTATGGATAGCCATCCTGTAAAATCATCATTTGCAAGCTCGAGAAAATTACCTCAAGGCCTAAGCGCTGATTATGAAGATGGTGACGGCGTTACTGGTGCAGCAGGTTTTGATGATAGCAACCAAATTGTCTACACATCACCTAAGATAAATGGATTTACTGTTAAAGCGGGTATCGGATTTGGAACAACGGCTGGTTATGACGACATAATGGCTTATTCAATATCTGGAAAGATCGCCGGTTTTTCAGTCAAAGGAGGCATTGTCGATGAGGGCAATACGGACTCTAGAACTGGGGATGAAAACTATATGATTGGTATTAAAGCACCTAAACTTGCAGGTTACACGATTGGTTATGGTCTATACGATTCAGATAGCGGTGACAGCTATACAGTAGTAGGTGTGAAAACGCCAAAGATTCCTGGATTGGGTGCAACTTTTCAATACGAATATTTTGATGTAGATAATCCTGGCGCAACGGCTGATGACGATGGCTCTATTGCTTCCTTGCAAAAGTCATTCGGTGGAGGCGTAAAAGCATCACTTGAATATCATGTTGCTTCTGTGGGTTCAAATGAGGATGTTGAAAACTTCTTCATTGGCTACAAAATTGGCTTTTAATTAACTTTTTTTAATCCTTTCAAGTTAATTGATCATGATAACCAGAGTGCAAATAATGCACTCTGGTTATTTTAATAAATATGTAACAATCTTGTAATATTAATAAGTGATGAAAGCATATTTTTTTTTCATTTTTATTTTAGTCACTCTCACCAACTGCGCTCAACTTCCATTAAGCATAGAAAGGGCAGACTCTGGCCATATAAGAGGAGAAGACGCAGCAGATCCTAACTCAAGGGGGATAAGCCTTAATAAATGGATAAACGATGAAATAAGTAAATCACTCTCAATCAACAATGACAATTTAATTAATAATAAAGAAAAGCTATGGAAGGCTTCACTTGCAAAGTTGTCATTCATGCCGGTGTTGGAAGCCAACAAAGAAGACTACTTTATATTGACTGATTGGTTTTCAATTGAAAAAGATATAAACAGCCGCATTAAAATTGATGTTTATATTGTTGGTGATGATTTAACAGCAGATTCCTTAGACATAAGAATATTCATTCAAGAATTAAAAAATAATAATTGGATAAAATCAACCTCCGATAACGATGTATTAATAAAAATCCAAAATAGCATAATTGATTACGCTGCATCAATATAATCTATAAGAATCTAGGTCGAACAAAATCTGTAACTTTAAATGAATTATATTTTAATTCACTCCAATCTTTTAAATCAGATGTGAGTATTGCAAGACTTCCTGTAGGAAATTTATTTTTAATATTTAAATATTTCTCATCTTGAGAGGGCGCACTTAAATCAATTGTTAAATTTCGAATTGTCGGTTCATGATTAACAATTAAAAGATTTGAATAATTATTTTCAGTGTTTTTGATTAAGTCAAAAAGGTAGATTTCGTCACATAAATATAATTTCTTGCTAAAAACAACCTTCGAGCTTGTCCTTAGTGTTTTTCCAAGAACTAAATTAAATGTGTCGACAGTTCTTCTTGCAGATGAAACATAGGAAATATCAGGTATTATTTTTTTTTGTGAAAGAAATGTTTCAATTTTGTTACAATTGTTTTTTCCTCTATTAGAAAGAGGTCTCTCATAATCACTTAAGCTAGGATCATCCCAACTTGATTTCGCGTGTCTCAATAGATATAAATGCTTCATCACTTTAATAATGATAAGAAAAAATACAAATTCAGACAATAAGTTCTTAAACAGAGAATTATCATGGCTTCTTTTTAACCAAAGAGTTTTAGATGAGGCTAATGATAATAAAGTGCCGTTAATCGAAAGAGTTAATTTTCTTTCAATTTCTGCAAGTAATCTGGACGAATTTTATATGGTAAGAATACCAAGTCTTTTGGATGAAATAGAAAATAATCCAAACAAAATAAGCCATGACGGCATGACTGGACATCAGCAATTAAAAGCAGCACAAAATGCATCAGCAAAAATATTTAAGAATCAGGATGTTTCTTTTAGAAAGCTTGTTAGAGAATTAAATGCAGAAAAAATAATTCATATTACGCCTAATAAATTAAATATAAGATTGAAAAAAAATCTCAAAAAACTTTTCAATGAAGAAATACTGCCTATATTAACGCCAATTTCAATTGACCCAGTGCATCCATTTCCATTTATTCCAAATGAAGGACTGTGTATTTCATTGAGTTTAGTGGCAGGAGGTTCAAATAAACCGTTTAATTCGGTAATCATTGTTCCGCGAGCATTAAACAGACTTGTGTTTATTCAAGAGGGTAAAAAAGAATACTATTTATTTGTTGAAGATATTATTAGATATTTTTTTAAAGATCTATTCCCAAATTCTAAATTGTTGGATAGTGCAATATTCAGAGTTATAAGAGACAGTGATATCGATTACGAATATGAGGATGATGAAGATGTGATTAAATATTTTGAAAAAGCTTTAACAAAAAGAAAAAGAGGGGAAATAGTAAGGCTAGAAATTTTAAAAAACATATCATCTAAAAAGAAAAACTTTTTAAAAAAAAATTTGAATCTTAAAGATGCGCAAGTCATTGCTCTATCAAAGCATGTTGGTTTACAAGATTTATCGCAGATTCATAATTTAAATAGACCAAAATTAAAATTTAAAAAATTCATATCAAGACCTGTTGAAAGGTTAAAGCAATTTGATAATAATTGTTTTGCTGCCATCAGATCAAAAGATTTTGTTGTCCATCATCCATATGAAACTTTTGATGTTGTAGTTGATTATTTAAATCAGGCTGCTATAGATCCAAAAGTAGTAGCTATTAAACAAACGATTTACAGAACCACTGTTGATAGTCCTATTATAAAAGCCCTTACAAAAGCAGCAGATAACGGCAAGAGTGTTACAGCTGTTGTTGAGATCAAAGCAAGATTTGATGAGGAGTCTAATTTAGCTCTTGCCAACCAAATGGAGAAATCAGGAGTTCAAATTGTATATGGTTTTGCTCAATTGAAGACGCATGCAAAGGCAAGTCTAATTATCAGACGAGAAGCAGGCAAATTAAAAAGCTATGTACATGTAGGCACAGGAAACTATCATCCAAAAAACGCTAAAACTTATGAAGACCTGTCATTATTTACGACAGATGAAAAAATATGCAAAGATATTGAGAGAATCTTTAATTACATGACTGGGTATGCTTCTCCAATCAAATTAAATGATATAGTGCTCTCTCCACCCGCAATGCGAAGTCAAATTAATGCAATGATTGATAACGAAATTAAAAATGCAAAGAAAAGTAAACCATCTGGCATCTGGCTTAAAATGAACTCTTTGGTTGACCCTCAGATGATCTCCAAGCTTTATGAGGCCTCTGCGGCGGGAGTAAAAATTGAATTATTCATAAGAGGAATTTGCTGCTTAAGACCAGGAGTTAAAAAACTTTCTGAAAATATTGTTGTAAAGAGTATCATTGGCCGATATTTAGAGCATGCTAGAATCTTCTGTTTTGCTAACGAATCTAATATACCATCAAAAAATAACACCGTTTTAATTGGATCAGCTGATCTTATGCCTAGAAATCTGGATAGAAGAGTGGAAATATTGACCCCCATAAAGAACTCCACTGTCCATGAGCAAATACTGAATCAAATAATGGTTGCCAATTTCCTAGATAATGAGCAAACGTGGATAATGAACGATGATGGCACATACAAAAGAGTTAAACAAAAAGGTAAGACGTTTAATGCACATAAATACTTCATGTCAAATCCAAGTTTGTCAGGTAGAGGAAAATTAAAAGGAAATAAAAAGCCTAAGAAACTACTCTCTCTGATGCGTTATGAATAATTTAATTCCCAAAAAAAAATTATTTTTTAATGACGAACGTATTGCAATAATCGATATTGGCTCTGACACAGTTCGTTTTCAAATTTTTGAAAACTTTAGGTATAATCAGATAGCTATTTTTAACAAAAAAATTTCATGTGGGTTAGGTAAAGATCTAATTAAAAACAATAAGCTTAATAAAGACTCTATAAAAAAAGCAATGAATGCGTTCTATTATATAAAGGAATTGATTGACTCATCAAATATTAAAAATTATGAAATTTTTGCAACAGAAGCTGTCCGTGTCGCAAAAAATAGAGAAGCATTTGTTGCTGATGTAGAAAATATTTTTAAAAAGAAAATACATGTATTAACTGGCGATGAAGAAGCAAAGTTTTCTGCCATGGGATGTATTGTCGGTCTAAAAAAATCAAGTGGTCTCGTTGCCGATCTCGGCGGTGGCAGCTTAGAACTCGCAGAAGTTAAAAAGAAAGAAATAATGAATACATTGTCCTTGCCACTAGGTGTTCACAGAGCAAAAACTAAAAATAAAAAAATAATAGAAAAATTCAAAAACTCTCTACAAAATACTGAATGGCTTAATGAAAATAAGTTTAAAAGGGTAATCCTTACGGGCGGTACGTGGAGAGCTTTAGTTAAATTATATTTTGATAAGTACAGCTATCCTCTCAAAGTCATTCATCATTTCAAACCTGATTTTGATAACTTTGTATCGATGCTTGAAGAAGTTTCAAATTTTAAAAAAAAGGACTTGCTACAATATTCATTGATTACTAAAGATAAAACACCATTTATACGATACGCAGCCAAGGTCGCGTTGGAAATAATAAATAAGACCTCTGCTAGGCAAGTAGTTATTTCATACACAGCTATTAGAGAAGGCTACATTTCTAATAAAATAAACTTAAGCTCAAATAGCGATCCGCTTGAATATCAATCATTAAAAGTTGCTGCAATTTCTAACGAATTAAATCCTAGCACCGTAAATTATGAAAATATTAAATTATTCACAAATAATTTTTTTAAAAGAAAATCCTATTTAAATAAAAGAATAAGAGTGTCCTCTATAAGTTATTTATCAACGGGAGACAGTATAGCTCGTGACGAGAGGGGATTGTTTGTATTTAAACAAATATTAAAATCAGAAATATTAAAGTTTAGCCATTCTGACAGAGTTACACTCGCTACTGTTATTTATGTTTTTCACAATGGAATAGATCTAAATGAGATAAAAGATTATAGAAAAGTTGTAAATAAAAATAAATTATTAAGCAGTATTGAGCTTGGATTATTCTTAAGAATTGTATATGAAATTGGAAAATTATCTAATTTTAATTACAGCAATATCAGTATTTATGTAAAAGATTCAAATTTGATATTTTCTATCCCAAAAAACTATTCAGAACTTTTAAACAGTAGATTTAATAAATTTATTTTAATGCTTTCAAAGCACAAAAAATTATCACAAAAGATTATATTTGTTTAATCAATGGAAAATATCAGTTTTATTCTTAATAAGCTAGAAGATGCAATCATCGTTCTTGATTCCGATCAAAAAATTGTTTTTCAAAATTCCCATTCAATAGATTTATTTGAAAATAATTATACTGGTCAAAATATAACAAACTTAATTAGAAGCCCGATAGTTTTAGAGGCATTAGAAAATGTATATAAAAATAAAGAAACAGAAATAATTGAATATAATAGTGAGTACGGAAGTTTATCACCTAGATCAACAAATTTTTACAATGTGGAGATTAGTTATGAGAAAAATCATCTCCAATTAACTAACACAAGAGACAATTATGTTATTCTCATGAAAAATATAACTCCTTTAAAAAATATTGAAAGAGTACGCTCTTCTTTCATTGCAAACGTAAGTCATGAGCTGAAAACACCACTTGCTACAATCATGGGTTTTTTGGAGACTATAAGAGGTCCAGCAAAAGATGATCAAAAATCTATGTCTAAGTTTCTTGGTATTATGGATAAAGAAACAATTCGCATGAAAAGACTGATAGATGATTTAATTGTCGTATCTAAAATAGAGTCTGATGAGCATATTCATCCAACCAAAAAAGTTAATTTATTGAAAACAATAGATAATGTGGCGGAAAGTCTAAAAGAATACGCATTGACAAAGAATATTAAAATAAGAGTCAACCATCAACTTAGTGAGGGTTTATTTGTATTGGGCAATGAAGATGAGTTGGTACAGGTCTTTACAAATATTATAGATAATTCGATTAAATATGGAAAACTAAACAGCTCAATAGACATATTGGCAGAAAAAATCAAAAAGCAAACTGATCATAGTGATAATAAAAAGCTATTTCCACAACTTGTATCAAAAATCAGCGTCAAAGATGAAAGCGAAGGCATTCACCCAAAACATCTAACAAGATTAACTGAACGTTTTTACCGTGTAGATGCAGCAAGATCAAAAGAAATCGGTGGAACGGGTTTAGGGTTAACCATAGTTAAACATATTTTAAATAAGCACAGAGGACATTTAGATATAAAAAGTGAAATAAATCAAGGCAGTACATTTTCAGTAGAATTGCCTATTGCACCCATTTCATAAGGTGCAATAATAGTTTAACAAATCTTGGTTAAAATAAGATATGGCGACTCAATTTGTTTTGTTTGGTTATCATCATTTGGCAACAATTTTCACAATTGTGACTATTTCAATTTTATTTCCTTTCTTTGTTCGATTTATAAATAATAAAAATGTAACTAGATCAATTTTTTTGTTAATTGGTTTTATATTAATTTCTCATGAGATAATAAAACCATTTTATCGAGTGATATTTTATGATCATTCTATTTATGACGTATTGCCATTACACATTTGCCATATAGCCGCAATATCAATGGGGTTATATGTGTTTACAAATATTAAATTCTTTTTCGAAGTAGGTTATTTTTTTGGATTAAGTGGAAATTTCCTTGCAATCATTACACCAGATTTGGATTTCTCATTTCCTGATGCAGAATATATTACTTATTATTTTGGCCATGGTTTATTACTGCTTGGTGTAATATATGCCTGTGTATGCACGAAGGTTCAATTAACCTGGTGGTCAGTTTTACGAGTTCTTTTGTTTGCCATTTGCTTATTACCTATAATTTATGGATTAAATATTTATATTTCGCAATTCTTTAAAGATGTAAATTATTGGTATTTAATGATTACGCCTGCCGCGAACACACTTTTGGATATATTTCCATCTCCTCCAATGCATATTCCTTATTTGGCTGTGTTAACAGTTATTATATTCTCACTAATTTACCTTCCCTTTAAATATCTTAATAAAATCAGTTACTTAAATTTCAACGAGAAACCGACGTTCATAAAAATGTAACAAAAACGTTATAATTTTGTAATCAAGGCAAAATAAGTTAGTAATGATTCTAAACCTTAATGGAGAAAATAATGAGATTAATCAAAATAATGATTATTGCAGTTTTCGCTTCATCAATTTTTACATTCAGTTCTCAAGCTAGAGATACTATAAAAATCGTTGGTTCGTCGACTGTATACCCTTATGCAACCGTAGTTGCTGAGAGATTTGGTAAGACTGGATTTAATACACCAGTGATTGAGAGTACTGGTACGGGCGGTGGAATGAAATTATTCTGTGCTGGAGTTGGTACCGATCACCCCGATATTACCAATGCGTCTCGTAAAATTAAAAGTAAAGAAAAGGCATTATGCGCTAAAAATGGCGTTACTGATATAATTGAAATTACAATTGGTAATGACGGCTTGACGCTTGCTCATAGCTTAGATGCTGCCGATGCAGACTTTACGCAAGAGCATTTATTTTTAGCAATTGCAGAAAAAGTACCCGCTAATGTTGCAAAAGATGGCGAGGGTAATGTCATTGCTGGAAATTTAATTGATAACCCATATGAAAAATGGTCTGACATTGATGCTTCATTACCTGATCATAAAATTGAAATCCTAGTTGCACCGCCGACATCTGGTACAAGAGATGCTTGGAATTCACTTATTATGAAAAAAGGTTGCAAAGCAGCAGGCGCATACACACTTTGGGAAAATGCCGGTGAAAAGGCAAAGAAAAAATGTGCAGTAGTGCGAGAAGATGGAAGAGTTATTGAAGCTGGTGAAAACGACACTTTAATAGTTCAAAAATTATCAGAGGATCCAGAAAGATTTGGTTACTTTGGTTACAGCTACCTTCTAGCTAACGAAGATAAAATTAAATCTGCTTCGATCACTGGAATTCAGCCAACGCTTGCTGGTATCCAGGATTATTCTTACCCAATTGCACGACCATTACAGTTCTATGTGAAAAAAGCTCACGTAGGTGTTGTGCCAGGAATTGAAGAGTTTCTTGAAGCTTTCACAAGTCCTGATGCAATGGGTGAAGATGGATATCTAACTGATATCGGTTTAGTTGCATTATCTGATGGTGATGCATCTGATATAAGATCAAGAGTTGCTAACTTAGAAACACTCGATCTGGACTAAAAGACTTGATTAATCCACAACTGAGGCAAGTTACGCTTGTCTCAGTTGTTAAATAAGCATTATGGTGAAGCATGGGATTTATATTAATTTCTTTAATTATTCTAATTGGTATCGCCAGCTATTTTCTAGGAAATTTAAGAGCAAAAAATCTTAGGACTTCAAATCAAAAAAATCTTAAATCACTTAGTCATTATTATGGGTACTACGTAGCTCTATGGGCTGTTGTGCCAGCGTTATTGATACTGTTGATGATTACTTCGTTTAAATCATTTTTTATTGAGCAATATGTATTAAGTGATTTCATAGCACTTGGCAGTTATACAGAAACAGAACTAAGTTTATTATTTACCCAAATCGAAAACACTGCATTGGGCATAAAACTTTTTGATGAAAATACTATTCTTATAAATGGTGCCGTAAATAAATTAAATTATATTAATAAGACGAGTGAAAACTTAACTTATGTTACAGTTCTTGGGTTGTCAGGTTTACTGGTTCTTTACTCATTATTCAATATTAATAACAAACTTAATTCTAGAAAGATTGTCGAGAAATTTTTACTAGTCTTGTATTTTACATGCTCACTTGTCGCTATAATGACCACTGTTGGAATAATTTTTTCTTTATTATATGAAACGTTGCGTTTTTTTTCTCAAGTTCCAATAACCGATTTTTTATTTGGATTAAATTGGAGTCCTCAAAGAGTTTTTGTAAGAGAAGCTGGAGATCTTGATACAAGAGACTTGGCCAATGCATTTGGCGCTGTTCCATTATTTGCTGGAACATTTCTTATTGCATTAATTGCAATGTGTGTCTCAGTCCCAGTTGGTTTACTCACAGCCATTTATATGTCTGAATACGCTTCTCCAAAAGTCAGAGATTGGGCTAAGCCAATTATTGAAATTCTTGCTGGTATTCCAACGGTTGTATACGGATTTTTTGCAGCGTTAACTGTTGCACCTTTAGTGAGAGATATCGGTCAGGGTGCTGGACTTACTGTTTCTTCTGAAAGCGCTCTAGCTGCGGGATTTGTTATGGGAATAATGATAATACCATTTATTTCATCACTTTCTGATGATGTAATAAAATCTGTACCTCAAAGTTTAAGAGAAGGCTCTTATGCCATGGGAGCAACCAAAAGGGAAACAATTGTTAAAGTATTATTGCCAGCTGCGTTGCCAGGTATTGTAGGTTCTTTTTTATTAGCTGTCTCAAGAGCGATTGGGGAGACAATGATTGTTGTTATGGCTGCAGGATTAAATGCAAAATTAACAGCTAATCCGCTTGATGCGGCAACTACAATTACTACTCAGATTGTTGTTATTTTAATCGGTGATCAAGAATTTGATAGCCCAAAAACACAGTCAGCTTTTGCTTTGGGTTTAACCTTGTTCGTTGTTACATTGGCTCTAAATTTTATAGCTTTACAGGTCGTAAAAAAATATACGGAGAGATATGACTGATAGAATAGAACAAAGAATAAATAGTTTAAATAAAAGGCTAAATTCAGAGAAAAGATTTAGGATTTATTGTATTGGTGCAATGAGCTTTGCGCTTGCATGGGTGCTTATTTTATTTCTAAATATATTTTCATCTGGCTATTCAGCATTTTATAGAACTGTTATCCAGGTAGATGTACCTTTTTTAAATCTTATTGAAGACACGACACAATTTTCTGAAATGAGTTCAGAGGATATTAACAACCTGTCAATGTATTCTTTTTCCAAAAAGGCTATTTATGGACTTTTCCCAGATATTGAAGAGAAAAAAGATAAGAAAATGTTGATACGATTATTCAGTATTGAATTTGAGCAAGAAATAAGAGAATTTTTAAAATCGAATAAGTCAAATATAAATGAAACAGAAACAATATATTTAACTGCCTCCGACGATGTAGATCAGGTTAATAAAGGAAACTACCCAAGGGACTTAGATGAAGACAAAAGAAGAATTAAAGATATTCAACTTTTATTTTTTGATGACCTTGTAGATAGGGGACTTGTCAGCTATGAATTCAATCTACCATTTTTAATGAGGGGTGACAGCCGAGAACCTGAACTGGCAGGAGTAGGAGGTTCAATAGTAGGTTCTTTATTCACAATTTTGGTAGTTTTGATTTTGTCTTTTCCTATTGGAATTTTTGCAGCTATTTATCTTGAGGAATTTGCACCAAAAAATAGAGTTACCGATTTTATTGAAATTAATATTAATAATTTAGCAGCGGTACCTTCTATTGTATTTGGCTTATTGGGGCTTGGTATTATTTTAAATACATTTGGATTGCCAAGGTCAACACCACTGGTTGGAGGCATAGTCTTATCTTTAATGACCCTACCAACAATAATTATTGCAACTAGAGCCTCATTAAGGGCGGTGCCACCATCAATAAGAGAAGGAGCATTAGCAGTCGGAGCAACCAAAATGCAAGCAGTAATGCATCATGTAGTTCCTGTAGCAATGCCTGGTGCATTAACAGGTACAATTATAGGCCTTGCTCAAGCACTTGGAGAAACTGCGCCATTATTATTAATTGGTATGGTGGCATTTGTTGTAGATGTTCCACAAACACCGCTGGATGCTTCTGCCTCTTTGCCAGTTCAGGTTTATTTATGGTCAGAAAGCGCAGAAAGAGGTTATGTTGAAAAAACTTCAGCTACAATTATGATGTTACTTGGATTTTTAATTTTAATGAATTTAGCTGCAGTATTAATTAGAAGAAAATTTGAAACAAAATGGTAAAATAGAATATGAAAAGTATAAAAATAAAAGCAGATAACTTGAATGTTTATTATGGAGAGAAACAGGCACTCTTCGATGTTTCCATGTACATGGAAGAAAAACAAGTCACTGCTTTAATAGGTCCATCAGGTTGTGGTAAATCAACCTTTATTAGATGCTTAAATAGAATGAACGATGTTATTGATATATGCAAAGTACAAGGAAAAATAGAAATCGATGGCAACGATATTTATGCACCAGACATGCAAGTTGAACAACTAAGAGAACGGGTGGGCATGGTTTTTCAAAAGCCGAACCCCTTTCCAAAATCTATTTTTGAAAATGTAGCTTATGGTCCAAGAATACATGGAATAGCAGAACATAAATCTGATTTAGAAGAAATTGTTGTTACCAGTCTAAAAAAAGCGGCTCTCTTTGATGAGGTTAAAGATAGATTATACGATGCGGGAACAGGCCTCTCGGGTGGACAGCAACAAAGATTGTGTATTGCAAGAGCTATATCCGTAAATCCAGATATTATTCTAATGGATGAGCCTTGTTCAGCTTTAGACCCAATTGCTACGGCTAGAATTGAAGAATTAATGGGAGATCTTAAAACAGAATATACAATAATTATTGTTACACACTCGATGCAACAAGCCGCTAGAGTTTCATCAAGGACAGGTTTTTTTCATTTAGGTAAATTAGTTGAAGTTGATAAGACTGAAACAATCTTTTCAAATCCATCAGATCAGAGAACGCAAGATTATATAACAGGGAGGTTTGGTTAATGAGTGAACACATAGTTTCATCTTATGATGAGCAATTAGATTTAATAAATAGTACATTAATTAAAATGGGAGGATTGGTTGAAACACAGCTTCACAATTCTCTTGTTGCTTTGGGTGATAAAGATACTGCTTTTGCAGAAGAAATTTTAAGAGATGATAATAAAATAGATGCCTTAGAAAAGGAAATTGATGCTTTAACATACAAAGTAATTGCAATGAGGCAACCGCTTGCTAATGATTTAAGAACCGTACTTTCGGCACTAAGCATTGCAAACGATCTCGAGAGAATGGGTGATCACGCTACCAATATTGCTAAAAGAGTTGCAAATGTAAAAATAAATATGCCCGACACGCCGGTTTCAGAAATTGTCAATATGGGTGAGAACGTTCAAAGAATGATAAAAAATGTTTTAGATGCCTTCGTTCAAAAATCAGATACGCTAGCAATTAATGCTTGGGATTTAGACGGCGATATTGATGAATTGTATTTATCAATTTACAGGGATCTTCTTAAGACGATGGCAGAAGACCCAGATACAATTACAGGCTGTTCACATTTATTGTCGATTGCTAAAAACATAGAGAGAATAGGAGATTATGTTCAAAATATTGCTGAAGACATTCACTTCATTACAACTGGTCAAGCCTTAGAACGTAAGTCGGAAAAAAGAATTAAGTGGGAAAAGGTGTAATGAAACCTAAAATCCTAGTAATTGAGGATGAAGTCTCAATAGTTGAATTATTAAAATACAATCTCACAGCTAGTGGATTTGATGTAGACGTATGCTTTGATGGCGATAGCGCATTGGATAGTATATTTGGTGATATTAAATACGATCTCATAATCGTTGACTGGATGCTCCCAAATATTTCTGGGTTAGAATTGTGTAGACGAGTACGTAAAGATAAAACTACAAAGAACATTCCTTTAATTATGCTCACAGCTAAAGGAGAAGAAGAAGATAAATTAAGAGCATTTGAAACTGAAATTGATGACTACATAACAAAACCATTTTCAGTCAATGAGTTAGTAGCAAGAATTAAAGCAGTACTTAAACGCTTAAGACCTATTTTTTATAATGAAGTTCTTACTTATAAGGGAATTCAATTAGATGTTTCAACGCATCGTGTCACCAGGGATAAAACAGAAATAAGTCTTGGACCAACGGAATTTAATTTATTGCGTTTTTTAATGGAAAATCAAGGTAAAGTATTTTCAAGACAACAATTATTAGATTATGTATGGACTACAAGTCCATATGTCGAGCCTAGAACAGTTGATGTTCATATCAGAAGATTAAGAAAAGCATTAAACGAAGGATTTGAATACGACCCAATTAGAACAATTAGATCTGCTGGATATTCTCTTGGTATATGAGCATTAAAAATGTTTTATATTTATGTACGCAAAATTCAGCCAGAAGCATTATAGCTGAGGCAATTACCAATTATAAATATAGTGAAAGTCTGAAAGGCTATAGCGCTGGTAGCACACCTTCAGGAATAATAAATCCTAAAACACTCGATTTATTAGATGATATGAAAATACCGACTGAGAAACTCTATAGTAAAAGTTGGGACGTATTTGGTGAGCCCAACTCTCCCTCTATGGATTATGTCGTTACTGTGTGTGGAAATGCCGCTAAAGAAACATGTCCGATCTGGCCGGGTGCTCCAAAAACATTTCATTTCAATATTGAAGACCCCGTTAAACAGAACTTAAACGAAGTCGATCACAAAAAGTTTTTTAGATCTACATTTGATTATATTGATCAATTAATAAAAGAAAATTTGCTTAAATAAATGCCTAAAAAAATACTTTCTGAATATCTGGGTACACTCTTACTTGTTTTCTCGGTAGTAGGATCAGGGATAATGGCCGAAAATCTATCTCCTACAAATGAAGGTGTTGTATTGCTTGCTAATGCAATAGCAACAGGAGCAATGCTTTACGTGATAATATCAATATTTGGTCCTATATCTGGAGCTCATTTTAATCCAGTTGTTACACTTTATTTTAGATTTAAATCAGATATTAATAACGTAACGATGATATTATTTATCATTTTTCAACTAGTGGGTGGCACTTCTGGAGTCATTTTAGCAAATTATATTTTTGATGATTTATTTATTGAATTTTCAACTAAAGAAAGAACAGGAATTAATATTCATGTCTCTGAAGTGGTTGCAACAATAGGCTTATTAATTACAATTGTGCTCACACTAAAGGCAAAAAGAGATCCAGCAATAGCGGTGGCTTTATATATAACTGGGGCTTACTGGTTCACATCTTCAACGTCATTTGCCAATCCAGCTGTCACGATCAGTAGATCATTCACCAACACATTTACCGGTATAGATCCACAGCACGTGTTGATGTTTATTTTTATGCAATTAATTGGACTCTTAATTGCATATTTTATTCTTCGATTTTACGATTAATTATATCGCTTGTCCAGATACCCATACTTTTTTTACTATTGGTAAATTGTTATAAATACTGAAACTAACTAGGTCCGCCTTCATGCCGCACTGTATACTACCTCGGTCTAGAAGCTGTGTAGCTATTGCTGGGTTTCTTGAAATAGAGGCAATTGCTTTTGGCATATTACCGGACTCTAAACCCCATTTGACAGCTGAAGAAAGTAGGGATGACGGGATATAGTCAGAGCTAAAAATATCAAGGCAATTTTCGTCTATGAGTTCTTGAGCTGAAATATTTCCAGAATGTGACCCACCTCTCATTAAATTTGGCGAACCCATGATAATTTTCATGTCTTCTTTTTGCGACTCTTTTGCTGCTTCGATTGTGGTTGGAAATTCTGCTATTGAAACTCCTAGATTTTTTGAACTTAATACATCTTCTATAGTAGTGTCATCATGACTCGCAAGAACACATTGAAATCTCATTTGTGCTTCAGATATTTTCTTTATATGTATTTCACTATTTTTTGACTGCAGTGCTTTTAATTTAGAGAAGTGATTTTCCATTTCTTCATCAGATAGTTGATATTTACCCGCTAAATATTCCTTATATTTATCTGTATTTCTAAATTGTCTTTGTCCCGGTGTATGGTCCATAATGCTTATCATTTTAACGTTGCTTGATTCATCAAACTCATCAAGTTCATTTGCTAACGTTTCAGATGCGGTTTCTGCACGCAAGTGAATATAATGGTCAATTTTAAAAAGTTTATTTTTTTTTAAAGTTGAAATTTGGTCAGCTGTTGCTTTAGCATATTTTTTATATTCACCTTGAAGGTTCCCTTTTGGTATCGATCCAACTCTAAGTGCATCAAATACCGTGGTTATACCGACGGAAGACAATTCTCTATCATGAGCTAGCAATGCGTTTATAATTGGCCATTCTACTTTTGGCCTGGGTGTTAAATGTCTTTCGATATTATCTGTATGAAGTTCGATTAAACCAGGAATTAAGAAATCCTTGTTTAAATCGAAAGCAGAATTTCCTGTATAATTTCCTTTACTTAAATCCTTTATTATACCGTTTGCAATGTAAACATGGCCCATAAAAGATTCGTCCGGACAAACAATATGGGCATTTTTTATTACAAATTCATTCATATTTATTTAACAAGATATTACTAATTTATTAGATTATTGTTAAAGTATTATGACTAATTACAAAAGAGTGGCAATTTACTTTTTGCCTAAAAAAAACTCGAGTTTAGAAAACTTCGGAAAAAACCTTTTAGGTAGAGATATCAATAAAAAGAAAAAAATATCACTAACAAGACGTCAAAAATATTTTATTAATAGAGGTTTTACATTCTTTGATGAACTTAAAGACTATTGTGAACAGCCTGCAAAGTATGGGTTTCACGCAACATTAAAGGCACCATTTAGACTTAAAAGAAATGTTAAAACAAAAAATTTTTATGATGTTATTAGCCATATAGCAGCACAACATAGTAGATTTAAGATACAAGGTTTAAAAATTGTTTATAGTAAAAAATTTACTTTCATAACTAGCAGAAAACCAAACAAATTATTAATAAACCTTGAGAATGATCTTGTTAAACATCTAGATACTTTTAGGGCAGAGCTAAATAAAACAGAAATAAAAAAAAGGATCCCTGATTCTTTAACTATTAAGCAAAACAAATATTTAAAAGAGTGGGGATATCCATTCGTCTTTGATCAGTTTAAATTTCATATGACGCTAATGAACCAAAATAACAATAAATTATCTAACAAACAAAAATTAGAACTAGAAAAATTAATTTACAAAATATCAAATAATGTAATTGAATTTAATGAAATTAGTTTACTTGGTGAAAATAAAAATGGCCATTTTGAGGAAATAAAAAGGTTTAAATTAAACTTTTAATTAATGCAGTTAAATTCATAATACCTTGATCAATACTGCTATTATTTTCTACAAATTTTGTACTTGTTGGTAAATTATAATTTTCTCTTTTTATTCGAGAGTTGATTTCGAATTCGTTCTCTCTTTTTCTATCAAAAATTCGTTGACTCAATAAATTGCTAGTAGCATTTATGTGTATAACGATAGAAGAGGATATATCATATAATATATTATTTATATATTCTCTAGATCCAGCAAATATTATGTTTTTTCCATCTTTAAGATCATCAATTGCATCTTTGTGAATACCATAATTGCAATTATTTGCATTCCATGTTGTACAAAATAAATTTTCACTCTTCATTTGTGTAAATATTTTTTCATCAATAGGGTTATAGTCTTCATTAATATCTATTTTAGTTCTTGTAATGTATCTTTTGATCGCCTTTAGATTATCGATATTTTTACAGGCTCCATTTATAAGGGTATTTTTACCAGATCCTGATGGACCTAAGACGATAAAAGCCTTGCCGTTTCTTTTAATGCTTTGTTTCAATGTTTAGATCAATCTCTCTTACATTCAACTTTTTTCGAGAATATTCGTCATGAAAGATTCCAATAATTGATACGCCTCTATTAGATTTCGCTTTAATTAAATTGATAATTATATCACGATTTCTACTGTCAAGACTTGCAGTTGGCTCATCGAGTAACAAGTAAGGAAGGTCTTTTATAAAACCTCGTGCGATATTAATTCTCTGTTGCTCGCCCCCAGAAAAAGTTAGCGGAGATAAGTGCCACAAATTCTTCTCAATATTTAAGTCCTTTAAAAGTTTTATCGATTTTTTATAAGCATTATTTTTATTATCACCTGAATTTAATAATGGTTCCATTATTACATCTAAAGCAGAAATACGGGGTATCACTTTTAAAAATTGGCTCACATACCCAATTGAAGTTTTTCTAAGTTTAAGTATTTCCTGAGCCGATAGAGTGGCAATATTTTTATTATTTATAATTATAGCACCCTTATCAATTATATAACTTCCATAAATCATCTTTAAAATACTTGATTTACCTATGCCTGATGGTCCTTTAAGGGCTACAATTTCACCTGGATTAACCTCAAAATTTAAATTTTTAAAAACTGTTATCTTCGCGTTATTTTGGTTAAATAAAGTAAACGATTTATTAACTTTTTTTACCTTAATCATACTAAACGTGTAACACCGAACTTACTAATAGCTGTGTATATTCTTGCTGAGGATCTTCAAGTACCTGATCGCTTAAACCAGACTCGATTACAGTACCGTTTTTCATGACAATCATTTTATCTGCAAGTAATCTGATAACGGCTAAATCATGTGATACAATAATTACTGTAAGGTTCAACTCATTAACAAGTGATCTTATCAAATCAAGAACACGAGCTTGAACTGAAACATCTAGCCCACCAGTTGGTTCATCCATAAAAATAACATTTGGGCTTGTTATTAGATTTTTTGCTATTTGAAGTCTTTGAAGCATTCCACCTGAGAAAGTAATGGGTAGATCATCAATTCTACTTTTGTCTATTTCAACTTTATTCACCCATTTTGTTGCTAAGCTTCTTATATTTCCATAATGTCTATAGCCAACAGACATTAATTTTTCGCCTATATTACCACCTGCTGATACATTTAATCTTAATCCGTCACGTGGGTTTTGATGAACAAAAGCTAAATCTGTTCTAATAAATTTTCTTTTCTCTGACTCTGATATATTTAAAAAGTCGGTTTCTTTGTTGTTAATATTGAAAATTATTTTTCCTCTATCAGGCTCAAGATTGCCGGATAAGCAGTTAATTAAGGTTGTTTTACCGGAACCAGACTCACCGACAATGCCCAATACTTCACCTGGATATAGTGACATTGAAATATTTTTACATCCAACAATATTATCATAAGATTTGCTTAAATTTGTAACTTTTAAAAGAGGGATTATCATTTATTTTTTCTTTTATTACAAAAATCTGTATCTGAGCAAATAAAAGATTTATTTCCCGCATCATCAACAATAATCTCATCTAAATATGTATTCTTTGATCCACAAATATCACACGCGTGTTCAGCTTTAAATGGGTCAAATGGGTAGTCTTCAAAATCGAGACTTTTAACTTTTGTATATGGTGGAATAGCATAAATTCTTTGTTCTCTTCCAGCACCAAATAGCTGTATCGCTGGTGAGTTATTCATTTTAGGATTATCAAATTTTGGTATTGGGGATGGATCCATTATATAACGATCATTAGTTTTTACTGGATAAGCGTAAGCGGTTTCTATATGCCCATTTTTTGATATATCTTCATAGAGCTTTACGTGCATTGCGCCATATTCGGAAAGAGAGTGCATTTTTATTGTTTCAGATACTTTAGGTTCTAGAAAGGCCAAGGGTTCAGGGATGGGTACCTGATAAACAAATATTTGTTTCTTTTTTAATGGTGTTTCAGGAATTCTATGTCTAGTTTGTATCAGTGTTGCTTTTTCAGTAATTTCAGTAGTTTTAATATTTGAAGTTTTTTTGAAAAAATTTCTTATTGATACAGCGTTGGTAGTATCGTCAGCTCCCTGATCTATTATTTTTAAAGTGTCTCTTTTTGTTAAGCAGCTCGCAGTAACTTGGACTCCACCTGTTCCCCATCCATATGGCATAGGCATTTCCCTAGAGGCAAAAGGAACCTGATAACCTGGAATACATAAAGCTTTTATTATTGCACGTCTTATCATTTTTTTTGTATTCTCATCTAAATACGCAAAATTATATTCTTGATCAAAAGGTAGACCTTTGTCTACTTTGAAATCTTTAATCTTAATTACGTTATTTGTTTTTCTCATACTCTTTACGAATTCTTCTAACCAATTCCAGCTCTGATTGAAAATCAACATAATGGGGTAACTTTAAATGTTCCAAAAACCCAGTTGCCTGTATATTATCACAATGTGACAATACAAACTCTTCATCCTGAGCAGGAGCTCCGACAAACTCTTCACCAATTTCTTTCCACCTTAATGCCCTATCGACTAGGGCCATTGATACTGCCTTTCTTTCTAATTGACCAAATGTCAATCCATATCCTCGTGTAAATTGTGCGGGTGTTTTTTTGCTTCCTTGAAATTGATTTACACTCTCGCACTCAGTAACAATTATTTCTGCAATATCGATCTCAATGTCTAATTCTGGAATGTTGTACTTAACTTTTACATAACCAATTCTTAATTCACCTACAAAAGCATGATTTCTAGCGTAGCCTCTTTGAGTTGAATAAGCTAAAGCAAGAAGAAATCCTTCATCGGCTCTAGAAAGTGATTGTAACCTCTCACTTCTATTAGCTGGAAACTCAAGTGGATTTCTTGTGATGTCTTTTGGCTGATAATTATTATTTTTTTCTTTTTGAATAAGGCCTTCTTTATTTAAAAATCTCAGTACGTGAGGTATTTTTTCCTTTAATACTTTTCGTTTTTCTGCCTTAGGTATATTGCCTTCAGCCAGTAAACTAAAGTCTAAAAGTCTGTGTGTATAATCAAATGTAGGTCCCAATTTTTGTTTTCCAGGAATATCTTTATAAGTTGCTGAGATTCTTCTCATGCATACCATATCTTCTGTTTTAATAGGGGGGGATGTTCCAAATCTTGGTAGAGTTGTACGATAGGCCCTGATTAAGAAGATGGCTTCAATAAGGTCACCTCTTGATTGTTTTATGGCGAGAGCTGCTAGATCAGTATCATATAATGATCCTTCTGACATGACCCTTTCAACAGACAATGTCAACTGTTCTTTAATTTGATCAATTTCGAGGTTGGGAACATTAACATCACCTCTCCTTATTTCTGAAAGCCAATTATGAGCATTTTCAATTGCTTTTTCACCACCTTTAACAGCTACATACATAGAAACTATCCTTTCTTTTTAATTTTTATTGATCTTGGAATGCAAAAAAAATTGCTCTTATTGGTAAAATAGAAATCTATACCAAGGGGGAAGGAGTTATTTACATCACTTATTTTATTCGCATGTGGTAAGTAGATATCTTTGCTACCTTTGATACCGGGCCCCGAAATACTTACATTGTCTGATTTAAAGAGTGTCTCAATTATTAATGTACATGATCTATCCGGAAACTCGTCTGATCCTCTAGAGAACTCTGTAAGGGGCAACATGTCATGGAAAGTACCAATTGCAAAATTTGCAAATTTTTTATCTACTATTTTAGAGTTTGTATGAAAGGCTACCCAATCTCTTAAGGATTTAGTATCTAATGATTTTCCAATATAAATGGTGCTGGTGTGATCGCACATAGTGGACAAAATAGAAGCTGAAGATGTAGAAATTTGTTTAGGTTTATTTATCTCTAAAAACTTTTCAATTGATCCAGGATAAGAAGTTGCAAACAATATAGCTCTGAATGCATCGGCTTTTATAATAGAATCGTTTTCATTTGTATTAATCATTTCAAGTTTCACCTCGCACCAATGTAAAGAAATCGACAGCTGTTGACTCTGATTTTGACATTACATCTTTTTTTAAATTTTTATCGCTTACAACTAGAGGGCGTATTATATTTTTGATTAAAAAATCTCTTTTATTTGTTTGCAGTAAAGCATCGCATATAGCAACAATTTCAGCCTTATGTTTATTTCTTCCTTGCACGTATCCGTGACCAATTTTTCCTTGTGAGGTTTTCAATTGACAACGGGTAATAGTAACTTCACCAAAATTGAAATTATTTCCTGTTACTCCAATTTTTCCTTGACACATTATACTGCCTATTTCCGGTTTTCTAAGCCATGTGAAATTTACCTCAATACCAAATTTTTCCCAAAGAGAAGTTAGGTGGGCATCATTGCATGTAGCCAATGTGCTAAGCCAAAATTTTCTTTCCATATTAATCTATACAACTATACAAGTATATTATAATAATTATGACGATTCGTTTCAATTTATTTATTAAAATTATGTTACAATAACTAAATGTTTGCCTGGGAAGAAATAAGGGACTCAATAAAAAAAGATATTATTAATCGTAAGCTTCGATTAGGGGAAAAAATCTATTCTGAAAACTATTATGCTAAGCTTTTTAAGGTGAATAGGCATACAGTTAGACGTGGAATCGAGGCCCTTAAAAAAGAAAATATCATTTATTCGAGAAGAGGTTTAGGATATTTTCTTAACTCTAAGAAAATAAATTATAAAATCGGAAAAACAGTAAGGGCATCACAGAATTTAAATCAAGAGACTACTGATATTGCTGTAGATATTATTTCTATAGATAAGAGAAAAGGGTACAGCAATGAAATAAGAGAATTTAATTTAAAAAAAAATGATTCAGTTTTCTATATTTATACAATCTCTAAAGCTAATGGTATTCCACTTATTTTAACAGAAAGATTAGTCCCAGAAAAAAGATTTAAAAATTTTGATTTATTTTTTCGTAAAACTGGCTCTATGACATTGTCCTTTAATAAATATGGATTAAAAAAAATATATAGAAAAAAAACAACAGTATCAGCAGAGAGTGCGAATAATGTACAATCCAAATATTTAAAAATTAATGTCGGAGACCCGTTAATACATACAAAAGCAACAAATACAGATATTAATAACAAACCAATTGAGATAAGTGATAGTTATTTTGTTGGAAGTAAAATTCAGTTAGAAATAAGCAAATTATAATTCGTGCATTTGATTTGTAGGTTTCTCGAAAATTATTAGTAAGAAAGAAAACGCTGATAAGATTGCAGTTATTACAATCGTAATCGTAAATAAGTTTAAATTATACGCAAAAAGAAATGCGCCTACTGCTGGACCTACGGCAAAGCTAATGCTCCTTGAAAGGGCCATCCACCCTTTAGCTTGGCCATAAATTTGTGACTCAAAATACATATTGGTGACATAACCATATGTTATTGTTAAAACACCGTGACCCATCCCGAAAAAAGCCATACTAATTGCGGCAACAGAAATATTATTTGTAAATTGAGCTGTAAAAATTGAAAAAATTACAAACAAAAAGGCTATTAAGCCTGTATATCTTGCGTCGTAATGCTTTCCAATTTTCATCTCCAAGTATCTTCCTACAAGTTGAAACGGGCCATATATACTCGCAAGTAAAACCGCGATACTAATGTCATTAAATGTTTCTGTAAAAAAATTTACCAATGCTAGGGTGAATGCTACAAAAAAAAAATTTTGTAAAGAAGAGGATATTGTAATGTAAAAAAATGATTTTTTTTGAGTCTTCTTTAGCTCATTCCAATTAAATAATAACTTACTTTCATTTAAGTATTCTATATTTGATTTGTATTTCATTTCCTTTGAGGACACAAGTACATAGCCAATTAATAAAATAATTGAAATAAATAAACACGTATAGAATAAGCCTACATTGTAAATAAGTGGATAAATTGAAAGCCAGGTAATAGTGCTTGCTACCGCTCCATAAAAAGTAATTATTGAAATATTTTTTCTAGAATTGATTTCATCCATTTGGACTGCTGCATTAAACGCTACTTCATAGGTTGACATACCAAGCCCCAAGGTAATTAGAAACATAGAAATAAACACCCACAATACATTTTTGAAAATAAATAAATCAATCTCTGTTATTCCAATAAAAATTGAGCCTATCATACCTAATAACAGGCCGTATTTAATTACGATTAGGCTTCCATGATGGTCTGACCATTTTCCAATCCGAGGCGCTAATAGGGCTTGAAATAACAGTGCTAAACTAAACATTGTGAGAATTAATTCCTCACTTAAATTGGTGTGAAGTGAGATATACTCTTTTAATGGGGCAATAGTATAGAATAAAAATCCGTAACCAATGATTGTTACAATTCCAATAGTATGAACAGGAAATAAACTATTATTTTCTTTCAACTTGATGCCTGTTTAGTATTTATTTTTATAAGTCATTGAATAAATTTGTTATTTTTACAATAGTTAAAAAATAGATTGTTTGCCAATTTTTAAATATTACAAAAATGTTAAGAAATATTACAATAATATTACATGAAACGATTCGTGCTTTTAATGTTCATTTATAAAATTCTGCTGAGCACAAACATCTATGCTGACGACTTTAAGAGTTGTATAGCTTACTTTCAAAACACTTCATCTCTAGAAATAGGGTACGATGAGACAATAATTCATTGTGAAATATATTTTAATACTCATCCTAGCAGTAACTTCAATGAGTATAGTCTTTGTATGTTGCAGAATATTAAATCAGCTAAAAATATTGATGATTATTTTTATGAGTCAGACCAATGTGTGATTAATCACTGTTCTTCTAATATAGAAACTTTTTTTAATGGTAGTGATCCTGGCTTTTGTACGTTATTAGAAGAGGTGTAGTTAAAAAATCTGCCACCATGACTTTTCTTTTTCATTTTCTGTCTCTTCTTGCAGTTCGTCTGACTCATTAACAATTCCAATTCTCATATCTTGTCCGGCAACATTGCCTTCTCTCGCTATAGTTTGAGCCTCTTTCAATTTCATTTTTGCAAGGACGTTTTGATTTTTATTACACAATTCCATTCCTTCAAGCATTAAATTATGTGCTTTCGTTGCTGAATCTGGGTCAGCTCGCTGTATATCGTTTTTAACTGATCCACGGAGCGTTAATACACTTAAATCTTCACAGTTTCCTATATTGCTCTCGTATGTACTTTCAGTATTGGTAGAATAGTCACTTCCAGCTTGCCCAATTGTATTGTCTTCATGACTGTCTGCAAGAGCAAGAGATGATAACATGTACGACGTTATTAAAAAGAATTGAATAAATTTGGTCATAATTAATGATACAAATAGATTGTTAAAAAAATATTAAGATCTCAAAAAAAAAATTATTTTTTTGCCATTTTTGCCAATTGTAATTCTGCTCCTAGCGTTTCATCACCAATCAAAGCTCTTCTTACTTTTGCGGACATTGTATCCATGAAAATAACAACTCCTAAAATCAATAATGACATATACATAACATTTTCCCAACTGGTACCCGTATTTATTGCTCCAAGTAATTGTAAACCTATGCCGCCTGCGCCCATGGCACCTATAATAACAGCTCCTCTCGTGTTTGATTCTAAGTAGTAAAGAGTTTGGGAAATAAAAATAGGAAGTATTTGAGGTATAATTCCAAATCTGTGTTGAAGAGTTTTATTCGCTCCCGTAGACTCTACACCTTCTTGTTGCTTTTCTTCAGTGTTTTCTATTGCTTCAGACATTAATTTTCCAAGAGTTCCTGTATCTGTAATTGCAATAGCAAATATTCCAGTAAATGGTCCTGGTCCGAAGGCTCTTAAAAAAATTAAGCTCCAAATCAAAAAATCGATGCCTCTTAATGTATCAAATAACCGTCTTAATATCGTTCGAACAAATTTAAAAGGCGTTACATTGTAAGCTGCAAAAAATGCCAGAGGAAAACCCAGAAGAGCTGCTAGTAGGGTGCCCAATAGAGCCATAAAAATTGTCTCTAATAAAGCCCACAATATTTGTCCATGATGCCACATATCATTATTTAGAAATTCTTGAATTAGAAGCGAAAAATTTGAAATATTGGGGTCAACTCTATCGCCTGAGAATGAAAGTGAAATAGCATTCCAAATTCCATATGGTTCTAAAGGACTGTCAAAGTCAAACCAGAAATAGTTCCAACCAAGATTGTACCTATGTACTTCAACTTTTTTTGAATAAACTTGAACTCTTTCGTAAAGAGATGGTCTTACCTCTATTTTATTTTCCGTTACCCTTATCCATTTTGGGAGATTATCTACATTTTCAACGTAAGGCTTACCTTGTGCATCAAGACGAAAAACAAGTGTTTCTTTGGTGTCTGGCCAGTTTTCTATTGTAACTTTATCATCGTATAGATTTGCAAACCCTCCATTTTTAAAACTTATTTTTGTTTCACCCTCTGGACCTATTGAAGTCCATTCAGGATACCTTTCTGGAAGACCGTCACTTTTTTGATAGGGGCCAACATACTGAGACCACCTGCTTCCTTCAAAGGATATAATTATATCATCTGGTTCACTCCATTTCATTGTGACATGGTCTTTATGTGCATATGTGTCGAGGGCAAACAATGAAGCTCTTTCAGGACTCCATTTTTTATGAATCTGAAATATGTCGAGGCTTAAAATTGCTATGATTAAATACACTATAATCCCGAGCACTAAAAAAGTTGACCACATTTTAGATGAAAATTTAGTAACTACTATATCTGAATAATTTTTAATAATTTCAGACCTGTTCATGATTTCAATCCTATTAATGATTTTCGCCAATAACTTGATAAGTAATCCAATGTAATGATCGTAGACACAAGTAAAAACATTATTGCAATAGTGTCAGCTTCATATTTCCACTGTATATTAGTGTAAAGTTGCTCACCGATACCTCCAGCGCCAACAAATCCCAAAATAGTTGAAGCCCTTATATTAATCTCAAATCTTAAAATTGTGTAAGTTAGAAATAGAGGGAGTGCCTGAGTTACCACACCAAATCTTATTCTGGTAAACCATGAAGCTCCACAGGACTCAAGACCTTCAATTGGATTTTTGTCGACATTCTCAATAGCTTCTGAAAACAGTTTGCCAAGAGCTCCTGCGGTATGAATTATGATGGCAATTACAGCAGGCAGTGCTGACTTTCCCAGTAGATACAACAAAACAAGCGCAATAACTAATTCTGGAAACGATCTGCATATATCCATGATGCGTCGAAATATTAATACAGTAGTTTTACTTTTGATTAGATTACGACTTGAAAAAATACTTAAAAAAAAGGCTAGCAACGTACCCATTGCTGTTGAAAATAGAGCCATATTAATAGTGCTTATTAAATCTGGAAGGTATTCAAGTAACAATAAATTCCATCTATAGCCGTATTCCCATGACCCAACAAATAGATCAACTGGGTAATCGAAAAATTTAGGTAATCCAACCCAGATGCTAGTCGCATTTCCTGTTTCTGCTACAATTAAACCCGAATAAATAACTGCTATCAATGCCGCAATTGAGAGAAAAGAATAAATTGATCTTGTTCTTGTAAGAGATTTTAAATTATTTTCAATTTTAATTAAATTTTCTGGCAATGATGATTGCACTGTTTCCTCCAAATAAACTGCTAATTAAGAGGATGGGGCATGCCATCCTCTTAAGTTAGCAAACAACTACCGAAATTTATTCGGCTTTTTTAGCTTCAATTTTAGCTTTACGAGCAGCTACAATAGTTTCATAGAAACTATGGTCGACTGGCACCCAAGCTTTAACAACTCCATTTGCAACATTCTCGCTGCATTGTGGGTCATTTTCATGGATCCACTGCTTCATGCCTACCATGACCTGATGCGCTCTCACAGGCATATTAGTTGGCATTACAATCGGTCCATTTGGTATCAAAGCAGATGACCAAATCTGTTTGATGTCATCCATATTTAATAGTCCTTTATCAACCATTTTTCTCAGATTTCCAGAAGAGTAACCTTCGCTCCATTCACCAACTCCAGATACCCATGTCACACCTGCATCGATATCACCATTAAGAACTGCCAAAACGTTATTTTCATGACCACCTGAAAATTGTGTAGAGCCAAAGTATGAGTCTGGATCCATTCCTGCAGCTTTTAATTCGATTGATGGTATTAGATAACCAGATGTTGAATTAGGATCAGCCCATCCAAAAGATTTACCTTTTAAATCATCAATTGAATTGATACCTGAGTCTGCTCTTGTAACCATGACTGAATAATAGCCCATATCTCCTGTTGGCTGCATTCTGGTTAAAATTGGTACAGTAGCGGTAGGATCTTCTAGATATATACCCGCATATCCTGATGAGCCAAACCAAGCATAGTCTAAGCTGCCACCAAGCATTGACTCCATTGTTCCTGCATAATCTTTAAAAGTATAAATTTTAGCTGGTACTCCATATGCAACTTCCGCATATTCCTTTAGACATGCATTATTCTTAATAATGTCTTGAGCTGATTCATCGCCTAAAAATCCAAGTCTCATTTCAGGTTGATATTTACTCAAGTCCATTGTTGGCCCTTTATAGCCAGATACATCCCATGCGTATGCATTTGCAGACACAAAAAGGAATGAACAAGCAATAATAGACCTTACTAAATTTTTAATCATTTTTAGTATATCTCCTTGTTAGTTGTTAAGTTTTTTTTTGAAAAGGCTAACATTATCCTGCCTCTGCAAACTGTTCGTCACCAAGTGAAGTTGAAGTAACTGTTGGTTCAAATGCTTCTTCAGCTTCAGCGCCATAAATTTCTCTAGCAACATCATCTTTTAAACTTGAAGGTACATCATCAAAAACAATTTCCCCAAGTCTCATGCCAATGATTCTGTCACAATAATTTTTAGCGGTATCGAGAGTATGAAGATTTGCAAGAACAGTAATCTGCTTTTCTCTATGAATATTTCTAAGTGATTCCATTACAAGTCGGGCATTAAGAGGGTCTAGCGATGCAATAGGCTCGTCGGCTAAAATCATTTTTGGTTGCTGCATCATAGCTCTACAAATTGCAACCCTTTGTTGCTGTCCACCAGATAAAGTCTCTGCTCTTTGCAGCGCGGTTTCAGCCATTCCCAATTTATCCAGAGCCATCAATGCATCAACGCGTTCATCTTTAGTGAAAAGTTTTAAGCTTGATCGTAAAGTACCTTGAATATTTGATCTTCCAAGAATTACATTTGTTAAAACATCTAAACGGGGCACAAGATTGAATTGCTGAAATATCATGGCACAATCTTTTTGCCATGCTCGTTTGTCTTTCTTTGTTAATGAAAGTATATTTCTACCTTCAATAAAAATAGATCCACTAGTTGCGTCGGTTAGACGATTCATTATTCTCAGTAATGTTGACTTTCCAGCACCAGATCTGCCAATGATACCAATCATTTCAGGTTTATTAATTTCAAATGTGACATCGTTTACTGCACGGTTGTCACCAAAATACTTATTTAATTTCTCTACTTTGATCATTAGTATGAATTAAAAGTAATACAAAAAAATTAAATCAAAGTTGCATTTTTATGACAGATATTTTGCAATTTATTACACTAATGTTACAGCTCAAATTATTGACATTAAAAAAAATATAATTAATCATTTAAATCATGCAATTAGATAAAATCCAATCTCTAGAAAATAAATTAAATTCAGCTTCAATTATTGAGCGTACCAATGTTTTATGTGAAATTATTGATCAAAGAGGTTCGTGCAGTTTTTATGACGAAGAGATTACTCAATTACAACATGCTCTTCAGTGCGCAACCTTAGCTAAAGAAAATAATGAAAGTGATAAATTTATTACTGCTTCATTATTTCACGATTTAGGGCATATGTTGACTGGCGAAGATGTAAATAGCCATGATTTTTTAAACAATGACAAGTATCATGAAAACGTTGCTGCATCTTTTTTATCCAAGTATTTCCCTGAAGAAGTTACTTACCCAATTAAAATGCACGTTATTGCAAAGAGATATCTATGTTCCGTTCAATCAGATTATTATGACGGTCTTTCAGATGGCTCCAAAAGAAGTTTTAAACTTCAAGGCGGATATTTAAACAAAGATGCTATTCGAAAACTGGAAAGTCATAAATATTTTGAAGATGCAGTAAGACTTCGAAAGTATGATGACAATGCAAAAATTAGGGGAAAGAAAACTGAAGCTATTTCATTCTTTCATCCTTTTATTAAAAAGTCCTATATTTGAACTTTACTAAAATAAAGCTTTCGAAAATTGTTAAAGCAAAAAAAAATCTTGGTAATTTGGTTATATCCAGTTGTCCAGGTATCAGTAATTCTAGATTTGATAAATTTACTTATAAAAAAGATTTAACCATTGTCATCGACTTAAATATATCACTCGTTGTTTCATTGATAGAACTTAATGAAATTAGAAATTTTGAAATTAATCAGTTCCATAAAGATTTAGAGGAGAAGAATGTTAGGGCCTTCAGCATGCCCATAAAAAACTATGGTATTCCAGCTCAGATTAAAAAAAATGAATATAGTCAAATTATCAGAGATTGTGTTACTCAGTTAGAACTCAATAAAAATGTTTACCTGCATTGTTATGCTGGATTAGGTAGATCTGGAATGTTTGCTTCACTTATTTTAAAGGCACTAGGACTAGATTCAAAGCAATGCATAAATCATGTAAGGAATTGCCGGCCAGGTACAATTGAAACAGAGGAACAAGAAAAATTTGTAATCAACTTTTAAGGCCCTTCACCACGTGAAAGCCTTTTGTTAATATCATCAATAACGGCCTCGATATCTGCAATAGTTTCTATTACGTAATGTGCACCTGCTTTATAAAGCAGATCTTTTGCATATCCTTGTTTCATATCAATTTCTTCTTTACTCAGTTCATCAGCTTCTTCTAAGGAATTTATATTCATATAATTCGAATATCGCGTTACACCAACACCCCAACAACCAGCATTAATTGCTTCTCCAATTCCTGAAACAGTATCATCAACTTTTATAACTGATTGAATGGATTCTATATTCATTATATCTAAATTTTTATATAACATGTGGGGAAGGGGCCGAACACCATTTTTAACATCATCACCTGCAACTGACGCATCAGGGACATATCCCTGTTTTGCTGATTCTTCCTCTAAAATATTAACCATTGACCGCACAAAACCAGTTGTGCAACCAACTTTTATACCGCTATTTTGAACCCGTTTAATTACTTCTGCTGTTCCGGGTAATAATTTTGAGTATTGTTTTAAGCATTTAAGCTGCAGTGGAACAAAATCTGCGTACATATTTTCAACATCAGACATTTGTGGGTCTTTACCATGTACTATGTTCCAGCGCTTTCTTATTTCAGCGTTCTCTGTGAGCGCTTTTATATGTAAATCTTTTCGTAAACCCATGGGTTCTCTTGCCTCTTCCATGGAGATTACAACCTTTTGTTTCTTAAAAACCTCAACAAACACTATAGTTGGAGCAATCACGTATGCGTCAGCAGTAGTTCCACTCCAGTCTAATACCAAACCTTTTATCTCTCCTTTATATCTATTTTCTGACAAATATTTCAAAACTATTTAACCTTTTCTTGCTTTATTTAGACACTATTATGGCGTCAGCCATTCCTTATTTAAACTGCCATTTGTGGATGTAAACAATGCTCGACGATGACCTTGACGATGCAAATAAAGCCACTCAATCGAGTGAATTTGAATTTCCACTAAAGTAAAGTTGTTATAGCCGTTTTGTAAAAGATCATCGTCTGGAAGTTCGTTTTCATGCTCTGGTAAGTACCCTGAAGTTGGTTCATCTGACGGGGTTCCAGGTGCCTTTTCAACAACATAACATTTCTTGCTAAATGATCTTGAATTATCCCAGGCTGATTTTGCTTTATCGTTTTTATGATTAATTTCAGCTTTTCCTGAAACTTTAATTTGTATTTTTTTGCCATGATCGTAAAACAGCATGGTAACTGCATTATTTTTTTTGATTTCATCAATTTTACTGGATCGGATATCCGTATGAAAGCTTATGGTATTATTTTTCTTATCAACATGCCTGAGGACAACTGTTCTAACAGATGGAAATGAGTCATTGAATGTTGAAATATACCCTTGATGTAATTCAGATTTTGATTTTGATTTACCAATTATGAGTTGATCCCAAATATTTTCATAAGTCTTATCAAGATCATTATAGAAATCAGGTTTATCGAGTATATGATCTTTTACCATTCAAGCTTTTTTCCTTCATAATTTAAAAATGAGCCAGAGTTATCAAGATTTAGTTCATTTATTACATTGATCATCTGGTTAATGCTCTCAGGTATCTCTAATTTGGCACTTGTGCCACCCATATCTGTTTTTACCCATCCTGGGTGCAAAATAAGAACAGATATGCCATCATCTTTCCAATCTATTGATAAGCTTCTTGCTGCAGAATTAAGAGCTGATTTTGATGAGCGATAAAAATAAAATCTACCAGAGTAATTGTCGTCAATGCTTCCCATTTGACTGGATATAAAAACGACTTTCTTATCAGATCCCATTTTTAAGTTGTTCTTTAATTTTCGTGCAAGAATTATGGGTATCACAGCATTAATTCTCATTTCATTCATCCAGGCATCTGTATCAAGATCTTCTTTTAATTGCTCATCACTAAAAATACCTGCGTTGTGAATGAGTATGTCAATTTTTCGAGACTCGATACTTGTTACAAAATTATTCACGCTTGCATCAGAATTTAAGTCAAGTTCGGCTATATCGATGTTACTAATTTCATTCAACTCTTTTGAGCTATCTTTATTTCGAGTGGTTGCAATGATATTATGGTTTGTATTGCTGTATTGCTTTACAAACTCAAGCCCAAGACCTCGGTTAGCTCCTATGATTAATATATTGCTCATTCTTTTTATAAATTTATAGTTATAATATGAATATTCTATCAAATCCTATTAGAGTTATCTTCTATTTTTATTTATTTTATATTTATTATGGATACACACGTTTGCCTACTGAGGAATCGTATGTGCAACAAGCTGCTGATATTATAAGTGACAACACAATACATTTTATTTCTTTCTTTATTTTGGGTGCACTAGCTCAGTTAGCTAACAATAGGAAAAATGAATTCATATTTGGAATAAGTCTTGCACTTATCACAAGTGTATTCATTGAATTTTTACACTTTTTTTTACCTTTTAGATCTTTTGATGTTATGGAGGGATTTTTAAATGTACTTGGTTGTATATCTGCTATTTTTTTAATAAGTTATTTAAGGAAGATAAATGAGTAAACTTTTAATCAGAAATATATGTCAACCACCGGATAGTAATCCTTACGGCACGGCTCATGGAGCTTGGATCGTGAAGCAAATGGCCCATGGAGGTATTTATATGACTCAGCTTGTTTCAAAAGGAAATGCCGTATTAGTGGAGTCTAAAGTTAAGTATAAAAATCCAATGCATGTTGGTAAATTTATCAATATTTATGGATCGATTGTATCTGTAAAGCAGTCCAAAATGGTATTTAAAATTACCGCAATGCGTTCTGAGATGGACCAAAAGGAAGTTGAAGTGGCGGTTGGGGAATTTTCCTACGTTGCTATCAATGACAAAAATAAAACAAGAAAATTTAAACCAAATTTAAAGATCTAAAAAAAAGCCCCCAAATTAATGGGGGCTTAATGTAGTTAAAACGGAGCTCCACTCAAAAAGTGGAGGTTTCCACATCTACAATCACATGGAATTTCACTACACGAGCAAAGCTCCTCTATACTACCTATAGACATAGACCACCTCCTTTCATTAAATATGGTTAAAACTGTATTAGTATATATAATTTACTGGATTCTTATTTCAATCAAGGAGTTTATTATGCAACCCGAATTAATTTTTGAGCCAGTCATCAATATGTTGTGGCTTTCTTTGGCTGTTTTTGCCTTTGGGACAGTTCTTAGACTAAAGGCCATTGTCATCGATAAGAAGAACACAGAAGATGATTTTAAAATACCAACATTTGAAAACGGCAGTGAATTAATTCAAAATAGTCAGAGAAATTTGACAAATTTATTCGAATTTCCAATCTTCTTTTACGCGATTTGCATTATGATTTATGTATCGGGAACAGTTGATGAGTACTTTATGTTGTTAGCAACATGGTTCTTTTGGTTAAGAGTTCTGCACTCAATTGTTCACATATTTTACAATAAAATTATACCTGGTGTTGCCTTACCAGTTAGAACGCTATTTTGGTTACCGTCTACGATTATCCTAGCATGGATGGCTTATCGAGCCTGCTCTTTAATGATTTGATGTTAACTAACATTATAGTTCCAGCGCTTGGGCTTATTCTATTAACTTTTGTTATTGGATTAATACATACAATCGCATCAGTTAATTTAATGGGTAAAGGCAAGGACTGGGAGGAAAGTGGAATTCCTGTTGAGCCTTATAAAGATGCGCCGCTATATTTAAAAATTATAAAAAATAATATTTCAAATATATTTGAGTTTTCAGTTATTTTTTATTTTCTAATAGGAGTCATCGTTTTCATTGAAATAGAAAGTACATTTTTACTTATTTGCGCATGGTTATATTTATTATTTAGAGTGATCCATTCCATTGTGCATATCTGTTTTAATAACACTGCAGCAAGAGGCGCCATTTGGATTTTTTCACAAACTGCTTTGTTGTTATTGTTTCTTGGAACAGCTTATTATATTTTAAGTAGCTGATACACCAGCTTCAGATAATCTTTTCTTGAGTTTACCTGTGAGCATTAAATAGGCCATATGGTGATCACCAATCAGTGACCATAAAGGATATTTAAACGTAGCCGGTTTATTTTTCTCTATAAAGAAATGTCCAATCCAAGCTGGCCCATAACCCGCAAGTAAGATTAGTGGTAAGAACAAGTAATTTTGAGTTAGCAAAAGTGACCAGAACAATACTTGATAGCCAATTGTTCCAAAATAATGCATTACTCTCGTACTTTTCTTACTATGCTCTCTTAGATAGAAAGGAAAAAAATCATTATAATTTGTATATCTTTGTGGATTTTCCATGTGTTCGATATTATATTTCACTCATGAATCTTGACAATAAAATAATGTACGTAATGGTGGCTGCGTTCGTTGTTTTTATATTATACTCCAGTTTTTCAGCATAAATTATGAATACTTTTTGGGCAGTTCATATTCCTCGATTTGTAATTGTTTATTTTATATTAGCGAATCTTGTGGCAATTATACTTTTTCCGGGTGGAAATCATCTCGATAGCACGCAAGTTGGCTACGATTTTACAAGAAATTTTTTTAGTGAATTGGGCTTCTATAAAACTTTTTCTGACGATATTAATTTTCTATCTGCTTTTTTCTTTAACAGCGCAATGTTTTTATTTGTTGCCCAAGGTTTTGGATTTCTATTTATGCCATTCTTTTTTAAAGAAAATAGAAAGGCTTATATTTTTGCTTGGTTGGGTGCAATTTGTATATTTCTATCAACAATTTTTTATGCAATGGTTGGTTTAACTCCTGGCGATTTATATTTTAATGCACACGTATTTGCCGTTTTCACTGCTTTTCGACTGACTTTACCAGGTGTATTATTTCTGATGCTTGCTTTTTATTTTAGTAAAGCAAGTAACATATATACAATTGGTGCTTTTTTACTGCTTGCTAGTGTTGTTGCTTATATCGTTTTTATGGGAGATATGCCCCAAATTGATCCAGTAAATGATCGAGAAAACTTCGTTAGATTTGTTTCAATGGACATACTTAGGCTCAATGTAATCTTGCAAAAACTTATTGTGATCGCCATGCTTGTCTCAATGTTTATGTTTACATTTGGATTTCAAAAACTAAAGCAGCTGAGCTAAATTATACTTTGGGTACTTTATCTATCCACGGTGATGCTTCTTCTAATTGAGCAGCCAGAGAAATCAATGTTTCTTCATCCGCATATCTTGATGCAAATTGTACGCCCAAAGGTAGATTATCACTAGTCCAATATGTTGGTAATGAAATTGATGGCTGGCCAGTAATGTTTTGAAGCATTGCATCAGGCGAGTACCATAAACTCTCAGGCGCTAAATTATTAAGAATTGAGTCTCTTATTGATTGAATACGAAATACCCAACCCAATTTTAAAGTCATAATGATTTCACTTATAATTCTTGCTTGGTTGTTTGGTCTAATTTCACCTATATGAGGAGGTTTTTGAGAAATAATTGGAGTTAAGACTACATCGTACTTATCAGTTTCTTCCATTACTGATCGAGCAATCTTTTGCATAGTATATCGTGCCCAAGTGTAGTCACTCGCTCTGAAACTTTTTCCCAAATAATGAAATAGTCTTGTTGCCGTTTCAACTTCATTTTTCTTAAATCCTCTTCCAACAACATCTTTCAATTCATTAAACATCTGGGTTACATGAGACGATATAGTTATTGTAAATGCTCTTGCAGCGAGCAGTCCGTCATAACTGAAATTCATTTCCTCAACATCATGACCTAAGTCTTCACACAATTTAGCATTGAATTTAATTGCTTCAATTGCATCAGAGGAGGGTTCAATTCCAACAGGACTTTTAAGATTAAATCCAATCTTAAGTTTATTTTTTTTACTCAAGGCTTCAACTAGAGAACCTTTTTTGTATGGAATGCCATAAGGATCACCCACAACATTTCCAAACAAACAATCATACATATGAGCTGTGTCTCTGACTGTTCGAGAAACAATACCGGAGTGGGTAAGACCACCCCATTTATCACCGTGAGAAGGTGCAAATGATGTTCTTGCTCTATTAGGCTTTAATCCAACCAGACCACATGATGCAGCGGGAATTCGAATTGATCCGCCACCATCACTTGCATGTGCAATAGGAACTATGCGGCTTGAAACCGCTGAAGCTGCACCACCACTTGAACCACCTGTCGTTCTATTTGTATCCCAAGGATTTCTTGTTGGGCCAAATTCAGTTGGCTCAGTTGTAACCATTAGACCGTATTCAGGTGTTGCAGATTTTCCACATATAACAGCACCAGTTTCTCTAAATTGTCTTGTGAGGTGATTGTCGTAAGGCATTTTAGTGTTTTTTAAATACTTACTGCCTTGCATCATGTGATAGTTAGCTAAAGAACTATCCATATCTTTCATAAGAAATGGAACCCCAATAAAAGTTCCATTTAGTTCTTTGTTTCTATTTATTGACTCGAATGCATAGTGATACATTGTACGATGCACTGCATTTAATTTAGGGTTCAGTTTTTCAATTAGATCAATGGCGCTATCAAGAGGATCAATAGGGGATATTTCTTTATTTCTAATTAATTCAGCTATGCCCAAACCATCATAATTTGTATATTCTTTGAAAATAGCCATTATTGATTATATTAACCTCAAAAATATGATAATCTCTTAAAAATTTTTTTAATGATTCAGTCTATTTAAAACCTATGGCAGATGCAAATAAGAAAAAAGGAAACCCAGTCATTAATTTTATTAAAAGGTACTTTTTTACAGGTCTTTTAATATCGGCGCCAATTGGAGCGACGATTTACATTACAATATTTATTGTCGAATTTATTGCTGGTCTGGTTCCAGACAGATTTAACCCAAATGGGCTGCTACCTGAGATCATAGGCTATAAAATTCCTGGCCTTGAATTAATTATAGCATTTCTATCTTTTATTTTAATTGGTCTAATATTTTCAACCTTATTTGGAAAAGCCATTCTTGGTTATTTTGATAATCTTATCACACGTATTCCATTAGCGGGTAATGTCTATAAAGCTATCAAACAGATTACTGAGACATTCTCAAATACTGATTCAGCATATCAAAAAGTTGTTCTCATCGAGTATCCAAGAAAAGATATATATGCAATTGGCTTTATGACAGGTGAGACAAAAGGTGAAATTAAGGAAAGACAGAAAATAGAAATGGTCAATGTATTTGTTCCAACCACACCAAATCCTACCTCAGGTTTTTTACTCTTCATACCTAAAGATGATATCGTTGAGCTCGATATGTCTGTTGAAGATGCGATTAAATTGGTTGTATCAGCAGGCATGGTGGTACCACCAAGAAAATAATTAGCCAGTTTTTAAATAATCGATTGCAACTTGATTTCTAAATAGATGCAAAAGTGTCCTTTGTGCTTTGCCTGCAGATTTTTTCAAATCCGGATCGTCTTTAACGATATCCATGGCAACACCTCTCGCTTCCTCGAGTATATGTTTATGTTTGTCTAGATTTGATAATCTAAAATTTGGAATACCACTTTGTTTTGAGCCTAATATTTCCCCAGCACCTCGAATATCAAGGTCTTCTTCGGCGATTAAGAAACCATCGTTTGTTTCCTTCATCACTTTTAATCTTCGTTTAGCATTATCGGTGAGTGGCCCCTCGAAAAGTAATATGCATGTTGACTGTGCATTTCCTCTGCCAACTCTTCCTCGAAGTTGATGAAGTTGTGATAGGCCATACCTCTCAGAATTCTCAATAATCATTACAGTTGCATCAGGGTCGTCTATTCCTACTTCTATTACTGAAGTTGCGACTAAAATATCTATTTTATTATCTTTAAACTTTGACATGACATCATTTTTTTCATCTTGAGACATTTGACCGTGAACTAAACCAATACTGTTTGATGAGTAATATTTTTTTAAGTCATTGACCCTTGAATTGACTGATTGCAACTGAAGCTTTTCAGATACATCAATTAAAGGGCATACCCAATAAATCTTTTGTTTCTTATCTAATATTTTTGTAAGGCTTTCTTTTAGTTTGTCAATTTTATTAATGTTGATTGATTTGGTAATTATTTCCTTTCTGTTTTTAGGTTTTTCAGAAATTTTAGATATATCCATATCTCCATATGCTGCCAATTCCATTGTTCGAGGTATAGGAGTAGCGGTCATCAATAAAATGTCACAACTATTTCCTGCTTTTTCATTTAATAAAATCCTTTGGTGTACTCCAAACTTATGCTGTTCATCAATGACGACCAAGCCTATATTTTCAAAAGTAACTTTCTTCTGAAATAATGCATGTGTTCCAATAATAATATCAGCTTCAAAATTGTGATTGTTTTTATTTGAAGATGTGATTAGGGAGCATGTTAGATTTAAATTATTAATAAATTCTTTGATTGTATTAAAATGCTGCTCAGCAAGAATTTCAGTTGGTGCCATTAAAACTGATCTTTTATTATTTTCAATGCATTGAATCATTGCAAATAATGCAACAATCGTTTTACCACTACCAACATCACCTTGTAAAAGTCTTAACATTTTACTTGATCCTTCTTGATCGTTTGAAATTTCTTCAATAGTTGTTTCTTGATCACCAGTCAGTTGAAATTTCAATTGATCTCTTAATTGCTTTGACAATTTATTTTTTTTAGGAAGTGAAATTCCATTTTTATGACTAATTTTGTTTTTAATTAATCTTATTGTTAACTGCTGAGAGAACAACTCATCAAAAACTAGTCGTTCTATATATTTATTATCATCACTTTCCTTCACATCTTTCGGGTTATGCATTTGATAAATAGAGTCTTTCCATGATGGCCATTTGTTTCTTTCTAAAACTTTCGCAGGTATCCATTCAGGTAATTCATCAACCATGCTTAAAGCAGAATTAATTGATTTTTGGATAATTTTAGATGTCATACCTGCAGTTAATGGGTATACACACTCAATCTTTTTAACTGAATCTAAGTTTTTAATATCAACTACATGGTGTGGGTGTGTAATTTGATATAATTCGTTAAATTTTTCAATTTTACCACTAATAACTCTAGTGCCGCCGATCGGTAAGATTTTTTTTATGTATGGACCTCGCAGATTAAAATAGACGACTGACATTTGTCCGCTGTCATCGGAGACATTTACTCGATATGGCATTCTTCTATTGAAAGCCGGTGTGTGACTATCAATTTTAACAACAACAGTTGCAATACTTCCTTCTTCCAAATCAACAATCTTAGGACTGTTTCTTCTGTCAATATATGCGGCTGGTTTATGAAATAATAAATCAACTATATATTTACCGCATAATCTCTCAATTATTTTAGCATTCTTTGGTCCAATCCCTTTTATCGTCATTATGTTTGAAAAAAGCTTGTATAAGATCTTTGGCCTCATATATGTATTGTATCAAAGATCGATAAAAAAAATATGAACGATTTACGTACACTTCAAAAAAAGCTTCAGTTCAAATCCTCTCATCGGGGGTCAAAGGAAATGGATATTCTCCTGGGATCTTTTGTTGAGAAATATATCAAATTATTTAATGAAGGGGAACTTCAAATGTTAGAGGCTATATTAGAACTTGATGATAATGACATATATCGATATGCGCTAGATAAGGTCACTATTCCAATAGAAATTGACAATCGTGTCATGCAATTACTCAAAGATTTTACGATGCTTAAAAAATGACGAAACTGCGCTTAAAGACTCAAATTAATGAGAACTTAAACATCAACATCGATGAAAAATTTGATTATGAAAGAACAATTAACTATTTATCCGCCAATGGTTATGCTCGCGTAAGTTCAATTCGTGAAAATGGCGAATTCTCTGTTAAAGGAGATGTTATTGATATTTTTCCAACAGACTTCAAGAATCCAGTTCGTATTAACATATTTGGTGATGAGATCGAAAAATTTGAAGAATTTAATCCTAAAAATCAAAAATCGATACAAAGTCTGTTCAGACTCATTATTAAACCTTTTAATGAGTTCTCTTTCAATCAAAGCAAACGCACAATCAAAGCAGATACTTTTTTAACTGATCTCAGTACTTTTGAACAAGATGATCTAATTGTTCATGTTGATCATGGAATAGGAAAATTTAATGGGTTAAAAAATGTTACTGTACTAGAAAACGATCATGATTGCATTGAAATAACATATTTCAATAATGATAAACTTTATGTACCTGTTGAGAATATTGAACTTTTGTCAAAGTACGGTGGGAATAGTGAATTTGCACAAATTGATAAACTGGGAAGTTCAAATTGGCAATTTAGAAAAGCCAGTGCAAAAAATAAAATAAATGAAATTGCTGAAGATTTAATAAAAGTTGCAGCAGAAAGATCTCTAAAAGAAGCGACAAAATATACCGTTCAAGAACCTTATTATTCAAATTTTATAAATGAATTTGAATTTCAGGATACCGAAGACCAAGCAAACGTGACATCAGAATTACTGTTTGATCTAAACAGCGGGCTTCCAATGGACCGTTTAATTTGCGGCGATGTTGGCTTTGGTAAGACAGAAGTTGCATTAAGAGGAGCGTTCAATGTAGCTATGAGCGGTGCTCAAGTGGCATTTATTGTTCCAACAACACTACTATGCAGTCAACACTATGAAAATTTTAAAAAAAGATTCAAAAACTTTCCATTGAAAGTCGATCTAATCTCAAGATTAAACTCAACTTCTGAAAACAATAGAATTATTGAAAGAATCAATAGTGGAGAAAGTGATGTAGTTGTTGGAACACATGCGCTTCTTAACAGTAAAATTAAATTTAAAAAATTAGGTATGCTTATTATTGATGAAGAGCAGCACTTTGGAGTTTCTCAAAAAGAAAAAATTAAGTCATTACGTTCAAATGTGCATGTGCTAGCTTTAACAGCCACACCAATACCACGCACATTACAAATGTCACTAGTAGGTCTTAGGGATTTGTCAATTATTTCTACAGCACCATTAAACAGGCAAAATATAAATACTGAAGTTATTGATTTTAATGATGAAAAAATAATCTCTGCAATTGAATATGAATTAAGTCGTAATGGCCAGGTGTATTATGTCTGTCCAAGAATTAACGAATTAAAAGAAGTCGAGGATTTTTTAAAAAGTAAACTTCCAAATGTAAAGTATCAAATTGCCCACGGTCAAATGCCGTCCAAAAACCTGAAAAATACAATGATTGATTTTTATAATAATGAATTTCAATTATTACTGTGTACCACAATTGTCGAGTCTGGTCTGGATTTGCAGAAAACTAACACAATGATCATTCATAATTCTGATAAATTTGGATTATCCCAACTTTATCAGTTAAGAGGGCGTATTGGCAGATCTAATATCGAAGCATTTTGTTTTTATACAGTTAAAGACATCAATGGAATAACTGAAAATGCCTATAAAAGACTTATGCTTCTTAAAAAATTTAACTCTAGAGGCTCAAGTTTTAATCTTTCAAGCCATGATTTAGATATGAGAGGATCAGGAAACATTATAGGGGATGCTCAATCCGGACATATCAGAGAAGTTGGTCTCGAACTTTATCATAAATTGCTAAAAGATAAGATATTGGAATTAAAATCAGATACATCGACAGTAGATAATGAGTGGTCTCCACAAATAAATCTTGGTTTAAGCGTCTTAATACCTGAAAAATATATGCCAAATTTAAACACTAGACTTTTTTATTACCGGCAACTTGCTTACTTAAGTTCAAGTGAGGAATTAAGCAAAATTAAGGAAGAAATGAGCGAGAGATTTGGTGAAGCCCCTAAAGAGGTTGAGCATTTGTATAACATCACTGAACTTAGAATTATGTGTAAACAGTTGAAAATAGAAAAATTTGATATTGGAAATAAAGGTTTAACTATAAAATTTAAAAATAATCATTTTGAAAAAACAGACCAATTGGTTGAATTTATGTCTCAATATAAATATGACTTAAAATTAAGATCAGACCAGACATTGGTGTATAATTACCAAAAAACATCAAATAAAGATCGAATATATAAAGCTTTTTCTTTTGCAAAGGAATTGCAGGCATTATAGTAGAGAACATGGGTGTTCTATCTGGATATAAGATAATCGAATTGTCAGGGATTGGGCCAGGGCCATTATGTGGAATGTTGTTTGCCGATCTTGGCGCTGAAGTTATTCGTGTTGATAGAAAAAATACCGTTATGCCGAGTCAACAACCAAAATTTGATATTACAGGAAGAAGTAAGAAATCTATTTGTTTAAATTTAAAGGATCCTGAGTCTAAAGAGGTTTTATTTAAATTAATTAAAAATGCAGACGCGCTAATAGAAGGTTATCGACCCGGGGTAACTGAAAAACTAGGGATTGGACCTGAAGAATGTTTAAAACAAAATGAAAAGTTAGTTTATGGAAGAATTACTGGTTGGGGTCAAAATGGTCCTCTAGCACAGGCAGCTGGTCACGATATTAATTATATCGCATTAGCAGGTGCTCTATATTCAATATGGGGCGAAAATAAACCATCAATACCACTCAATTTAATTGGTGATTATGGAGGAGGCACTATGTTTCTTGCATTTGGTGTATGCGCAGCTTTACTGTCAGCGAATAGAACGGGTAAAGGACAAGTAGTTGATGCAGCTATGATTGATGGAGTTTCGGTTCTTACGTCAATATTTCATAGTTTATCTCAGTCAGGAGTATGGAATGTAAATAATAGAGGTAATAATTTATTTGATGGTGGCGCGCCCTTTTATCAAGTCTATGAGACAAAAGACAGCATGCACGTCTCAATAGGTTCTTTAGAGCCTCAATTTTACCAGCTATTAATTGATAAATTAAATCTTGGTGATGAATTTAAAAATCAAATGCAATTAGATCAGTGGGATAATATGAAAAGTAAATTAGCTGAAATATTTAAAACCAAAACAAGGGTTGAATGGGATGAAATCTTTGAAGGGTCTGATGTTTGTTATTCACCAGTTCTCTCTATCGAAGAGGCAGCTAATCATAAACACATGAAGGCGCGTAATAATTTTGTAAATATTAACGATGTACGTCAACCATCACCAGCACCACGTTTCAGTGTTACACCATCCGAGAAACCATCTCCTGCACCTGAAATTGGTCAAGATAACAAAAGCATAATGCTTGATATTGGTTTTTCTGAGGAACAAATCAAAGAATTAGAAAATAAAGGAGTTCTATTATAGTGCCTAGTTTCGATGTTGTGAGCAGAGTTGAAATGCAGGAGGTTGATAATGCTATATCTAATTCAATGAAGGAAATTGGACAGAGATATGACTTTAAAGGTTCTGCTTCAAAGCTAGAGAGAACTGAAGGAGGGATTATTTTATTATCTGAAGATGAAATGAAGGCTAAACAGGTATTAGATATTCTAATTTCAAATTTAATAAAACGTAACGTTGACCCAAAGGTAATAAAACTAAAAGCGTCTGAAAGTGCATCTGGCAATACAATCAGACAAAATTACGATTTATTGGAAGGTATTGATCAAGAAGTAGGTAAAAAAATTACAAAATTAATCAAAGAATCAAAATTGAAAGTGCAAGCAAAAATTCAAGGAAATGAGCTGAGAATAAGTGGTGCAAAAAAAGACAATTTACAAGAAGCCATATCAAAAATTAAAGAGCTAAAATTAGAATTACCTCTTCAATATATTAATTTTAGAGACTGAGCTATCTTAGTGGTTGGTCTGTCGTTATTTCTTGTTCTTTAATTTTCTCTCTATACAAAATAAATATTCCCGCTGAAACAATAATTAATATTCCAATTATTGTTCTCAATGAAACAGTTTCACTCCAAATAAACCATCCCAATAGTACGGCCCAAATTAAAAATACATATTCAAATGGTGCAACAACATAAGGTTTACCGTATCGATATGCGTTGAAAATAAATACAAAACCAAAAATTACACAAACACCAACTAAAAATAACATCAAAAGAGTTGTTGCGTCATTGAAGGACCAGTATCTAAATAAAAATTCTAAAATTTCATTTCCAGAATTATCCATATCTAAATAAAAACCAGAATAGGTAATAATGGGACATAAAATTATAGTAGCGATGTATACATGAAGTGTTTGTGTGTAAACATTATCCTCATTTGATGTATATTTTATTATAATCATACTGCCTGAATATCCTGCAGCACATAGTATTGGAAATACCATGAATATATTAATGGTCTCAAAATCTGGTGAAACAATAAGCATTACACCTGCAAAACCATAAATAATTGTTAGCCATCTAATGATGCCGACTTTTTCTTTAAGAAAAATAGATGAAAATATAGTAATAAAGAATGGTGCTGTAAAAAAAAGAGCTGTTGTAACTGCAAAAGACAAGTACGCAAGACCTATATAATAAAATACGAACGCAAAAATAAACATTATTGTTCTAAAGATTGTTAACTTTGGGTAATGAGTTGTCCAAATTAGTTTTTGGCCTGTAAAATAAAAAAATAGAACAAGAAGAAAAATAGCAATGACACTTCTTGCAAACATGACCTGAAGTATTGATATATCAACAGCCAATAATCTTACGGCAGTATCTTGAAATGCAAATGCAGTCATACCCATTAAAATATAAGCTATTGCTAAAAAATTATTTTCTTTTGCCATCAATAAAATATTAGTACATAAGTTTTAGTAATAAAATATATTAATTGTTCTATAAGATTTGATATTAAATAATTTGCTAGTCAAAAAATATTGAGAAGTATAAAAAAAGTAATTTATTATGGTAAAAATCGATACCGAATACGACTATATCATTGTTGGCGCTGGATCTGCTGGCTGTGTATTAGCGAATAGATTGACCTCAAATTCAAAGAATACTGTCCTTCTTCTTGAAGCGGGCGGGGAAGACAAATCCTTAACCTTAAAGATGCCTGCTGCCGTTTTATCGAATCTTAAAAGTACTAAACACAATTGGGCATTTAAAGGTGAGCCAGAACCCGAACTAAATGGTCGTCAACTTCAACATGACCGCGGTAAAACCATTGGTGGCTCATCATCAATAAATGGAATGGTCTATATAAGAGGAAACACACTTGATTATGAGGGTTGGAGACAAATGGGATGCGATGGATGGGGATACGCAGATGTCTTGCCATATTTTAAGAAAATGGAATGTTACAGTGGAGGAGGGGATGATTTTCGAGGTGAGTCAGGTCCATTAAAGGTACATAGAAGCATTCCCAAAGACCCACTTTCACTGGCTTTTATTAATGCAGGAAAAGAAGCAGGATATAAAGAAACAGATGATATAAGCGGATTTTGCCAAGAAGGTTTTGGTATATTTGATCGGACAGTATTCAACGGTGAGCGATGGAGCGCATCAAAGGGTTACCTTGATCCGATACGTAATAGAAAAAATTTAACAATTTTAACAAATGCGCTTGTTTGCAACTTAAATTTTAAAGATAACACAGCAGAAGGCATATGTTTTAAAAATAAAAATAATGAAATAGTAAATGTAAAGGCAAAAAAAGAAGTAATTCTTAGCGCTGGTGCAGTTGGATCACCACACATACTTATGCTCTCAGGAATTGGGCCGAAAGAGCATTTAGATTCAATAGGAGTTAATACATTAGCTGATTTACAGGGTGTTGGACAAAATCTTCAAGATCATCCTGATTTTATTATGAAGTATAAATGCTTAAAACCTGTTTCACTTTGGCCAAAAACAAAGAGATTAAGTAGTATAGGATCTGGTATACAATGGCTCATAACTAAAAAGGGTATGTGTGCATCTAATCATTTTGATACTGTTGCATGTGTAAGATCAGCACCTGGTGTTGAGTATCCTGACTTACAATTATGTATTTCACCAATTGCCATGAAAGACAATAGTTGGGAACTGCTTCAAGAACATGCATTTCAAGTTCACGTCGGTTTGATGCGAACTCACAGTCGTGGTAAGATTGAATTACGATCAAAAAATCCTGCTGATCCGCCTCGCATTCTTGTTAATTATCTCAAAGACAAACGTGATAGAGAATTGTTACGAAAGGGCATTCATTTGGCGCGCGAGTTACTTAATCAACCTGCTTTTTCAAACATAAAGGGTGATGAAATCTTTCCTGGTGAAAACTACAAATCAGACGACGAACTTGATGCAAAATTAAATTCCAATATTACGAGTCAATGGCACTTGTGCTGTACAGCACGCATGGGGCTAAAAACAGATAAACATGCAGTTGTTGATAATCAAGGCAGAGTTCATGGTTTCAATAATTTGCGAGTCGTTGATGCTTCGATAATGCCTTTTGCTACAAATGGAAATACAAATGCACCAACAATTATGATTGCTGAAAAAATAAGTGACAACATATTGGGTGATAATCCTCTGCCTCGAATAGAATTAAAAACCTGGCAAAGTCCTAACTATCAGATGTATCAAAGGTAAGTATTTAGATCGTAAAATATTAATACATAAGTATTAGTGTTAAAATATACTAATTACTCACTCATATTTCATACTTAACATAAAGTCTTTCAATAATTTTTTTACAAAGGAGAAATTATGTTACACATAAGCAAATGGGAAAGACAAGAAAATGCAAGCAGAGATAAACTGGGAACAGCTGCACTGAATTTGTGTAAGGTTGCAAAAAGTACTGATGGAGTTCATTCAGCAAAATTCTATTGGCCAAATCCAAATATGGTTGCATTTGTAGTAGAAGCTGAAACAGGTTCTTGGGGAATTGGAGCTGAGCCTACAGGTGAGGCAATGAAGGCATTTTTTGATTTAGGTGATGCAGCATCTTGCGTGATGGATGAAACATGGGTTGATGCTAGTCTTGGTCAAAAAAGGTCTGATAGAGCAGGTTAATAGAAATTCTTCTGGCGGAGAGGGTGGGATTCGAACCCACGAACGAGTTTCCCCGTTGCTGGTTTTCAAGACCAGTGCTTTCAACCGCTCAGCCACCTCTCCCTTGAAGAAATTAATTTATTGAATTTATTATTTAAAACAATAATTAATTTAGAAATCCAACTTTGCTGATTGTATATACAGTCAGTAGTGAAATTGCAGTGCAAAGTGCCATACCCCATGCGATATCTGAAATAACAATAGTCCAATTAAATACATTAAATACCGCTTTAACAGTTAGTGCGTATGTTGCATAAGTAGCAAGTCCGTACATAGCAGCTGGTACTATTACACTTGTTAATGAAGCATTCTTAAATGGAGCCACTACAAAATAAACAAGTCCGAGTACAAATATTAGATAAAAAATTACAGCAGAAGTTATATCGAGATTAATTTTAAGATTATCTGGTAGATTTTTATTATAAATACGTACAACAAATGTTTGAATACCAATTGTATCGATTATCAAAAAGTAAAATAGGGTAGTCAAATAGAGTTTTATCATAGACAATAAATTAATGAATAAACAAGCTTTGATCAATGCATTATTTAGTTCTTTAGGAGCTTTTGTATGCATTGGATTTTTAGCATATTTAAATTCATCAATTGAAGGTGCGATATGGCTTATACCTCCTTTTGGTGCATCAATGGTTTTAGTCATGGCTGTTCATGAGAGTCCTTTAGCAAAACCAAAAAATTTAATACTAGGCCATATACTATCGGCGCTATCTGGGGTAATTATATTTTATCTTCTTGGTAACACATTTATATCATTAGGCTTAGGAGTGGCTTTAGCTGTTTTTATAATGATGATAACTAATACCGTGCATCCACCAGCTGGAGCAAATCCAATAATTGTAATATTAACTGGTCAGAGTATAAGCTTTGTTTTCTTACCTGTTGCAGTTGGGGCTTTTATAATTGTGGCTTTTGCTTACTTGTATAACAAGCTTCTCAAAAGAAATTATATTTAAGAAATTTTATTAAGCTTTTCTACTTCAGAGCAATACTGATCAATAAAAGCTGTTCTCATTGGGTTTGGAGGCAAGCGATCGAATTTAAAAGATTCAATGTTCTTTAATTGATTTGTAGAGATTTTTGTTTTTGAAGCGATGGTTTTTAAATCTATTGAGATAGATTTTCGTAGTTTTGAAATTTCCTTAATTTTATTTACTAACTCTTCGTCCATATCGGTTTTGCTGTTATCAAGTTTTTTATATGGCATGACAAACATTCCGGTTTCATTCTGTACCATATTAGTGATTTCTCCAAGTGTTTAATTTGTAGGTGCAGAAAAACCGCACCTACATTGGGCTTTAGAATGATTATCTAATAATAAGGTTTAAAATTAAAGCTTATAAATACCCATTTTGGGTTATCTTAATGATCTAAATTTTACTTGGTCCTTCAAATAAAACATCAGCATTTTTTAATCTCTCAATTAACGTCGACCCTAGGCCAGTTGAAGTGGTTAAGACGCCTCCAGCATTGGTATTTGGCAGATTATCTCTATTCAATGCAAGACATAGAGCGGACTCGCATATTAATTTAGCAGTAGATTTATAACCGGGATCACCTTTACAAAACATCCTCAATTTATATTTTTCGTTATTTTTATTTTTTCCGATAAAAATACTCTCAAACCAACCATTTTCTCTTGTTTTTTTATCAGGTCCTTTACCAGCTTTAGTAAATAATTTTCTGAAGAGACCACTTATTGGGCTTATCAACATCAGACCAAAAACAGCAAGTCCGGCCGTCACAAGAAATGCAGAACTGTATTTTTTTAACATCATATATTCTTGATATTTAAATTCACTTCCATAACTTGCCTGATTTTTATCATGGATTTCAGAGCTTCTTCTGACAACCCTAGTGTTTGCAATTGCCATAACAAAGGGCGCTGACCATAATTCAATATCATCGATGTATTTTATTTTGAAATTATCCTTATTTTCAGAAATATTTTGAGTTTTTATATATTCCTTTGAATTGAGTAAAAATGGATGCCCCATTGAATATCTGCTTTTGTAGTTACGCATGGAAAACGCACTTTCAATCGTGCCACCACTTACACCTCCATTACCTCGATGATAGCCATCAATTCTTTGTAACTCTTGATCGAGACTTCTTTGTAAGTAAAAGCAACCCATATCTGATGGAATAGAGTCATAACCACATGATGGAATGATTTTTATTTGTTTTTTTTCTGCTGCTTCGTGATGCTTATCAATAAGATCACGCACCCAAATATTTTCCCCAGTAATGTCTAAATAATGAGTTCCAGCTTCAACACATTGTGTAACCAAATTATCGCTATACTTGTTAAAAGGGCCAGCTAAAGATGCAATAACATGCGTTTTGGAAGCAATTTTTAGTAAATTTTCACTATCTTCACTGTCTGCAATAAAATAATCAGGTTTACACTTACTATTGTTGGATATGTTGACTAATTTATCCTCATTACGTCCTGCTATAGCCCAATTTAGGTCGCTATAGTTTTCATCTAAGTACTCAACAGCTAATCTTCCGGTAAAACCAGATGCCCCATAGATTATTAAATCGTATTCTCTATTCATATTTATGTAATATTTGCAAAATTATGTTAAAATTATCGTATGTTAGACTGGATAATAGGTGGCCTAGTAACGATCTCATTCTTATATCTACTTTATTGGGCATTGACACTGATTTTTGCATAAAGTGATTGTGTTTTTAATTTCATTATTTCAAGACCTGTCACTTATATTTTATGCATTTTCATTCATTATTTTGATTTTGATATTAGGAGCTTATTTATTTAATTATTTTAAAAATTTTAAGTAAAATCAGTATATTATAATATTTTATTAAACACTTACTTTACTTAACATATTTATTAAAATTTTACTTTATTAAAATGATACAAAATATTGATTATATTGATAAAAATAGAATTATTAATGGTATAGTTGCAAATGCTAATAATGACTTGATTCTGAAGACAATTATGGATGCAGGGAGTCAAAAATTAATAAACCCAGTACTTATAGGTAATTTGGATTTTATAACTGCCTTTATTGATAAGCATGAATGGTCATTATCAAAAGATAATATAATAGAGAGTAATTCAGAAGAAATGTCATCAAAAATTGCCTGTGAAGTGACGAGTAGGAGCAGCGGTTTAGAAAAAAATATAATCATTAAAGGCCATCTTCATACTGATGTTTTGATGGGTGAGTATATAAAAAAAGAATATAATTTAATAATTAGGGGAAAGCGCTTAAGCCACATTTGGTTTATGACTTTTCCAAATGATTCACGTTATCCAATTATTATTACTGATGGTGCTTTAAATATATCCCCAAATCTGGAGACAAAAAAACATATTTTATCGAATGTGCTCGATTACATTAAAAAAATACCTTCTTTCAATCCATATGTTGCTGTTTTATCAGCAACCGAAGAGAAACTAAAGCAAATGCCAAGCTCTATTGAAGCACATAATCTCGTTGAATGGGCAAAAATTAATTTCTCAGATACTCCTGTTGAAGGACCTTTTGCTTTGGATAATGCTATTTCACATGAGTCAGCAAAAATAAAAGGAACACTAGGGAAAGTTCCAGGAAATGCCAATGTTATTATTGTTCCAAATATAGAAACAGGAAATGCACTTGTTAAATCTCTTGTACATTTTGCAAACGCTACTGCTGGAGGATTTGTAATTGGTGGTAAAAGTCCTGTTGTTATAACAAGTAGATCAGATGATGAAAAATCTAGAATGGCATCTATTGTAAATGCTGTAATTTGTACCTATTAATTATTTAAAAGCTTGATTTAAGTCCTCTATAAGATCATCACTGTCTTCTATGCCAACAGATAATCTGACAAGCTTTTTAGGAACTTGATTAAAGGATTTATCGTCTAAATATGCATGTGTCATTAAAGCAGGGGACTCAACTAAAGATTCAACTCCCCCCAAACTCTCAGCTATTGTAAAGATTTTTAACTTACGCATAAACTTGGATATTTCTGACATATTCCCATCATAGATAAAAGTAATCATTCCACCAAACCCATTCATTTGTTTAAGTGCAATATCTTTCTGTTTATGATTTGGTAACCCAGGATACGTTACGTTTAATGCTTTTTTATGTGATCTTAAAAAGCGAGCAACTTTAATTCCATTTTCATTATGTTTTTTCATTCTAATAGCTAGTGTTTTAATTCCTCTCAAGGTAAGAAAACAATCAAAAGGACTTGGAACGGCGCCCGTAGAATTTTGTATTAGGGCTAATTTTTTCTCAAGTTTTTTATTCTTTCCAATTACCAAGGCTCCACCAATAACATCAGAGTGACCGTTGATATATTTTGTTGTCGAGTGATTAACAATATCAATTCCATGCTCAAGCGGTCTTTGATTGTAAGGTGTGGCAAATGTATTATCACATACAGTTATAAGCTTATTTTTTCTTGCAATACGGGCTATTCTTTTTAAGTCTGTAATTTTAAGCAGTGGATTTGTTGGAGTTTCAATCCAAATCATTTTTGTATTCTTTTTAATTTCTTTTGAAAAATTTGTATTTAAATCAACGAATGTGAATTCAATATTTGATGACTTGTTCTTAATTTCGTTAAACAACCTAAAAGTACCACCATATAAATCATCAAAAGCAATTACATGATCTCCAGGCCTTAATAGATCTAGAACTGCGGTTTGAGCAGCAACACCTGAAGCAAATGCAAATGCTTTATATCCACTTTCCAATTCTGCAATTGAATTTTCTAAAACTTCCCTTGTAGGATTTTGACTTCTAGAATATTCATATCCTTTGTGCTCTCCGGGTCTATCATGAGCATAGGTAGATGTTGCATAAATTGGAGTCATTACGGCTCCGGTTAATGGATCTGTTTTGACTCCAGCATGCACTGATAAAGTATCAAGCTGATTTATTTTTTTTATATAAGATTTTTTTCTTTTAACCATTCTTCATTATATGCTGTATTTAAATATTTTTCACCATTATCACAAACAAATGTAACAACATTTTTTTCTTTATCTTGGTCCTTGCAATATTTAATTGCCGCTGAAATAAGAGTTCCACTTGATGAGCCTCCCAATATTCCCTCTTTCAAAGCCAATTCTCTAATCATGCTAAATGCTTCTTCATTCGTAACTTCATAAGCTTTTTTTATATACTTTAATTCTAAAGTTTCAGGAATAAAATCTTCGCCTATACCCTCAACAAGCCATGAATAATCAGCTTTTTTAAATGGTTTGTTTTCAACAGCATCTTTAACTATTGAACCCTTTGGATCTGCAAGAACCATTTCGGTTTTTGGACTATGTTCTGAAAAAAATTTACCTAGGCCTGAAATTGTTCCACCCGTACCAACCCCACAAACAATAGCATCAACATCATTACTCATTTGATCCAGAATTTCTGGACCTGTTGAATGTTCATGAGCCTGGGGGTTTGACATATTTGTAAACTGGTTGGCCATAAATGAATCAGGAGTATTTTTTGCAACTTCTTTAGCCACATTTACATAATGCTCAGGACTATCAGGTCCTACATCACTTCTTGCCAAAATAACTTCTGCTCCAAGAGATTTAAGATGAAGTATTTTGTTATGGTTCATTTTATCAAGTATTACAACTTTTGACTTATACCCCTTTAAAAGTGCAATCAAAGCTAAGCCAAGACCGGTATTGCCAGCTGTAGCTTCAACAACTGTTGAACCCATCTTTAACTTTCCTTGGGCTTCAGCATCCTCAATGATTCTTAGAGCCACTCTATCTTTTATGGATGAGCCTGGATTAAGGCTTTCCATTTTAAGAAAAAGATTACATTTTCCGGTGTCTAAATTTTTAGCTTGAACAATCGGAGTATTACCAATTAAATCAACCAATGACTTTATTTTCTTCATCAAATTTAATTATTTATATTTCTAAATTAGTTAGTTTATTCACTGTAATAACAGTATTTACTATAATTAATTTATCCTCATTGCAAGCAGATGAACAAGGATCTTTTGAAGATTGGCTTATTTATATTGAAAATCTAGCACTCAAAGAGGGGATCTCAAAAGAAACAATAAATAATAGCATTAAGAATGTTACACAGAATGAAAGAGTATTAGAACTTGATAGATCACAACCAGAATTTACTCTTTCACTTGAGAAATATTTATCTAATACCACTCCCCTAAGTAGAGTTAAAAAAGGGAAAAAGCTCTATAAAGAAAATAAAAATATTCTAGAAAAAGTTTCAATTGAATTTGGTGTTCAACCGCGCTTCCTTTTAGCACTATGGGGTATAGAAACAAGTTTTGGTAAATTTACTGGATCATTTAACGTAATACGTTCACTCTCAACATTATCCCACGATCTTCGTAGAAGAGACTTTTTTACTGAAGAGCTAATTAATGCACTTAAGATTATTAATGAAGGTCATATTGATGCAGAAAATATGATGGGCTCTTGGGCAGGCGCAATGGGTCAAAACCAATTTATGCCTTCAAGTTTTCTAAGTTATGCAATTGATTACAATAACGATGAAAGAAAAGATATATGGACCACACTTGATGATGTATTTGCATCTTCCGCTAATTATTTAAGCAGCTCAGGATGGGATAATAACCTTACGTGGGGCAGGGAAGTCATTACTACCAAGCCTGTAAATAAAGAACTTATTACTACTTCTGCAAAAAAAATAGAAATTTCAAAGAAATTATCTGAATGGTCAGAATTAGGAGTTTTAAAAGCAAATGGAGAAAAACTTCCAAATAAAAACTTAGATGCATATTTAGTATTTCCTGAAGGTGAAGATGGAAAAAAATTCTTAGTATATGAAAATTTCAAAGTCATCATGAAGTGGAATAGATCGCTATTTTTTGGAATATCAGTTGGCACCCTTTCTGATATGATAGAGTATCATTAATGAAATATATTTATTTATTATTAATTTTTTTATTGTCACAATGCGCTGCTGTTAATATCGTTCCATTAGCAATTGAAGATAATAATAAGAACAAAAATATCTCATTAATAGAAAAATATATTGAAGAACCTTACCAAGTCGATGGTAAATGGTTTTATCCGAGAGATTATAAATCATTTATAGAAGTAGGAATTGCTGAAATTGAGATTAATTTAAATAATGGCGATTTAACCACAAATAAGGAATATTTTCATAATGAAGCATTTTCTGGTTCTCATAGATCACTTCCATTGCCATCAATACTTGAGGTTACAAACTTAGAAAACGGTAGAACAACAAAAGTCAGAGTCAACAATAGAGGAGCATATTCATCTACACATATAATAAATTTATCATCAGGAGTATTTAAAGAGTTGAATTTGAATAGCGGAGGTGGGTTAGTGAAAATTGAACTAATTAATACAAATGAAAGCTTTATTCTTTCTGAAACACAAACTTTTGAAGAGGAAAAAAGGGTGGTAGAAGCACCCATCTCAGATGTTATGGTGATAGATAATGAAATTCCTAATTCAGAAATAGTCACTAATGTGTCTGATATTAAGACTCTAGAGAAACGACAATATAATAAAATATATCTTAATATTGCATCATTCTCATTTTTAGAAAATGCAAAAATTGTTTTAGATGGATTATCGAATTTCAAAGCTAAAGTCTATAATATGACAACTAATGAGGGCGCTCAAATATTTAGAGTACTTATTGGTCCATATGAAGACGTGAATAAGTTAATCAATGATCTCAAAGATGACACATTTAAAAAATATGAAGATTTATCAATATTTTTAATATAAAAAGATAATATGCATTTACTTAGACTAGTAATTTTTTACCTAATATTAATTCCAATTCCCTTTGTACAGGCGTCATTTATAGATACTGAAGCTGAAACAGCGGTAATTATTGACGCAACTACAGGTAAAGTTCTCTTTGAAAAAGAAATGAATAAAAAAACATATCCAGCATCAATGACAAAAATCATGACAACTTTAATAGTATTTGAAAAATTATCTAACGGAACTCTATCTTTAGATGATAAATTTCTAGTTTCAGAAAAAGCTTGGAAAGAACGAGAAGGCTCGTCTATGTTTGTCGAAGTAGATAAAGAAATAAGAGTTGAAGACTTATTAAGGGGAATTATTGTTCAATCTGGAAATGATGCTTGCATAGTTATTGCTGAAAATATTGCAGGATCCGAAGAAGCTTTTGCTATCATTATGACATCCAAAGCTAAAGAAATTGGTATGTTAAATACAAATTTTACTAACTCAACAGGTATGCATAGCAATGACAATTATTCAACTGTATATGATATTGCAATTTTATCTCAATACTTAATCAATGAGTTTCCAGAGTATTATCATTTGTTTGCTGAAACTGAATTTGAATGGTCTGGAATAAAGCAAAAAAATAGAAATCCATTACTATATAAAAAAATGGGTGTTGATGGACTTAAAACAGGTCATTTATCAATTTCAGGATACGGACTTGCAGCATCTGCTGTTGATGGAAATCGTAGAGTAATATCAGTTACAAATGGTTTCAACTCACAGCAAAAAAGGTCCCAAGGCTCATCAAGACTTATTACTTGGGCATTTAGAGAATATGAAAATATTGAACTATTTAAAAAATCTCAAGAAATTGATCAAATAAAAATTCCTGGTTCAAATGAGTCCCTGTCATCAGTTAGTGCTTCGTCAGATATAATTTTAACAGTCCCTAAAACTAAAAATAAGAGTTTAGATTTTAGTATTGAGTTGGACAGTCAAATAAGCTTTCCAGTTGCCGCTGGAACAAAAATCGGACAATTAAAAGTAAACATACCTAATGAGTCATCTGAATATTTTGACATTTATTCTACAAATGAACTAAAAAGAACAAATATTTTTTCAAGATTTTTTAGCTACATTTATCAATCTATTGTTAATTTGTTTGTCTAATCAGTGATTAATTCACGTTTCATATCTTTTGAGGGCGGAGAAGGGTCTGGTAAATCAACTCAAATCAAACTTCTTGCTAAAAAATTATCAAAAAAAAGAAAAGTTGTTATCACTAGAGAACCTGGTGGGACTAAAGATGCTGAAAAAATAAGAAATTTAATTGTAAAAGATAAAAATCAGAAATGGTCTGGAACAGTTGAAACGATGCTACTTTTTGCAGCACGTAAAGACCATATAGATAAGGTCATTATGCCTAATCTTAAAAAAGGATATTGGGTATTATGTGACAGGTATATTGATTCAACTATGGCTTACCAGGGCTATGGTAAAAAAGTTGATGTTAAACTTATAAATTCATTAAATACAATTTTAATTAAAAATTTAGTACCAAGTATTACTTTCCTACTTGATATTGACCCTAAGACGGGTCTAGCAAGATCAAAAAGAAAGGGCAACAAAGAACTAAGATATGAAAATATGCACATAAGTTTTCATAGAAAAGTAAGAAACTCTTTTCTAAAAATTGCCAGAATAAACAAAAGTAGAATTAAGATTATTGATGCCAGTCAGAAGAAAATTGAGATTTCAGAAAAGATATGGAAAATATTAGAGAAAAGTAAAAGAATATGAGTAGTTTAGATCAAGTTTATTATAACCAAAAAGAGAGATTATTTAGTTTATACCAAAACAATTTACCTCAATCTATTATTTTATCAGGAGGGGAGGTCGAACTGTTATCAGACATAGCTATTTCATTTTCAAAATTAATAGTTAAAAATAACACTGATCAAACATTTGAAGACTTTCTTAATATTTGCTCAAATGGTAATCATATAAATTCACCGTTTGTATACATAATATCAAAAATTTATTTAGAAGATAAAAAAAGATTTAAAAATCAAATCTATAGAGATGACATATCAAATGTTCATACGTTTTTTCAAACAAAGGACGATATTGGTCAAAAAAGAGTATGTATAATTAAAACAATAGACGATCTTTCGATTGAAGCAAGTAATTCACTACTTAAATTAATAGAAGAGCCGAATATAAATTCTCATTTCATAATCATAAATCATAATAAAGCTAAAGTATTACAAACCATTAAATCAAGATCATATTTTTTAAATTTTAATAAATTAGAGGATGAAATATTCTTTAAAAATTTAAACAGTGAAATTTCAATTAATAGGGACCTTCTAAATCTAACTAAAGGATCTTTAAGTCTTTCAAAAAAATTTTTAAATCATGATTTGCATGAAATTCAAGATCATTTTAGAGAATTATTAAATAATCGAAAGTTAATAAAATCAAATACAGCATCACATTATAATAATTTTATTTCAAAAACATTCGATAAAGATGACGATATTTCTATATTTTTTGATTATATCTACCTTTTGACGTCTAACGAAATAAAGTCTATGGCCATAGTGGGAAAAGAAAATGAAGTTCTTAAATTGCTTAAAATCTCAGAAATTGTTAAAACCTATCGAAATTATTTTAAAAGATTAAATTTAGATTATGCCGCTCTTATAATTTCTCTTTTTTATAAAATGAAAAATGTCTAACAAATACTATATAACCACGCCAATTTATTATGTAAATGACAAGCCCCATATAGGCCATGCATATACATCGGTAGCTACAGATTTTATTGCGAGATTTATGAGTCTCAAAGGATATGATGTTAGATTTCAAACTGGAACAGACGAACATGGACTGAAAATACAAAAAGCAGCTGATGCAAAGAAAATAGAACCTATAGAACTTTGTGATCAAAACTCACAAATCTTTAAAGATCTTACTATTTCGTTAAATTTATCAAATGATGATTTTATAAGGACTACTGAAAAAAGACATGTCGATGGTGCCTCATATTTATGGAAAAGGCTTTATGAAAGAGATCAGATTTATTTAGGGGAGTACACTGGATGGTACTCAATAAATGATGAAACATTTTATAATGAAAAAGATTTAGTAAAACAGAATGATGGTTCATTTAAAACTATAACTGGCGGCCCTGTCGAATGGATTACAGAAAAGTCTTATTTCTTCAAGCTCTCAGCCTGGTCCGATAAATTATTAAACTTATATAAAAATAATCCAAATTTTATTAACCCGACCTCAAAAAGAAATGAAGTTGTTAAATTTGTCGAGTCTGGTTTAAATGATCTATCTGTATCAAGAACATCTTTTGAATGGGGAATTAAAACACCAACTGATGATACTCACATAATGTATGTATGGTTAGATGCATTAACTTGTTATGCCAATGGAGTTAGTTATCTAAATGATAAAGAAAACGAGTTAAAGGAATATTGGAAAAATGTAGTACATATAGTCGGTAAAGATATTTTACGTCATCATGCTGTTTACTGGCCAGCATTTTTATTAGCAGCAGATTTGGATCTTCCAAAAAAAATATTTGCACACGGATGGTGGACGAATGAGGGTAACAAAATCTCTAAATCTTTAGGCAATGTTATTGATCCAATTGAGATTATTAATAATTATGGACTTGATCAGTTTAGATACTTCTTACTTAGAGAAGTTCCATTTGGCAATGATGGAGATTTTTCAAAAAATGCTTTAATAAATAGAATTAATAGTGATTTAGTGAACGACTTAGGAAATTTATGTCAAAGATCTTTAACTATGATTGAAAAAAAACTTAATTCAATAATACCCCAAGTAAATAATACAAATGAAGCTGGAGATAAATTATTTAAAATGTATGACGAAACAGTTGAGCGATCTTTGATCCTTGTAGAAAACTACAAATTACATGATTATATTAAGTTAGTATGGTTATATATAAATGAAGTAAATAAATTCTTTAATGATAGTAAACCTTGGGAATTATCTGATAGCGATCCAAAATTATTTGCTGACATTCTTGGTTTAACCAGCGATAGTATCAAAAAAATAGCCTTCTTAATTAATCCAATCATGCCGGACACTTCATTAAAAATTTTCAATATGCTCAATATAAAACTAGATCATATAAACTTCGAAATGGAAAAATCTATTTCAATAAGTGGAAATAAACTAAATAAAGTAAAACATTTATTTTCAAGGATTCAATAATGGTAATTGATAGTCATTGCCATCTGTTACATAAAAATAATGAAAAATCATTAGATGAAATAATAACACATGCTCAAAAGAATGGAGTTGAAAGGTTTCTAAACATTTCAACGTGTGAAAATGAATTTATCCCCATTTTAAAAATATCAGATACCAATAAAAATATCTATTCTACACTTGGTATTCATCCTCATGAATCTGACAATATGACTGGTGAAGTAAGAAATAAAATAACAAAGCTATCATCAAATAAAAAAGTAATTGGCATAGGAGAAACGGGGTTGGATTATTATTATGAGAATTCCAACAGAGAAAATCAAATAAAAAGCTTTATTATGCATATTGAAATAGCTCAAGATTTGAATCTGCCTCTTGTTATTCATATGAGAAATGCTGAAAGTGAAATGGTCGAGATAATTGAAAAATATATTAAAAAAAAGAATTTTTCCGGGGTCATACATTGCTTTACAGGATCTACAGAATTTATGCAAAAGCTACTCCCGTATAATTTTTTATTTTCAATAAGTGGCATTGTTACATTTAAGAATTCTACTGAACTTAGAGAAACAGTTAAAATGATACCTATTAACAAAATACTAGTCGAAACAGACGCGCCTTTTCTTGCACCCGTTCCTGTTAGAGGTAGGGCAAATGAGCCAGCATATATCACTCATACTGTTGAATATGTATCAAAAATGTTTAATCTTGATTATAGTGAATTTTCAGCAATCACTAGTAACAATTTTTTTAATTTATTTAAAAGAGCATCGTAAGATATGAAAATTAATATTCCGGCATCAATTGGTGAGCTTTTTGATAAAATAACAATTCTTGAAATCAAAAAATTAAAGATAAAAGATGAAAATAAATTAAAATTTATTAATAAAGAACTTAATTTGTTAAAGAAAGTAGTTAAATCAAAAAAAATAAATACTAGAAGTTTGAGTTCATTAGTAAAAAAGTTGAAAAACGTAAATTTGAAACTTTGGAATGTAGAGGATAAATTAAGAAAATTTGAAAAGAATAAGCAATTTAAAAAAGATTTTATTAATTATGCGCGTAAAGTTTATTATACGAATGATAAAAGGGCAATTTTGAAGAATGAAATAAATTTAAAAACTAATTCAATTATAAGTGAAGTAAAATCGTATGAAAAATATTAAATATAATTTAGCTAGTGACTCGTGGGGTAATGAAGAAGTATCCGCAATAAATGAAGTAATCAAATCCAATCGTTATACGATGGGACCAAAAGTCAAAAAATTTGAAAAAGAATTTGCTTCTTATTTTAATTCTGAATACGCAATTATGGTGAATTCTGGTTCATCAGCTAATTTACTTATGATTGCCTCTTTATTCTATTCAAAAAAATATGATCTTAAAGAAGGTGATGAGGTTATTGTGCCAGCAGTAAGCTGGAGTACAACATATTATCCAGTAAATCAATACGGTCTTAAACTTGTATTTGTTGATGTAGACCGAAATACCCTAAATATTGATCCAAATGAAATAAAAAAAGCCATTAGTCCAAAAACAAAAATAATATTTGCTGTAAATTTGTTAGGAAATCCATGTGATCTAGAGGAAATAAATAAAATTTGCAAAAAAAATAATATTATACTTATAGAAGATAATTGTGAAAGTTTGGGGGCAAAGTATCATAATAACTTCACTGGAACTTGTGGTTTAATGGGTTCATTTAGCTTCTTTTTTTCTCATCACATGCAAACAATGGAGGGTGGAATGATTCTTACTGATGATAAAAATCTATATGAACTCTGTGTATCTCTTAGGGCGCATGGATGGATTAGGGACTTACCTGATGATAATAGTATTGAAAAAAAAACTGGTAACTCTTTTTATGACTCATTTAACTTTGTCACCCCCGGCTATAGCATTAGGCCACTAGAAATGAGTGGGGCTATTGGTTCTGTCCAATTAAATAAGTTGCCGATGTTTATTAAAAACAGAAGAAAAAATGCATCCATTTTCAAATCATTATTTGAAAATGAATCCAATATCACTGTTCAACAAGAAACGGAGACTTCTTCATGGTTTGGATTTTCTCTTTTATTATCAAACAAATTAGCTAGTTACAGAGATGATTTAGTAAATATTCTAATTGAAAATCAAATAGAATGTAGACCAATAGTTGCTGGAAACTTCACAAAAAATCCAGTTATAAAATTTTTAAATTATCATATCTGTGGAGATTTAAAGGTTTCAGATGAAATAGATAAAAATGGTTTTTTTGTTGGAAATGATTTTAGAGACCTAACGAATGAAATTAATTATTTACATAAATTAATCAAAGATTTTGAAAAGAATATTTAATAAGCAGATAACAAAAATGAAAAGAGCCTTAATCACAGGAATAACTGGTCAAGACGGTGCATATTTAGCAAAATTACTTATTGAAAAGGGATACAAAGTTTACGGAACTGTACGCAGAAGCACTTCTGAGAAATTTGTTAACTTAAAATACTTAAATATTTATGACAAAATTAAGTTTTATGATTTTGATTTATTGGAACTAAGCAATATACAAAATGTTATTAAAGAAACAAAGCCGCACGAAATATATCATTTAGCCGCTCAAAGCTTTGTTCCAACATCATTCCAAGTACCAATAGTTACTACTGATATTAATTCGTTAGGAACATTACGCATATTAGATTCAATTAACTCTATAAATAAAAAGATAAAATTCTACCAAGCTTCTACATCTGAAATGTTTGGAAAAGTTCAGCAGATACCGCAAACTGAAAAAACACCATTTTACCCAAGAAGTCCATATGGAGTGTCAAAAGTATTTTCGCATTGGATAACAGTAAACTATAGAGAGTCTTATAATATTCATGCATCCTCTGGTATTTTGTTCAATCATGAATCACCTTTACGAGGGGGTGAGTTCGTGACTAAAAAAATTACTTCAACATTAACAAGAATAAAACATGGTTCTAAAGAAGTTCTTAAAGTCGGTAATATAAATGCTAAAAGAGATTGGGGATATGCGGGAGATTATGTTTATGCAATGTGGTTAATGCTCCAACAAAAAAACCCAGATGACTATGTAATTGCGACTGGGAAAACACACAGCGTAAGAGAATTCATAAATTTGACATTAAAATATTTAAACTTTGATTATAAGTGGGTAGGCCAAGGCATGAATGAAAGAGTAATTGACTTAAATAGCGGCAAAACGATTATAAAGATTGATAAAGAATTTTTTAGACCAGCTGAAGTTGACTTATTAATTGGAAACCCTGGAAAAGCAAAACGTAAACTTAAATGGAAACCAAATACCAACTTAAAAAAATTAGTGAAGCTGATGGTTGATTATGACGTAAGTCAAATAAAAAAAACATACTAAATGTTAAGAAAAGGTAAATCTGTTTTATTTATAGATAATTCAGACTCTGATTTTACAGGTAATGATCTCAATAGTACTAAAGTAAGGGGTACAGAGAGTTCACTTATTTTACTAGCAGAAAGTTTTGTAAAAAAAAATATCAACGTGAAAGTGTTAACTGAAGTCAAACAAGATATAGTTTGTAACGGAGTTCTCTATGGCAATAAACATTCTAGTCAAGACAAACATTATGACTTGTGTATAGCAATTTCTAATGCCAATTTATTTAAAAACATTTCTTCAAAAAAAAAAATTGTTTGGTCTAACTCATTGCAGCCATTTGAAAAATTTTTAAGAAAAAAACAGTTACTTCCATTTTTAAAATATAAACCTGAAGTTGTGACAATGTGTAATTACCAGTATCATAACAGGAGTTATCTTACTTCTATGTTTGGAAAACATATGATAACTCTATCAGTGGATCCAAGATTTTACACAGAGCCAGTAGATCTTGAAAAAATTCCAGAGCCATATGCGCTAAATAATGTGAGGTCTTTAAGGAATTTAGATTGGCTTGTAGATATATGGATAAATAAATTTCAGAATAAAGAAAAGAAGGCAAAACTTTTTATAAATCCAAATTTAATTTCATATACAGACGAACTGCGTAATTCCAATATATTCGAGAGAAAACTTGGTTCCAGAGAAGATCTAATTAATGAACTGAGGAATACAAGAGTATTTGCGTATACTGGTCACAAATCTGATATTTGGGTTTTAACAGTAGAAGAGGCAGTACAAATGTGTGTACCAGTTGTTACATATGGTATTGGTTCTGTTGAAGACAGAGTAATTCATAATGAAACTGGGTTTATAGCTAAAAATGATATGGAATTTGCTCATTATTTAGAAAAACTATTATTCAATAATGATTTTTATAATTCCATAAGACAAAAAATGTTTAAAAGAAGAGGTTTTAAAAATTGGGACTATATTGCTGATATATGGATAAAAAAATTCTTATATTAAAAAATGACAGAGTAGGCGATTTTTTTCACTCACTTAGAAATATTGAACATCTAAGGTACCACTTTTCTGAACACATCACTGATATATACTTATCTGAAATAAATATAAGATTTGCAAGTGTCTTATCTCAGTCAAACTTGAATATAATTCAAGTCAATTATAATCTTTCATTTATAGAAAAATTTAATTTATTTCTTAGATTATTTAGAAATAACTACGAGTATGTGTTCATACTTTCTCCTAAAAATTTCTACTTTTTTTTACCTATTGTATTTAGAAATACAAAATTCCTCGGGATTTGTGTCGATAATGAAAAGAGGAAAAGACCAAGAATATTTTTAAGGAAATATCTATTTAAATATGAGGTTAATAATAGATCTAAAAATGTTAGAAAAAATCCTATTTATGATATGGAAAAAAAACTTCTAGAGAATGTCATTAAACCAACAAAATATCAAATTCCATATAATGAAAAAAAGTACGACGTAAATGGAAAACCAATCGATGTTTTATTTCATTATAAATCAGAAATTTTTGGAGAAATTGAAAAAAATGTAAAACAATTTAATGAACTATTTTTACAATTAACAAGAAAATTTAATATTAAAATAAGAGTAAGCACGGATCTTGAATTTAAAATAAGTGAAAATAATTATATTGAAATTTTGGAAAATAATAAAAATATTCAATTTTTAGGGCCGATAAACGCTGATAATTTAATGAAAGAAGTAGGGTGCTCAGATCTAATTATCAGTCCCCATGGGGCAATAACATGTATTGCAGCTTATTATAATAAAAACATAATTGATATATTCGACAGAACTATAACTAAAAACGCTTATTTTGAATTTAGACCCTATACGCGAGGAAAATATCAATTTATATTTAAGTCTTTGGATATAAAACAAACTTTTGTTAAAATATCAAATAAAATCAATAATTTATTTTAATAATCTAATGTATTACCTTATTTATTAGATTTTACTTATTAATTATTGTTTTAATTATATTTATTATTATTTTACATAATATATATTATACGAATATATTAATATTCTAAGAATGCATTTTTTTTTGTCTTTATAGTCGCACCATACGGTGACAATATTAATTTACATATCAAATTAAAGGAGAAAATATATATGAGCGAATATGAAGCATTAAACCTAATGTATCTAGGCTTTACATTTAATGCCATTTATACACTTGGTTTTATATTATTTACTTGGCTAGGCTTTAGAATGGCGAGAAATATATATGAAGACTCGAGCGCTACTATGCTTGGGAAAGTATTTACATCAATATTCTGTTTATTCGTAGCTTTCTTTTTCGTTCAGTCGAATATGATTGGTGGAGGAATATTGCAATCTTATACATCAATTTTGGTAGATATGGACTCTTCGTCTGGTGAAAGACTATCAGATTATGCTAATTCACCAACAATTCTTGGTGGACCTGTTCAATCAATATTTCAACTATTTATACTAATTTTTCAATTGGCTATAGTTTGGACTAAGAAAAAATAATACTATTGAGGAGAAACATTTATTTAAGTTTCTCCTCAACTTTCTTAAGGTTAACATAATAATTATTTATAGTATTGGTGAATTGGCCAACTGTAATCTTTTGTTGGCTTGTTATTGAATGCGATATCTAAAAAATAACTTGTTACAATTCGCTCATTATAATCTTTATGACCCCTCTCCCATCCTTTTTTTGCAATTCTTTTGGCTTCACTGTGGTTTTTAGAATAATAATTAACTTTTTTTCCAAAATCATCTAAATCCATTCCATCAAAAAAAACAACTTCATCATTATTAAATAAATCGTCGAGATTAGAATTTCTGTCTACAAATAAGCAAGAGCCATTTCCTAAATATTGAGAAATTCGATCTGAGCTGTAGTATTTTAAATGTGGTTTTCTACTTAAATTTAAACTAATTGGAGATTTACTTATCTCTCTCTCAAAATCAGCTCCCCAAACAGGTTGGTTACCTTTATAACCAAAAAAATTAGTTTTAATTGAAGATAAATTATTTTTAATATGATCAAGAAACACTTCTCTGTCATAATCTGATTTATATGATCTTATCTTTCCCGAACCGACCCCGTAACTTAGAGCGTAGAATAAATCATATTTGAAAGTATTAATTTCAAATATTCTTAATCTCTCTATTGATGAGTCTAAAATGTTTGGAAAAAAAGAAATTGAATTATTATTGGACAAACATGAGGTTATTATTTTATCAGCATTAGTAATAAAAAAAGCATCTATTAAGCAAGATCTAAGCTTAAATTTTTTCTCTGTATTATCTAATAGGTAATTATCAACGTTCCATTCAATTATTTTAATATTTTTTTTAATTGACCTAAATTCATTAAGTGTTTCATTGTGTATCTTATCTGCATGCCCTATAACCACAACATCAGGGTCAAAGTTCTTAAATGTAGCCAATAATTCCTTATTAAGAGATTTGTTATTATTTAATTTATTTAATTTATTCATTCGGGACATGTCCCTATCACTAAACATGCAGACGTTGTGACCATTTCTAATGAATCCATTATTAATTTTAAAACAATGATTCCAATACAAACGACCCTTCTGTTTTTGGACAAAATTTGAAATATGTAGTATTTTCACAAGCTATGTTATTGAATAAAACATCATTATTTACTTATATACTTGTTTTATTCTTTTTTATATCCCCAACTTTAGCAGATACATTGAATCAAGAAAGAAAATTCAATATTTATGCAAAATTATCACTAGTTCCAAAAATAAAAATAATGGAGATTAGTACTTCATTAAATGTAAAAAATGAAAAATTTTATTATGAGTTTATAATTAATTCTAAAAATATTGTTGAATTTGTTAATCAAATAGATGGAAAAGGAAAAGTTGAGGGCTTTATTAATAAATTGTATCAACCATCAAAATATACATACAGATATATTCGTAAGAAAAAAGAAAAGTATGTTGAAATAGATTATGATAATAACAAGGTAGTTAAAGTAACTAATATTCCAGAATTTGATAATTCAAAGTTATCAGCAGTGACTAATGAAATGTTAGTAGACACAATTGATCCTTCTTCATTTTTTCTAAATGTACTAGATTTCAATAAAATTGGTGGCTGTAAAAATAAATTTAAAATATTTGATGGGAAAAGAAGGTATGATGTAGTTTTTAACAATCTTATAATAAATCAAGACAAGGGTACAATTGAGTGTGAAGCTGAACAAATCCGGCTTGGTGGGTATAAAAAAAATGAAAAAGTTGGTGATGTGTTTGCTGCATCTGATTATATAAAGATTATATACAAAAATGATGAATTAAACAGTTTTGTTGGATATGAAGCAAAAAATGGTTCAATTAAGATTATTATTGATGAAATTAATTAAGCTCTTTTTTTATTCTATCTTTTAAATTATCTACACCCTCACCTGTTAATGCGCTTACAAATATTCTATTTTGATTAAAATTGAATTTTGCTTTACTTACGTCAATCTTATTATACACATTTATCATATTTGAAATTTTACCATCAGAAACACCTGCTTCTTTTAAAATTCTTTTTGTAGTTTGTATTTTAGTTTGAACATTTATGTCATTAACATCAATTACATTCAATATATAATTAGCCGAATTAATTTCTTCTAGTGTTGCATGAAAGGACTCAATTAATTGGGTTGGAATGTTATTTATAAATCCTACTGTATCAATTACTCCTACTTGATGATTGTCTAAAAAAAACTTACTTATTTTTGTGTCTAGTGTTTCAAATAACTTGTCTTGGCTAGACTGCTTTTTTTTTGTTAGCCTATTAAATAATTTAGTCTTTCCTGCGTTAGTATAACCTACAAGAGCAAAAGTTTTGAATTGACTGTTAAGTCTGGATTTTCTTTGAATACCTCGCCTTTCCTTTACTTTATTCAGTTTTCTTTTAATTTTGACAATTTTAGACTGTATCAATCTTTTATCTAATTCTATCTGTAGTTCACCAGGTCCCCCAATAAATGTAGTACCACCTCTTTGTCTTTCTAGGTGAGTCCAAGCTCTTACTAGTCTGGATTTTCTATATATTAATTCGGCTAACTCCACTTGAAGTTTACTTTCTTTTGTTGAAGCTCTTTTACTAAAGATTTCAATAATTATGCCCGATCTATCAGTAACTTTTATGTTGAGAAATTTTTCTAGATTTCTCTGCTGTGATGGAGATAAATTGTTATTTATTATCAATAAGTTTATTTTTTTGTCAGAAATATCGTTTTTAAATCGTAATAAATTACCTTTTCCAATAAAAGTTGAAGGATTTTGTTGTTTAATTGTGATTATTTCCTTAGCTGCGATTTCAATATTTAGGTTTTGAACTAGATTTTGTATTTCATGGAACATTTCATGAGTAATAAATTTGCTATCACCTTTAATTTCAGGGTGAATAATCAGACTTCTAGTTATATTTTTTTTTAGGTTAATTGTATAGCCTCCATATAGGCCTTTCTAAAAATATCAGCATATTTTCCTATCTTACCATTGCCAATTTTAAAGTTATCAACTCTTACAACTGGCATTACGTATTGAGTAGCACTCGTTATGAAAGCCTCATCTGCATATTTAATATCCTTAATGTTAAATTTCTTTTCTATAAATTTTAGTTTATTTTTTTTTAAACCTTTTATCAGTGACTTTCTTGTTATACCATTCAATATAGAATTTGAGAGCGGTGTAGTGTATAAAGTATTTTTTTTTAGTATCCATGCTGTACTGGAGCTGCCCTCAGTTACAAATCCATCTTCGTCGATTAACCATGATTCTTGACATTTACTATCTGCGGCATCTTGCTTTGCCAAGACTGGCGCTAACAAGTTAATAGTTTTTATATCTACTCTTTTCCACCTCAAATCTTTTACTGTCTTTACTTTAATACCTTTTTTAAAACTATTTTCATATTCATTGGTTAATAGATTTTTGGCAGTTATTACCAAGGATGGTTTACAATTCTTAGGAAACTTAAAGTCTCGTGATGCTACACCACGCGTTATCTGTAAATATATTAAGCCATCCACAATTCGATTTTTAAATATTAGTCTTTGTATATGGTATAAATAAGATGATTTGGAAATTGGTGATTTTAATCGTATTTCTTCCAGCGACCTGTAAAGTCTGTTAATATGGCCGTGATAATCTATAATTTTCTTATTTATCACTCCAAAAACTTCGTAAACTCCATCAGCAAATTGATATCCACGGTCTTCTATATGTACTAATGAGTCTTTATGATCACAGTACATACCATTTACATAAGAAATTCTTGACATTAATACGCCTCTCTTATCTTGAATAAATCTTCCGCTTTTTTCAAATCATCTGTCATACAAAAAAATAATATTTGATCATTTTCTTCAATAGTAGTGTCTTTGTTAGGAATAATAATTTCATTCTTCTTTTTCATTAATCCTATTCTCATTCCATTTGGTAGGTTTGAGTCCTTTATTGTTTTATTTAATAGTTTTGATGTTTTTAGAACTTGAGCGTGTATTAATTCAGCTTGGTTATTACCTATTGAGTATACCGCCTCAATTCTTCCTCTATGAATATGTTTTAATATTTTAGAGACTGTTATTTTTCTTGGATCAATTATTTTACTAATTCCTAAAACATCTTTTAGTTTATTATACTCTGAATTATTCACCAATATTAATGACTCACAGTTATTTTTTTTAGCTACAGCTGATATTATAATGTTTGTTTCATCATCATTTGTTAGAGCAAGCATCATATCTGCATCTTTGACATTTGCCTCATCAAGTATATTTTGATCTAATCCATCACCGTTCAAGACAAGAGTAGTTGTAAGTTGATCAGCAGTATATTTAGCCCTTTCCTTACTATTTTCAATTATGCTTACAGCAATATCTGTATGATTTAGCTCAATATCTTTTGCAAGATTAAAACCTATATTACCACCTCCAATAATTATAATTTTCTTAATTGGCTTTTCGTTTAATCCAAATGCATTCATCGTTCTTTTTACATGGTTTTTGTCAGATAATATGTAAATAAGATCGTCTTTCATAAGAACATCAGTCTTTTTTGGTATGAATAAGCTATCTCCTCTATTAATGCCCAAAATGGATGCTCTTAAGTCCTTTTTTTTATTTGCATTTTCCTGAAATAATTCATGAATACTTATTAAACTTGTATCAATAAGTGGACAATTTTCATTAATTGGTAAACTTAATAACTCAATTTCATCATTTAAAAAAGGGACTACATCGTAAGCACCAGGCGCTTTCAATTGTCTTTCTATAGATTTTGCCACCTCTAACTCGGGACTTATTATTAAATCTATTGGCATATTATCTGCATTATATAAGTCTCTCCAAATTGGATTTAAAAAGTCCTCTGATCTAAGTCTAGCAATTTTTCTTGGTATCTTAAAAAACGTATGCGCCATCTGACAGGCAACCATATTTATTTCATCATGAAGAGTTACTGCAATAATCATATCGGCTTCTTCGGCCCCAGCTTTCTTCAATATAGATGGGTTAGATGCTGATCCATTAATAGTTTTAAGGTCAACTTTTTCATTGATTTCGTAAATTAGTTCTTGGGACTGATCGATTACAGTAACATCATTATTTTGAGAAACTAAATGTTTCGCAATACTAGTGCCTACTTTTCCTGCGCCACAAATAATGACTTTCATTTTTTTGTTTCTTCCGTTAATCCAAGTTGTTTAAGTTTTCTATGTAACGCAGATCTCTCCATACCGATGAATGTTGCAGTTTTGGATATATTTCCATCAAAACGGTTAATTTGAGATTGAAGGTAATGTTTCTCAAACACTTTTCTTGCATTTTTTAAAGGCAAAGAAATTACGTTTTCATCGGGTATTTTGCTCTCATTTTCTATATCATTTTCGTCATCATATTTGTCACCTAATATTATATGTCGTTCAACTATATTTCTTAATTCTCGGATATTACCTGGCCAATCATAATTTAAATATTTTGATTTTATAATTGGTACTAAATCGTTATTGATCTTATTCTCGCCTGAAAATGATTTGACAAAATACTTAATTAAGTCGTCCACATCATCAAGCCGTTCAACTAATTTTGGTAACTTAATTGTAACAACATTTAAACGATGAAAAAGATCTTTTCTGAATGAGCCTTCTTCAATTAGGTTTTCGAGATTCTTGATTGACGAACAAATGATTCTGCACTTTAATTCAATTATTTGACTGTCCCCAACTTTAGTGAACTTCTTATCTGTTAAGACTCTCAGTATTTTGGCTTGAGTCTGAAGTGGCATTTCACCAACCTCATCTATAAATATTGTACCATTTGATGCTGACTCAAAATAGCCTGTTTTATTGATACCATTTTCAGTGAAGCCAAAAAATTCTTTTTCAATATTTTCTGGCTCCATTAAAGCTGCATTTATTGCTATAAAAGGACCTTGACTAAAAAAAGAGTATTTATGAATTTCACGTGCAACAATGTCTTTACCCGTTCCGGAGTCTCCATATATCATTACGCGACTTGATGTAGGTGCAATTTTTTTTATTAGATTTCTTACCTTATTTATTGCTATAGAATTACCTACAAACGTATAATCATAAATCCCTTTTTGTTTCAAACGTTCATTTTCTGATTTAACTTCATAAAATTCAATAGATCTGCTTACAGATAATAATAATCTCTCAGTTGTAAAAGGTTTTTCAATGAATTCATTAGCGCCTTCCTTAATGGCTTTAACAGCCATTTCAATATTACCATGACCTGATATTATAATTATTGGTGTTAGATTAGTTTCTCTTATTTTTTTAAGTATTCCGATTCCGTCTAAATCTGAGTTATCTAACCATACATCTAAAATTATCAGATCATAATCGTATTTAGTTAAATTTATAAAAGTATCATCAGAATTATGGGCAATATCAGCGTGATAATTTTCATCATCAAGAATCAATTTCATATTGCTTGCTATATCAATCTCATCATCAACTATAAGTATCTTTTTTTTATTCATGAATTTAAATCAAATTTAACTTCGACTTTAGTACCTTCAATTTTGTCATCCCTCATATCAATTGAAAAATCAGCATTATGATCAAATAATATTTTTTCGACTATTGCAAGTCCTAGTCCCGATCCTCCTTTTCTCTTCTTTGTAGTAAAATAAGGTTTTATTAATTCATCTTTTTCGTATTTTATCCCAACACCATTGTCAATAATGACAAGAAATAAATAGTTATTATTAATTGAAGATTTTATACATATACTACCATTAGTAATATTTTTTTCTTGAATGGATTGTATTGAATTTATAATTAGGTTTTGAAATGCTCTAGATATTTGCGATTTATCTAGGGATAGTTCGCGTGATTTCTCTTCAAAGCTATATTCAAAATTTATTAACTTATAATTATTTTTATAATCATTTATTAAATCAGTAATAATTCGATAAATATTTTGTTTTTCCAATTTAGGATTTGGTAAACGAGCAAAATTTGAAAATTCATCAACTAAATATCCTATTTCATTTACTTGACGTCTAATAGTATCGATACATTCATTTACTTCTTTATTATCAATATTAGTATTTTTTATTTTTTTTTCTAATCTCTCAGATGATAATTGAATTGGGGTTAGAGGATTTTTAATTTCATGAGCAATCCTTCTTGCAATATCAGACCAGGTCTCGTGTTTTTTTGATATTAATATTTGTTTTCTTTGTTTAACTATATCATCACTCATCTTATTAAAAGACTCAGCTAAACGATTTAATTCTACATAATCATTTGTCTTTTGCACTTTGTTTTCATATGATCCTTTACTTATATTATTAGTTGCTTTAATTACCATTGATAATGGAGAGACAATTCTTTCTGCAAATTTTAAGCCAATAAATGTAGATAACAGAATAAGTATCAAAGAAATCACAATATATATTAATACAAATATCAAACTTATTTGATCTCTGTTATTTTCAAGGAAAGTGTACTCATTTCTTGCAGAAATAGTATCATTCAATGCACTAACCACATTTGCATCCATAGATCGACCAGCAAATAAATACCAATCAGTGTAATTACTTAACTTTACTAAAGCATATACCTTATTTACTTGAGTAGATGACATAATTGTCATTTCTCCAGAGTCCGCTCTGTTAAATGAGTTTTCTGGAGGACTGTAAAAAAGTTTATTTGCATCAAAAGCCTTGGTTACTATTTCAGCTTGCCTATTAATAATATAGATTTCTGGCAATGATCTGATTAATGACTGAGTTCGTAGTGCAATTGTCAGCTTATTTAAATCATTCGAAAATAACTCGCTAGAGTTATTTAAATCATTATACATTGCATATACGTCACCTTTTATTGTTTCTTTATGTTCCTCTAAATAACTTTCAGCAACAAATACTGAGTTATTTATGACGTTGTTAATTTTTGAATTAAACCAATCATTGATTCCAAAATTGATAAGAACTAATCCAATAATTCCTAGAAAAATTGAAGGAGTAAGTGCAATCAAAATAAAATAAAGTGTAAATTTACTATTTAGCGTGCTTATTTTTTTTCGTCGTACTCTTAAAAATATCGGAAGCAACAAATAAACTAGAGAAAAGATTAATACAATAATTAATATCGATGCAAATAAAATATAAACATATGAATAATTTAAGGTTCCAACTACATTTGTTCTTTGATTAAAAAGTAAAATAAAAGATAATCCAAGAAATATTACTGAACCAATAATCAAAGAAATGATTCGCAGATTTAAAACTGAAATATAATTGTATTTATTATTCATTCTAATCAGCTATTAAGTTATATATATAAGAGAATGCCTTATAAAAAAAATAAAATTGCATGTGTAATATTAGCATCAGGAAACAGTTGTAGATTTGGTAGTAAAAAATCAAAACTCTTTTATAAGGTGCATGGCACTCCAATTATAGAAATTACACTCAAAAATTTAACAAAATACCTCAATAAAGAGAGTATATATATCACTATACCAAAAAAAATAACTAAAAATGAAAGTAATTTAATATCTAAATATACTAGAAATGATTTGGTTTCAGGCGGAAAAACTAGGTTTGAAAGCCTTAAAAATGCCTTAAATGAAATTGACTTCAAAAAATTTGAAATATTAATGGTACACGATGCCGCAAGACCGGTTGTCCCTAAAAATATTATGATGAAATTATTAATGGCTATAAGTAAAAACAAATATAATTGTGCAGTTCCTGCTTCAGTTGTTGAAGACACACTTAGAAAAAAAAATATTACCCTCAATAGAAATGAATATATGACGTATCAAACTCCTCAGTTATTTGATTTGAATTACTTCATCAAAAATTTAAAGCAAATAAAATTTTTCCCTACAGACGACTTGGGTGTTTTAGAGAAAAGTAAAAATTGTAAAATCAAGTACATTGAATCTAGTAAGGAAAATATAAAAATTACTAAGAAAGATGATATTCGTATATTGAAAAATATACTTAATTATAAAATTAAATTTTCAAATGGCTTTGATATTCATAAATTGATGAAAGGAGGCAATTTATCATTAGCGGGTTTAAAGATTAAATGTGATTATCATGCTATCGGTCATTCAGATGGAGATGTTGTAATACATTCAGTTATAGATGCATTGCTTGGAGCATATAGTAAAGGAGATATTGGAAAATATTTCCCAGCTCTACAAAAATACAAAAATATTTCATCAATGATATTATTAGATGAAATAAAAAAGAAAATTAATTTTGAGAATTCTATTGTTAGCAATGTTGACTGTACAATAATCTGTCAGAAAATAAGACTTGAAAAATACAAAAAAGAAATTGAAAAAAATATCTCTAAACTCTTAAAATGTAATCAAAGTAACGTTAATATTAAGGCTAAAACAGCTGATAATGTTGGTACAATTGGAAAATCAAAGGCTATTGCTTGCTGGACAACTTTAAAATTAATAAGTTTATGAATACAGTAATAAAATATTTTGTTTCACTTTTTGGTATTGGTTTCATTCCAATTGCCCCGGGAACATTAGGTTCAATTTTTGCAATTTTTGTATGGTATTTATCAATTAAAACCTTAAATATTTATTTTTTTTACCTAGTATTTGTTTTAATTTTTTTAATCGCCTTTAAAGCGGTTGATATTTATTTAAAAAATAAAAGGAAGGAAGATCCCTCAGAAGTAATTATTGATGAATTTATTGGACAATCAATACCTCTGCTTTTTTTGATAGATTATAACTTATACGAAGTATTATTGGTTTTCTGCTCATTTAGATTCTTTGATATAACTAAGATATATCCGATTGATTGGGCGGAAAAGATGAGTGGTGCAAAAGGTGTAATTATTGATGATATTATTGCGGGTATATATTCATTGGTAATTATTATGTTCTATAAAATTATTTTATCCATTTGATGCGTAATTATATAAAAAAAATTAAGAAAATAAGAGAAAGTAAAATATTTCATATATTCGTTGCTGAGTCTTGTACGGGAGGCTTGATAAGCTCTAAATTAACAAGTTTAAGTGGCTCATCTGATTTTTTTGAAGGTTCTGTAGTTACATATTCCAATTATCTAAAAAACCGTCTGTTAAAAGTTCCTAATACATTAATTAGTAAATATGGAGCAGTTAGTCATCAAACAGCATTATCAATGGTGAAAGGTTTAAAAAAAATTAGCAAAAGTGAAATATTAATATCTGTCACAGGAGTTGCGGGTCCAAACGGTGGAAACTCAAAAACACCAGTTGGTTGCGTTTATTTCGGCCTAGGAATAAAAATCAAAAATAAATATCGTTTTACGACAATTAAGAAAAATTTCAGGGAAAAGTCTAGACAAAAAATTCAAGAAAAAAGTGCAGAATTCATTTTAAAAGAAATTATAAAAAATTTATCAAAAATTTAATATATTTCATTTGCACGACTGATAAATGCATCAACCATTTTTTGAAAAGCAAGATCAAAAAATTTTTTCATTAATATATCTAAAAGTGAGATATTTAATTCAAAATCAATATTAAATTGAATTTCACATTCGTACTCACTAACAGTGGTAAATTTCCAATTATTTTCTAGATATTTAAAGGGCCCATCTAAGTTACGAACATTTATTTCATTCTTATCTTTATGAAGTTTAACTTCACTACGGTAAGTATATACAAATTGATCATAACCAATCTCTAGATCAGCAATAACAATTATTTTATCACCTTCTGTACTTGTATTAATTATTTTAGATCTATTACACCAAGGAAGAAATTCATCGTAGCGATCAATATCAGCAACTAGATCAAACATTTGTTCTTTTGTGTAGCTTACAGTTTTTCTTTCTTTTTGCTTAGGCATTCAACAATATATTTTTCAATCTCTTAAAGTCATCTTCAGCATGATATGATGATCTTGTAAAGGGTGATGATGATACAATTTTAAAACCCCTACTCATAGCTTCGTCATAAAGTTTTTGAAAGTAATCTGGGCTATGATATTCAATTACTGGATGATGGTTTCTTGTGGGCCTTAAATATTGACCAATGGTAATGAAATCAACATCATTATACCTCAAGTCATCCATTAACTTCATAATTTCAGAAAATTTCTCACCTAAACCAATCATAATCCCAGATTTAGTAAACAGATTAGGATTTAGCTTCTTAATATTCATAAGAATTGACAATGAGTGTTTATAATCTGCGCCTGGTCTCACGCTTTTGTATAAAGACTCAACAGTTTCTAAGTTGTGATTAAATACATCTATTTGACATTTAGAAAGCAATTCGATCGAATTTTTCTTATTTCTAAAATCAGGAGTCAATATTTCAATAGTAGTGCTAGGACACTTTAATTTTATTTCGTTAATAGTATTTGAAAAATGCCTAGCTCCACCATCATTAAGATCATCTCTATCAACAGATGTAATTACCACATGAGATAATTTTAATTTTTTTACAGAATTTGCCACTCTTAACGGTTCACTGTGATCAACATGATTTGGTTTACCAGTACTGATATTGCAGAAACTACATGCTCTTGTACAAGTATCTCCAAGTATCATAAAAGTAGCATGGGATTTAGCCCAGCAATCAGAGATATTGGGACACATCGCCTCTTCACATACGGTTACAATTCTATTGGACTTTAAAGTATTCTTTATTTGATTAATTTTATCTGTTTGGACTCTGACTTTTATCCATTCAGGCTTGACTGGGCTTTCAATTGTAGAAAATTTCTTTCTTAAAAGAGCTTTAGATACGTTGTTTTGCATTGATACTTTACCATAATTAAAGGTAAATCAACGTAATTTCAAGTGGATACTAATTATCAAAAAATATGATGAATTCGTTGTTCTTCCCATAGCCTAGAACATTTCTTATCTGTTCATCAACTAGATCAGTATTTTTGTCATTTTTTTTTAGAGAAGAAATTTTTACCTCGTATAAACTATTGCTACTTTTTATATTTTTTACCTTTGTCTCAAGACTCGCAATTTCTGCATTTAGTCTAGAATGAGACAAGAGGCCGTTATTTCCATCAAAAATATTGAATAATAAATATATTAGAATTAATGGAAGAAAAAAATAAGAATAATAATTCTTAATGGCCATCATTAATGTAAAAATATTATTCATGTTGAGTAAGAGAATCATATTTAGCGAATCAGGACAATTTCAATGAATAAAAAAGGTAGAAAAAAATAAAAAAAATGCTCTTTGGACTCTTTTTGTTCTCTTTAATTAATATTGTATTAGTAGAACTTATTGATTTTTAATGATTTTTTAGAATTAAAAAATTCCTCAATTCTAATAAGTTGGTTGAATTTAGCAATTCTATCCGAACGAGACATTGACCCTGTTTTAATTTGACCAGAATTTGTTGCGACTGATAGATCAGAAATAAACGTATTTTCTGTTTCTCCAGATCGGTGAGAAATAACAGTTTCTAAACCATTCATTTGAGCAAGTTCTATTGCCTTCATGGTTTCAGTTAACGTTCCAATTTGATTTACCTTTATTAAGACAGCGTTTGCAGCTTTCATTTTAATGCCTTTTGCAATTAAATCTATATTTGTTGTAAAGATATCGTCCCCTACAACTTGTATTTCAGATCCATAATTCTGATTAAATTTTTGCCATGCTTTCCAGTCATCTTCCGCAAATGGATCTTCAAGAGATATAATAGAATATTTTTTACACAATTTGACTAAATAATCTGAAAATTGATCACTAGAAAATGATTTTTTTTCTGACATAATTTTGTATTTTTTATTAGTATAAAATTCAGATGCTGCAACATCTAACGACAATAAGAAATCTTCTCCTAATTTATATCCTGTTTTTGTAATTGCCTCTTTTATAAGAGCGCATGCTTGGTCTTCATTTTTTAAATTCGGGGCAAAACCACCTTCATCACCAACAGCAGTTGAAATATTCTTTTTTTCTAAAATTTGTTTAAGTGTGTGAAAAACTTCAGATGCTTTTTTGATAGACTCTGTAAATGTTTTACATTTTACAGGTATAATCATAAATTCTTGAAATGATAAGTTATTATTCGCATGGGCACCTCCGTTTATGATATTAAGCATAGGTGTTGGCATTCTAAATGCTTTGGATCCACCTAAATATTTATAAAGTGGAATACCCAAATACTTTGAAGCCGCGTCGGCACAAGCAAGAGAAACACTTAATATTGCATTGGCTCCTAACCTTTTTTTATTTGGTGTTCCATCTAATTCTATTAAAGTCTCATCAATTTCTTCTTGTTCAAGAACATCATAGCCAGAAATTGTATCGAAAATTACGGTATTGACATTGTCAACTGCCTTTAAAACAGATTTTCCATGATATGACTTTTTGTTATCTCTTAATTCAAAAGCCTCATTTTTACCAGTTGATGCACCAGATGGAACAGCGGCTCTACCCATAACACCGTTTGATAGAAAAACGTCCGTTTCAACAGTAGGGTTGCCTCTGCTATCGAATATTTGTCTGGAAACTATATTTTTTATAAAATGCATAAATATCTATGTTATCTTTAGATACTTATTTTTCTTTGACTAAATTGTCAATTTCAATGAGTTTTTTTATCAAATCATTCATATCTTCTAATTTGACCATATTTGGTCCATCGGATGGAGCATTATCTGGATCATTATGAGTTTCCATAAATATACCTGCAACACCAACTGCCGCAGCAGCTTTTGATAGAGCCGGTACGTACTTTCTATCCCCCCCACTTTTGTCACCCATTCCTCCGGGTGATTGCACGGAGTGAGTTGCGTCAAAAATTACAGGGTAGCCTATATCACTTTTCATAATTTCGAGTGATCTCATATCAGAAACTAAATTATTATATCCAAATGAAGCTCCTCTTTCAGTCAAAAGTATTTTCTTATTGCCGCTCTCTTCAATTTTTTTAGAGACATTGATCATATCATACGGTGCTAAAAACTGGCCTTTTTTAATATTTACTATTAAATCAGTTTTTGCTGCAGCAATTAATAAATCAGTCTGTCTGCATAAAAAAGCTGGAATTTGCACTATATCAACACAATCTTTTACTTTCTCACAGTCAGATACATTATGTACATCTGTTAAAATATTTATCTTATATTCGTCTTTTAGAGATTTAAATATTTCCAACGAAGCATCAATTCCTAAACCTCTCTCAGAATGTAAGCTTGTACGGTTGGCCTTATCAAAAGAGGTCTTATAAACAAAATTGATTTTTAATTTTGTAGTAATTTCTAAGAGAGCCTCAACCATTTTTTTAGCATGACTATGAGATTCAAGAACACATGGTCCAGCTATTAGATTTAATTTATCATAATTAGAAAATTCAAAATTATTCAATTTTACAGCTTTATTCATCTTTGTATCTTTTTTGCTGCATCTATAAATGACTTAAATAAAGGATGTGGTTCAAATGGTTTTGATTTTAATTCAGGGTGATATTGCACTCCAATAAACCATGGATGATCATTCAATTCAACAGTTTCAGGTAACAATCCGTCCGGTGAATAACCAGAGAAGATAACACCTTTGTTCTCAAATTCTTCAGCAAATTTATTGTTAACTTCATATCTGTGACGATGTCTTTCATTAATAATTTCGTCTTTATATATATTATATATTTTACTGCCCTTTTTTAATTTTGCTTCATATGATCCAAGTCTCATCGTTCCGCCAAGGTCGTCATTTTTAGATCTCTTTTCAGTCGTATTATCAGAAGTTGTCCACTCTGTCATGAGGCCGACAATTGAATTATGACAATTAGAGAATTCGCTCGAATTTGCATCCTGTATACCTAATATATTTCTTGCCATCTCTATAACTGCAAGTTGCATTCCAAAACATATTCCAAAATAAGGTATTTTGTTTTCTCTCGCATACTTAATTGCTGCAATTTTTCCTTCCGAACCCCGTTCACCAAATCCTCCAGGAACTAAAATGCCATGACAATTTGCTAATAAGCCTGACGTATTGGAACTATTTAATTCTTCAGACTCAAACCATTTTAATTCAACCTTTACATTATTAAAAATTCCACCGTGAGATAATGCTTCATTCAGTGATTTATAAGCATCAGCAAGTCCTGTATATTTGCCTACTATTCCAATTACGACCTTTCCTTCAGGTTCAAGAACATGTTTAGAAACTTGAGACCACATTTTAAGATCTATAGTTTTATTTTTATCTAAATTGAAATATTCTAGGACTCTCTTATCTAATCCTTCATTATAAAAATTAATTGGAACTTCGTATATTGAATTAGCGTTTATTGCTTGAATAACACAGTTATGTTGAACATTGCAGAATAAACCAATTTTTTTTCTTTCTCCTTCAGGTATCTTTCTGTCAGATCTGCACAATAAAATATTTGGTTGTATACCCAAACTCCTCAATTCTTTTACTGAATGTTGAGTAGGTTTTGTTTTTAATTCACCTGAACTTGCAATGTATGGAACCAAAGTAACATGAATAAATAATGAATTTTTATGACCATTATCATTATGAAATTGTCTTATAGCTTCTATAAAAGGTAAGCTTTCAATATCGCCAATTGTTCCGCCTATCTCACATATCACAAAATCTTCTTGCTCAAGATCGTTTGAAATAAATTCTTTAATCTCGTTTGTAACATGTGGAATAACTTGTACTGTAGCACCCAAGTACTCCCCTTTTCTCTCTCTTGTTATAATTTTTTGATATACTCTTCCAGAGGTAATATTGTCGGATTTTTTAGAAACTACGCCAGTGAATCTTTCATAATGACCAAGATCTAAATCTGTTTCTGCTCCATCATCGGTTACATAGACTTCACCATGCTGATATGGACTCATTGTGCCTGGATCAACATTTAGATATGGATCTAATTTTCTAACCCTTACTTTATAGCCATGATGTTGAAGTAAAGATGCTAAAGAAGCAGAAGCTAAACCTTTACCAAGAGATGAAACCACGCCGCCTGTTACAAATATAAATCGCGTCATGGAAGTATTTTATACTACAGAGTCTTAATTAAATCAAAGGTATTAATCTAGTTGGGGTAATTCAGGTAAATCTTCAATTAAACCTTCATTCGTTTGCTCTGTGCCTGTATCTTCAAAATTAAGAGTTCTATCTGACGATTTTAAACTTAAAACAGTTAGGCTTATACTTGTAATAACAAATAATACAGCAACAATTGCGGTTGTTCTTGTTAGTATGTCAGCGCTTCCTCGAGGAGACATGCCGTCACTTCCGCCCCCAATGCCAAGTGCACCGCCCTCTGCTCTTTGAACAAGTACAACAACAATTAATACAACTGCAAGTATAGCGTGTATTATTAATAAAGATGTTTCCATAAAATGAGTTATATATCTAATTATGAGTAAGAATCAATTATTTTACTAAAATCTTTTGATTTTAAAGATGCGCCACCCACTAAAGCCCCATCTACTTGTTCTAAATTTAAAATATCACTAGCATTGGACGGATTTACTGAACCTCCATATAATATTGAGATATTTTGACTTTTAGATTTACCAATTTTTTTTGAGAGTAAATTTCTAATATCTAAATGTATTCTATTGATTTCACCGATTGTTGGGGTTTTACCTGTCCCGATGGCCCAGACAGGTTCGTAAGCAATAATAAGATTTTTTATATTCATTTTTTTTGGAAGTGAGTTGAGCTGACTGTTGAGAATTTTTTTTCTAATCTTTATTTCACTTAATTTTTCGCCTACGCAGTAAATAATTTTTAAATTATACTTGTTTGCAATATCAATTTTTAAATTAAGTTCTTTTGATGTTTCTTTTTGATACTCCCTTCGTTCGGAATGGCCAATTATGACATATTTGCACCCTGAAGATTTAAGCATTTGAGCACTGATACATCCGGTAAATGCACCTTCATTTAAGTGATGACAGTCTTGGCCTCCAAAATCTATTCCAGTTTTTGCGTTAATGAAATTAGTCAACAATGTGAAAGGGGGACAAATGACAACTTTAGATTTTTTATGTCTTGTTTTTTTAATATGCCTGTCAATGGAATTAACTACCTTTACAGCTCCATTTAAGCCATTCATCTTCCAATTAGCGATAGTATATTTAACCCTTTTCATTCGTGATTATTCCTTTTATAAACTCTAATTTATACCATCATAGTAAAAAATGTTAGATATTATAAGAAATTTAGTTTCATCGATTTTTGGCAAAATACTTCTTGCTATAATGGTTTTAAGTTTTGCTCTGTGGGGCGTGGGAGACATACTTTCTTCTGGCAATAGTCAACTTGCTGCAAAAGTAGGTACTGAAAAAATATCACTTGACGAATTTTATATAAAGTTTCAACAAACTGTAAGAGATTATAATCAAAATACCAATTCAAATTTAAGCCTCAAAGAAGCTTATGAGTTGAAACTTCACAATCTACTGCTACAAGATCTCAT
>CACIRX010000001.1 GCA_902589175.1 uncultured Pelagibacteraceae bacterium | reverse complement strand
TCATACTCATAATGTACCAACGCTATTTATTCAACACGTATAGTACATACCTGAGATATTATACGGATCTAGATAATAATTTACCTTTTAAGGCTGACACTAAAATGATAGGTGTAAATGAACCCAAAGAGAAGACAGTGTATAAAATAGTTAATTGATGAATATCTTATTTCTAAAAATATTAAATTTTTTTAAATCAATATTTAACTTTAATCTAGCTGATTTCAGCTGGATTAAGACATCTAAATTTATTGAATTAGATAATATTGATGTATCTGAAGATCCTGTAAGGCCTGAACTTGATGTAAAATGGAGAACCTCACACGATAGAAAAATTTATGGTCTAGAATACAATAATCAAATAGAGGGCATTATGTGTTTGGCGTTTACTAAGGACGTCCCTCATTCAGTAAGAGAATTAGATTTGATGAGCCGCTTGGCAGTTTATGAGCAAAATGCGGATACAATTATTGCTTACACAGTATGGTCTCGTAAAAAAGGGGCGGGACGAAAAATTATGGAAGAGGCTCTAAAATTTGGCAAGGAAATGGGATACAAAAGAATAGTTACACTTTCTCCATTAACGCCTATGGCAACGCACTATCACATTAGAAATGGAGCTAAATTATTGGGGCACAATCCAACAACTCAAAATTTTGAATATAAGATTCAATAAATTCGGTTGGTATGGAAAGTCTAATTATTTAGACTATATTTTATTTTATGCCCAAAAAAGATATTAATATTTTCTGGTTCAGACAAGATTTACGACTATCAGATAATCCTGGATTGTATAATTCGATTAAAAATGGGGCAACGTTGCCAATTTTCATATTTGATGACAAAAACTCGAAAGAACATATAAATGGTTCTGCTAGTAAATGGTGGCTTCACCATTCATTAATTGCTCTAAAACAATCTTTAGATAATAATTTGAGTTTATACAGAGGTGATCCAAAGAACATCTTAATTAAACTTACTGAAACTTATAATGTTAAAGAGATATTTTGGAATAGATGTTATGAACCGTGGCGAATAAAAAGAGATAAAAAAATCAAAAGTTTTTTTGATGACAAAGAAATAAGCGTAAACACATACAATGGATCTCTTCTTTGGGAACCTTGGAATGTGGTCAAAAATGATGGTACTCCATATAAGGTATTTACTCCTTACTACAGAAAAGGTTGTTTGAATTCTGAAATGCCAAGAACACCAATACAAAAACCTAAGTTAGACAATTTACTGTTTGATAGGATGAACAGTATTAGTATAGATGATCTGGAACTAATGCCGGAACACAACTGGCATGTTACGATGGAAAAACTATGGACTCCAGGAGAGAAAGGCGCCCATAATAAAATTGACGTTTTTATTTTAATATGCATTTTTCTTATTCCCACTCAATAGTTCCAGGTGGTTTTGAAGTAGTATCGTATACCACTCTATTTATGCCCTTAACCTCATTAATTATTCTTGTTGAAACTTTGCTCAAAAATTCACCCTTAAAAGGATAAAAATCTGCAGTCATTCCATCAACAGACGTAACGGCTCTTAATCCACAGACTTGTTCATATGATCTATGATCACCCATAACACCAACAGTTTTAATTGGCATCAAGACTGCAAATGCTTGCCAAATTTTATCGTATAAACCTGCTTCTTTAATTTCTTCGATATATATATTATCGGCTTCTTGTAAAATCTTTACTCTATCTGCTGTTACCTCACCTAATATTCTTATTCCCAATCCGGGGCCTGGAAATGGATGTCTGTTAATAAATTTTTTTGGGAGTTTCATCTCCAGCCCCAATTTTCTAACTTCATCCTTAAAAAGTTCTCTTAAAGGCTCAACAAGTTTAAGTTTCATTCTTTTTGGTAAACCGCCGACATTATGATGAGATTTAATAACTGATGTAGGACCACCATGGAAGCTCTGACTTTCGATTACATCAGGATAAATAGTTCCTTGAGCTAAATATTTAGCACGTGTTATTTTGTTTGCCTCTTGGTTAAATATTTTAATAAAAAGGTTACCTATTATTTTTCTCTTTTTTTCTGGATCCGTGGCGCCCTTTAGGGCTTTTATAAATATCTTTCTTGAATCTTTGACTATTAATCGAGATTTAAAATGTTTTTTAAACATTTTTACTACCTCTTTTGTTTCATTTAGTCTCATTAAACCTGTATCAACATAAATGCATGTTAATTGCTTATTTATGGCTTTTGAGATTATAGCTGCAGTAACAGTACTATCCACTCCACCCGACAATCCGCAAATTACCTGATCCTTATGAACTGAATGTTTAATCTCAATAATCTGATTTCTTAAATGATTTTTCATGCTCCAGTTTCTTTTTACCTTACAAATTTTGAATATAAAATTTTCGATTATCTTATGACCATTGGGTGTATGGACTACTTCAGGATGAAATTGTAGACCATAATAAGATTGTTTTTTATTTTCAACTGCTGCAAACTTAGTATTTGAACTTGATGCAATACTTTTAAAATCTCTTGGTAGACTAATAACCTTATCACCATGGCTCATCCAGACATAATTCGAGCTCTTTCCTTTTCTAAATCCTGAGAATAAAACACTTTTTTTTGATGGCTTTATAAGGGTTTTGCCAAATTCTCTTTTTTTTGAAATTTTTACTTTCCCACCAAGTTGGTAACATAATAACTGCATACCATAACAAATTCCCAATATTGGAATATTTAAATTGAATATTCTTTTATCAATTTTTGGAGTATTTGACTTATGAACACTTGCTGGACCCCCTGAGAAAATTATCCCCGAACAACCTCTATTTATTATTTGATTGTAAAGTGATTTGCTTGACACAATTTCACAATAAACTTCAGCTTCTCTTACTCTTCTTGCTATTAACTGAGTGACTTGAGATCCAAAATCAACAATAAATATCATTATTTATTCCGCCAAATCTTTTAATTTGACAATTTCTTCGCATGAAGTTTCACATAATATTTCAAGATTAGATATTTGCTCAGCGTATTGCTCAATTAGTCCCAACTCATAAGATACTTTCCCTATTAAATAATTAAGCTCAAGATTATGTGGGATAAGTGTAAAGGCAATTTCATAATATTTAAGAGCATTATCCTGATCTTCTAAGCCTTCATATGATTTGCCTAATAAAATATAAGACTCAGATGATTTGGGGTTAAAAACAATATCTTTTTCTAAATATTTAATTGCTTTTTCAAAATTTTCTTCATTAAAACCATTTAACGCTGATGCATAAAAACTATTTGAGGCAGATATAATTGTTGGAAAAAGAAAAATGACTGTTACCAATAGTATTTTCATTAAACGTCTATATGTTTGTGGGATAGTTTGGTGACTCTCTTGTGATATCGACATCATGTACATGGCTTTCCTTAAGGCCTGCTCCTGTAATTTCTACAAACTTAACATTCTTTTTAAATTCTACTATATCTTTTGAACCAGTGTATCCCATAGAAGCCTTTAAGCCTCCAACAAGCTGGTATATGATTGGCGATATAGGTCCTTTGTAGGGAACTCTTCCTTCGATTCCCTCAGGAACATGTTTATTGTTCTCAGTTATTTCTTCTTGAAAATACCTATCTGCAGAACCCCTAGCCATAGCCCCAAGGGATCCCATTCCTCTATATGATTTATAGCTTCTTCCCTTAAATAAATATACCTCACCAGGTGACTCATCGGTTCCAGCAAAGAGCGAACCGATCATAACTCCGCTTGCTCCTGCGCCTAAGGCTTTAGCTATATCGCCAGAATATTTAATTCCACCATCCGCAATTATCGGCACTCCTTTTTTTGCTGCCGTTTCGGCACAATCTAAAATTGCTGAAAATTGGGGTACACCAATTCCTGCTACCACTCTTGTGGTACATATTGATCCTGGGCCTATTCCAACTTTCACACAATCAGCTCCTTGATCAATAAGTTCATCAGTGGCTTCGTTTGTAGCTACATTTCCAACAATCACATCTGTTGAGAATTTTGATTTTATTTCTTTTAAAGTGCTAATAACTTTTTCTGAATGACCGTGTGCAGTGTCTATTACAAGAACATCTACACCAGCTTCAATTAGTTGTTCCGCTCTATGAATTGCTTCTTCACCAACTCCAATTGCGGCTCCAACTATTAACCTACCTTTTTGATCTTTAGAGGAATTTGGATGAAGCTGACTTTTTTCTATATCTTTAACAGTAATTAAACCAATACATTTTCCCTTATCATCGACAACTAATAGTTTTTCAATTCTATGCTTATGTAGCAATTTTTGCGCATCATCTGTTGAAATTCCATCTTTGACAGTTACTAAATTTTTACTAGTCATTAATTCACTTATTTTTTGAGACATATTGGTTGCAAAACGTACGTCCCTATTTGTTAGAATACCTAATAATTTGTCATCTACGTCAACGACAGGTATACCTGAAATCTCATTGACTTTCATTAATTCTAGAGCGTCAGCTAACGTTGCCGATGGTAGTATCGTTAGTGGATCAATTACCATTCCGGTTTCAAATTTTTTTACTTTTGAAACATTTTGTGACTGTTCGTCTATGGACATATTTTTATGCAATATACCCATTCCACCAGACTGTGCGATTGCAATAGCTAACTTGTATTCAGTTACTGTATCCATTGCGGAAGATATAAGAGGAACACCCAATGAAATATTAGAAGTAATTTTTGTAAAAGTGCTTACTTCTGAAGGAAGCACAGAAGATCGTGCAGGTTTAATAAGAACGTCATCAAATGAGAGAGATTTTTTAATACTGGAGTGCTCCATCTCTGAGAAATAAATTATTTATTAATTTATGTCAATCAATAGGTGACTTTTTTTCAAGACAAATCAAGTATATCTCACTCGATTCTTTGCGGCTTGACTTAGGCTTGAAGGAAGTTACTTTTTTAAAATGTTTTTTACAAGTTAATATAACTTCTGAAATATCACCTGATCTAAAATATTTTGAAACCATGTTTCCGCCTGGTTTCAATTCTTTTAGGGCAAAATCAACTACATTCTCTAATAATTCAAGCGAAAGCAAAAAATCTGATGATCTATTACCAGATAAATTTGGCGATATATCGGACACTATAAGATCAAATTTGTCATATTTGGCTAATATTTTTGAGCATTTATCAGACAAGAAATCGACTTTATATACATCCACATTCCTTATGGGGTTCATATCCAATAGATCTAAAGCCACTATCTTTTTAAGATTTTTGCCACGAGATTTTAGTACCTCGCTCCAACTGCCAGGGGCAGATCCAATGTCTAAAGCTTTTTCTGAGCCATCAAGAAGTCTATATTTCTCAATAATTTCAATTAATTTATAGGCCGCTCGAGATCTAAAATTATCTTTAGAGGACTTGATTACATACTCATCTTCTAGATGCCTTTTGAGCCATTTTTTACTCTTATCTGAAAAGGACTTATTCTTGATTTTCATAAAATTGTTATTTTTCAATCATTTATAGCTGAAAAAAACCTATTTGATAACTTAAAGATTTAAACTATATCAAAATGATATAGGTATTGATTATATATATCATTCTGATATATATACGCTCTTTTTTAAAGGATTTAGATGAAATACATAATACACATTGTACTGGTTTTCTTATTGTTAAATGTTTCCGTTAAGGCCTTGAGTCTCAAGGAAGCGGTCAATGACTCACTATCAAATAATTTATCACTCAAGATTGAAGCTATAAATGTTGATATGGCTGAAGAAGATTATCTTCAATCAACAACAGACTACTTTCCAACGATAACTCTAAGTGGCAGTATGTCTGAAAATGATTACTCCGACATTAAGAGTCAGTCTGGAAGTACTACAAATGGTTACGAGTTATCCCCTAGCAGTAAATCTATTGTTCTTTCACAAAATGTATTTAGTGGCTTTAGTCGATTTTATAGTTCACTTTCCACAAAGGAACAATTGCGTATTCAAAATCTTACTCAATCTAAAGTCACGCAAGACATAATCTTAGAAACAATAGACGCCTACTACAATGTATTGCTTGCGCAAAAGATAGTTCAATCAAATAAGGATAACTTTAATTCGGTGAGCGAGAGATTTAATGCAACAAGCAAGGAGTTTGAGGTTGGATTAGCTTCTAAGACTGATGTTGCACAGTCTGATGCTTTTCTTAATAATTCAAAAATTAATCTACTCGATGCAAAAATAAATTTAAAAAATGCAATGAATTCCTTTTATAATTTAATTGGAACTAAACCAAACAATTTAACGTTTTCTGAAATTCGTTCAGAAATCCCTGATACATATGAAAAGTATAGAGAATTAGTTATTTCAAATAATTTTACAATAAGGATTGTGAACTCCACGCTTGATGTTTACAACGCAAATATTGGGGTAGCTAGATCAGCCCTGTACCCACAAATTAATGTAACGGCTTCAAAAACAGAGCTTGAAGAGTATTCTACAACTATAGATGAACTCACAAATGAAGAATTGCAAGCAACAGTCACATGGCCAATTTTTAATTCAGGAAAATCTCTGTCTAATATAAGAAAAGCAAAAAAACAAAAAAACAGTCAAATAATTCTTATACAAAAAACTACAAACGAAACGCTTTCACTGGCAGAGAACATTTGGGAAAACTATCTTATTACTGACGAAACAGTTGAAGCGGCTAAATTGAATTTTTTAGCTAATAAAACTGCATATGAAGGTACTGTTATAGAAGAGGAAGTGGGAGAAAGAAGCGTCCTTGATGTACTAACAGCGAGACAAAGTCTGCTTAATTCAGAAATCAAGTACTTCCAAGAACAAAAAGACCGTGAAATCACAAAAGCTCAAGTTATGTATATGTCAGGTATTCTAAATTTGTCATCACTGGGAATAAATTGATATGCAAAAAGAAACGCTTTGTTTAGGACTTCTATCGCTTGGGCCAAGATCTGGTTATGAAATTAAACAAATGTTTGAAGGTCCATTATCAGATTTTTACAGTTTAAGCTTTGGAACAATCTATCCAACTCTAAATAACCTACAAGCCGATAAATATGTGTCGTGCAAACAACATTCTCAAAGCAAAAAACCTGATAAAAAAGTTTACACAATAACTAAAAAAGGAATGGAATTAATGAAAGATAATTTACTAAGTGATGCATCTTCTTATATTCGTTCAGGAAATTTCGGAGACCAAATTAAGTCTGAATTTTTTTTACTCTTATTGTTTTCAAAATATTTACCAAAAGAAACTATGAATACTGTTTTAAATGAGCGAGTTTTGTATTTGAGACAAAAACTTGAACAATTTAAATACGATGGCCCTGTACCAGGAAATTTAGATGCAATAAGAAATGAGAAATCAGTATCGTTTATTAGAGGTTTGGCATCTGCATTAATTGAAACAGGATTAAACTATATGGAAAAAAATAGAGGAAAGTTAAATTAAAATGTTCAAAAAAATACCAATAAATTATATTTCTGCTTTTGTTATTTTTATCGTCGTCATTCTTTGGATCTTCTCCGGTCTAATTGGAGGTGATGAGGCCGAAAGTAATGTTTCTGAATTAGTTACAAGCGAGGAAATAATATCTGTAAGGGCGCAAGAATTTTCTTCACAGAAAAAAACATATTTTTTAACTATTCGAGGAAGAACTGAAGCAGATAAAATTGTAATGTTAAAGCCTAAGACTACTTCTACGATTATAGAAACAATTAATAAGGGATCGTTCGTTAAAAAAGATGAAGTTATCTGCAAACTTGATGATGAAAATAGAACAGCTGCATTGAATGAGGCTGAAGCTTCTAAAAATAAAGCTCAGCTTCAGTATGATGCAATTAAAACACTCGCTGATGAAGGTTATAGATCAGAAAATGCTGTAGCCACAGCAGATGCCGCACTAAAGGCTTCTATTGCTAGAGTAGAAATGGCAATGAATGAACTTGATAATATTTTAATAAGAGCTCCATTTAATGGTTTTATTGAAGATGTCTATCTAGAAATTGGAGACTTAATTACTCCAGCTTCCCCGTGTGCAAAAATAATGAGACTAAACCCAATGGTAGTTACTGGCGAAGTGACAGAAAAAAATGTTGATCAAATAAAACTTGGTCAGAAAGTCGATATCAATCTTATTGACGCAACATCTCTTCAAGGATCAATAAGCTATATAAGTAAAAGCGCCAATCCAAGTACACGAACTTATAAAATTGAGGCAACAGTTAGTAATAAGGACGGAAGTATTCGAGAAGGACTTTCAGCTGATATGTTGGTTCCATTAAGAGAGGTTTTAGCTCACCTTATTCCATCTTATCTTATATCACTTAATGATGAAGGTGAATTGGGAGTGAAAGTGTTAATTGATAAAAAGGTAAAGTTCTCAAACATTCAAATTGTAGAGGATACAGTGGATGGTCTTTGGGTAACAGGATTACCTGAAAAAGCTACTGTGATAACCGTTGGTCAAGAGTATGTGATTAATGGTCAGATAGTAAATGCTGAGATTGTTAAATAAATTTAATGATAGAATTCTTAGTAGATAGGAAACGGACGGCTATAGCCCTACTTATAGTGCTAATATTCGCAGGAATATTTGGCAGAGTTAACATTCCAATTGAGAACGAACCTGAGATTGTTGTACCGGTAGTTTATGTAGGAGTTGGGCTAACTGGAATATCACCTCAAGACTCAGAGAGGCTTCTTTTAAAACCAATAGAGGAAGAAATAAGAGCTATTGAAGGAATTGATAAGCTTCAAGGTTTTGCATTTGAAAACTACGCAGCAGCTGTAATTCAATTTGAAGCAGCTGAAACAATGAAAAAATCACTGGATAAAGTAAGAGATGCTATTAATGATGCTAAGGTAAAATTTCCTGATGATGCCAAAGAACCTGTTGTAAGTGAAGTATCATTTGAAGATCAGCCTACTGTAATAGTGTCAATTGACTCGCCAACTGCATCTGAAAGATATTTACTTAACCTTGCTCAAGAAATAAAAAAAGAAATTGAACTTATTCCTTCTATTTTTGAGGCTGAGCTATTAGGTGCAAGGGAAGAGCAATTAGAGGCTACACTTAATAGATCACAGATGGAGAACTATAATATTTCTTTTGCTGAAATTATTACCTCAGTATCTAATAACAACCAAGTTGTAACTGCTGGTGAAATACAAACTGGACAAGGTCAATTTGCTGTAAATGTACCTGGATTATTTGAAACAGCAAGAGATGTATATGAGTTACCCATTCGATCAACTAATAACAGTACTGTAAATTTGGCTGACATCTCAACTATCAAAAGAAATTTTAAAGACCGAGCAAGTTACACTAAAGTGAATGGAGAACCAGGAATTTCCCTTTTAATAAAAAAAGGTAGAGGACGAAATGTCATTGATACTATTAACGAAGTTGATGAAGTTGTTCAAAGCTTTAAATCTAAAGTACCGAGCGATGTAAACTTTACTTACGTTATGGATTCCAGAGAAATTATGGAAGATAACGTAAATTCATTACAAGGTAATATTTTACTCGCTACAATATTTGTGATTATTGTAACTATGCTTGCCTTAGGAATTAGATCCTCTTTAATTGTTGGTTCTGGAATTCCGGTATCAATACTAATTGCTTTATTTGTTTTATATGTTCTTGGTTATGACTATAATTTTATGGTTATTTTCGGAATCTTAGTCGCTCTTGGGATGTTAATTGACGGCTCACTTGTTGTTGTTGAACTCGCAGATAGAAAGATGCTTGAGGGCTTTGATCGACAAAAAGCCTATATTTACTCTGCGAAAAGAATGTTCTGGCCGATTGTAGCGTCTGCGGCAACAACTCTTGCTGTTTTCATACCACTTTTTTTCTGGCCAGGCATTAGTGGGCAGTTTATGCGAATGCTGCCGGTAACGATTTTTGTCGTTTTATTTATTGCGCTTATTTTCAGTTTAATGTTCGTACCCGTGATTGGAAGTGTATTAGGGAAGCCCTCTAATGCTTCTGCAAATTCTTTTAAAAAACTTGGGTCAGATCAAAATTTTAATCTTAAAGATATCAGTGGCTATATAGGAGTCTATGTATCTATACTTGATAAACTATTAAAAAGACCAATCCTAACGCTTTTATCGGTTTTTATTATTCTATTTACAATTATTTCAGGTTTTTTTTCCTTTGGAAAAGGAATGATATATTTCTCTACCGGTGATCCATATTTTGGTCAAATAAAAATATACGCTCGAGGAAATCTTTCAATCGATGAAATAAATAAACTCACAAGCGATGTTGAAATTATTGTTAATGAACATACAGGCATTAAAAATTATTTTCTTCAAACCGGACAATTCAGCAATGTGGTTGCTGGTGGAGGTGGAAGCTCTGAAGATTTAATTGCAACTGCGTATTTCGAATTTGTTGATCGCAATCAAAGAAAAAATGGTCATGAAATTATTTCTGAATTAAGAGATCAATTTGATAATATTAAGGGAATTAAAATAGAAGTTTCTGAACAATCAGGAGGCCCACCTATTGGAAAAGATGTTGAAATAAGAATAACAGGCCCATCCAGTTCAAGCATACTGAAAGTGACTAAGGATGTAAGAAATTATATAGATGAAAATGTAATTGGACTCGTAAGTGTAGAGGATACATTGCCGGTGCCTTTAGTTGATTGGGAACTTATAATTGATAAACCAAAAGCTGCCCAATTCGGCGCTGATATATTTACAATTGGAAAAGCTGTCAGCTTGGTAACTAATGGTATAATGATTGGAAAATACAGGCCTGATGACGTTGATGACGAGCTTGAAATTTTTGTCAGGTATGCTGACAAAGAACGATCTATTGATCAACTTGATAACATAATGATTGAAACGAGATCAGGACAAATTCCAATTAGTAATTTTGTTGAAAAGAAACCGAAAAAAAATGTCAGCTACATTAGAAGATATGACACACGTAATGCAATGTACGTTAAAGCAAACGTTGCGGAGGGTGTAATTGCGGCTGATAAGGTTAGTGAGATTCAAAAGTGGGCAGATGAGCAAGATTATCCTTCATATATTGATATTGCATTTGGAGGTGAAAATGAAGAGCAAACAGAGTCAATGAAGTTTGTGACGCAGGCATTCATTATTTCAATTCTTATAATGGCTGCATTATTGGTCACTCAGTTCAATAGCTTTTACCAAAGCTTCATAATCTTAACTGCTGTTATAATGAGTACGGCAGGTGTTTTCTTCGGGCTGTTGGTATTTAATCAGCCTTTTTCAGCAATAATGCATGGTGTAGGAGTAGTATCCTTAGCGGGTATAGTAGTGAACAACAACATTATTTTGATTGATGCATTTAATTTCGTAAGAGAAAAAGATAATGACAATTTATTTAATAGCATATTAAAAGCTTGTGCTCAAAGATTAAGGCCTATCTTCCTCACAACGATTACAACTATGCTTGGCCTAATTCCTCTTGCAATGAACTATAGTATTGACCCTATATTAAGAACAATTGAATACGACTCAAATGTGAGTGGTTTTTGGACACCACTTGCCCAATGCATTGTTTATGGATTATCTTTCTCGGCGTTCCTAACATTAATAGTAACACCCTGTCTACTCATTCTTCCCTCACACATAAGATCTTATTTTAAGAAAGCGCAGCCTGAAATTGTTAATGCATAACTTATGTTAAGAAATATATTATCAACCATACTACTCAGAAAAAAGACGATCTCTACCGTTCTATTAATGATTATTCTTTTAGGAACAATCTCATACGCAACCTTTCCTAAAGAAGAAATGCCTGAAATAGATTTAAAAACTGTTGCAGTGATAATTAAATATGACGGCATGTCTTCTGATGAAATTGAAAAATTAATAACAGAGCCTTTAGAGCGTAAGTTAATGACTTTAAAAGATATCAAAGAAATAATTTCAATTTCTAAAGATAACATAGCTTCATTCATGGTTGCTTTTAATTTAGATACTGAAAACGAAAACCTTGCAAAGCTTGTGAGGAATACTATTACAGATGCTAGTGATATACTTCCACGTGAAATGGAGATTATAGAAGTAAAAGAATATGACTCATCTATGTTTTCGAGAATCTATATTGGATTATCTGGTAATGTGCCTTATGAGGTCTTACAAAATGCAGCAAACTCATATAAAGATGCGTTGGAATTAATTGACAATGTAACAGAGGTTGAAATTAAGGGCGAGCGCGAGGAAATAATAAAAATAACTCTCAATCCATCATTGTTGCAAAAGTATGGCTTAAATATATCTGATGTTTATTATGCTCTTAAAGCATATAATAATATAATTCCAGCAGGCGTATTATCCGATCAAAATGCAGATTTTTCAGTAAAAATTCCTGGTCTTTATGAAAATTATAGGGAAATTAGCAATCTTCCACTAAATGCTAAAAATAATTTTGCATTAACCTTATCCGATGTTGCAGACATCAAGAGAGCTTACGATAAGAAAAAGAATACAGTCATAGTAAATGGAAATGCCGCTTTAAGTTTAGAGGTATCTAGGAAGTCAGGTACTAATATTTTAGACACTTACATTCATGTAAAAAAAGTATTAGCTGAAAACGAAGGAAAGTTTCATCCTCTTATTAAGGCTGTTATTGTAGATGATGAGTCTACTGAAATAGAGAAAAGAATTGAGTCATCTGAAAATACAGTAATCACGGCAGTAATACTTGTAATGATCATTGTGATTGCTGCCTTAGGAATAAGAAGTGGATTAATTGTAGGCTTATCAATTCCGACCACTTATCTGTTTTCAATATTGATACTGGACTCGATGGGAATGACATACAACTTAATGACTGTTTTTGGACTGATATTGGCAGTGGGGTTACTAGTTGATGGCCCCATCGTTATAACTGAATACGCTAGAGCAGAACAAGAACGGGGTATTCGAAGAAGGGACTCATACATAAACTCTTCATATAATATGTTCTGGCCAATTATTGCTTCGGCGTTAACGACGATTGCGGCATTTTTTCCTCTCCTATTTTGGCCAGATACATTGGGACAATGGTTAAGAGTAATCCCTCTTACAGTAATTGTTGTTTTATCCACCTCGCTAGTAGTCACATTGATATTCCTACCCGCGGTAGGATCCATGATTGAGCGCAAAACAGCTCAAATGAAAGAGGAAAATAAAAGAAGAGATAATAAATTTATTGAAATATATGAAAACACTCTAGCTCAAGCAATTCAGAGGCCAATATTGGTTTTATTTCTAACTTTACTTACTTTTACAAGTGTAATTTTGCTTTACAGCAAATTTAATAGTGGTGTTATTTTTTTTCCTAACGATAAAGCTACAACAGCCAGAGTGGAAGTAATGGCCAGGGGCAATCTTTCTCCCAATGAAACCGGAGATTATATAAAAGAAGTTAGCGAAGTGATAGATGCAAATCCATACGTTAAAAACTATGTAGCAAATACAATGAATAGAAATAGGATTTGGTTATTTGATGACTCTCCTACAGATATTATTGGAAGAATTTGGTTAGAATTGCTTCCTCCTGACCAAAGACCGGATAGTGATATTGTATTACCAAATATTCAAAAGGAATTGAACAAACTAAATGGATATGAAGCGAGAATAAAAGGAAATACGTATAGCTCTTCCATCGTAGGACCTAAAGACATAGAAATCGAAGTCACAGCAGAAGATAAAAGACTAATTAATCAAGCTGCAATTATTGTTAGAGACAAACTTCAGAATATACCCGGAATTGAAGATGCCGAAATAAAATATCCAGTTACAGGTATTGAGTGGTTATATGAAATAGATAGAAGCAAAACAGGAAAATATGATGTATCTATCCAATCCATAGGCTCTATTATAAATTTAGCAACAACAGGAACTAAGATAGGAACAATAAGACCAACAGACAGTGACAAAGAATTAGATATTAAACTTTTTTTACCAGATGACTTGAGAACTCTTGATCAAGTTGAAAATATTTATATCAATACCAGTAGAGGTCAGCTGCCGGTATCTGAATTTGTAAGTCAAAAGCCTAAAAATAAAATTTTTTCAATTGGTAAGAAAAATGCTGAAAGAGTTTTGATGGTTGATGCAAATACTAGCTCAGGTTTTAATACTGCCGAACATATTGAAACTATAAAAAACTGGCTCAAAATAGCTAATCTACCAATTGAAGTAAATGTTAAACTTGTGGGAGAAGCAGAAGACTCTAGAGGGTCACTTATCTTTGTAATTTCAGCTTTTAGCATTGCATTATTACTAATGTTTATAATATTAATTTCGCTATTTAATAATTTTTATCACACATTTTTAATTTTATTTTCAATTGCGTTATCAACAACTGGGATATTTGTAGGACTTATTGTCTTACAAATGCCATTTAGTGGCGTTATGACGGGCCTTGGCATAGTTGCTTGCACAGGTATTGTTGTAAATAACAATATTATTCTAATCGATAGTTATAGAAAAATTAGAAAGAATGAAGAAAACAAAATGAAGGCAATCATTCAGTCAGCAAAGAGTAGAATAAGGCCCATATTTCTTACGACAATTACCACGGTATTTGGGTTGCTTCCTTCAGCATTGCAAATTAGTGTAGATGTTTTTGAAAGAGAAATGTCATACAAAAGTCCTGAAACTTATTTTGTGCAACCTTTAGCATGGGCTATTGTTTTTGGCCTTTCTTTTGCAACAATAGCTACATTATTTGTAACCCCTTCTCTACTTGCATTGCCTGAAAAATTAAAATCAATGATTTCAAATAGAAATAGGATCAATACTTCGTCAGTTGTAAGAGAAGAAGCTATTTAATATGAAGTCAATTGCAGTGTATTGCAGTTCATCTAATAAAGTCGATGACATTTATAAAGAAGAGGCCAAAAAAGTTGGAAATCTATTGGCTAAAAAAGGAATAAGGTTGGTTTATGGTGGAGGTAATATGGGGCTAATGGGAGTACTATCGAATAGCGCCATTAATTCCGGTGGCGAAGTATATGGAGTAATTACAAATCATTTAATTGAAATTGAAAAAAGAAATGACAGCCTTAATAATATAAAAATTGTTGAAACCATGCATGAAAGGAAAATAGAAATGTATAACAACGCAGATGCATTTCTAATGTTTCCTGGTGGCATTGGGACTTTGGAAGAGTTTTTTGAAATCTATTCATGGAAACAGCTCAGACTTCATAAAAAACCCATCTTAATTTATAACTTTAACGATTTTTGGAGAGATCTTTTTACTCTTTTAGAAAATATAATAAAGAAGGATTTTGCTGGAGAAAATATGAAAGAAGCATATAAGGTAATCAATAATTATAGTGACCTCACAAAAGAATTAGAAATTAATGTCAAAAATTAGAGTAAAAACCCCACTTGTCGAAATTGATGGCGACGAAATGACAAGAATTATATGGCAGTTTATAAAAGATAAACTAATCCTACCTTACCTTGATATTGATTTAGAATATTATGACCTGGGTGTTGAAAATAGAGATAAAACAAACGACAAGGTTACAGTAGACTCCGCAAATGCTATAAAAAAATATGGTGTAGGAGTTAAATGTGCAACTATCACACCAGATGAAGATAGGGTAAAGGAATTTAAGTTAAAAGAAATGTGGCGTTCCCCAAACGGAACAATTAGGAATATTCTTGGTGGTACAGTTTTTAGAGAGCCAATAGTTTGCGAAAATGTCCCAAGACTTGTACCCGGTTGGACTGATCCAATTGTAGTAGGGCGACACGCATTTGGCGATCAATATAGAGCGACGGATTTTAAAGTTCCAGGTAAAGGAAAATTAAGTATTAAGTGGACGCCTGATGACCCCAACCAAGAACCGATTGAAAAAGAGGTTTATGAATTTCAATCAAGTGGCGTTGCGATGGCAATGTATAATACCGATGAGTCAATACGTGATTTTGCTAGATCATGTATGAATTACGCTCTCATGAGAGAGTGGCCAGTCTATTTATCGACAAAAAATACTATTCTAAAAAAATACGATGGAAGATTTAAAGATTTATTTCAGGAAATTTATGATAAAGAATTTGCTGATCAATTTAAATCTTTGGAACTTAATTATGAACATAGATTAATTGATGACATGGTCGCATCTGCGTTAAAATGGAATGGTAAATTTGTTTGGGCATGTAAAAATTATGACGGCGATGTTCAATCAGATACTGTCGCTCAAGGTTTTGGTTCTCTTGGATTAATGACAAGTGTGTTGATGACACCTGATGGAAAAACAATTGAGGCTGAAGCTGCTCACGGAACTGTAACGAGGCATTATAGGCTTCATCAAGAAGGAAAACAAACGTCGACAAATCCTATAGCGTCAATTTTTGCATGGTCAAGAGGTCTAAAGTACAGGGGGAAACTTGATGATAATGATGAGCTAATTCAGTTTGCTGATACTCTTGAGAAAGTCTGTGTAAAAACAGTCGAACGTGGCTCAATGACAAAGGATTTGGCACTCCTTATGCCTAATGAGCAAGATTGGCACAGTACTGAAGACTTTCTTGAAATAATTGAACGAAATTTAAATAAAGCGCTTAATCCAACTTATCAGTAATAAATTTCAGTATTTTATTTTTTTGGTCAGTTTCATTAATTAAATCGCCACCAGACTGAGCAAAATCTTTTCTGCCACCTCCTCCTTTTCCGTTAGAAACTGAAGAAGCGTACAAAGCAATATCATCTGCACCAATGACCTTTGTGAGGTTGTCTGTTACACCAACTAGGTAGCTGATTTTATTGTCTTTTTTTGAACCTAGAACAATAATACCACCATTTTTGAAATTTCTTTTGGCATTATCAATTACAGGTCTTAACGCAGAGCTTTTAGAATTTTCACAAAAGATAATGATGGTGTTTTTATTATTTGAAATTTCATCATTAACTTCTTTTATTAAATTATTAACTTCCTCTTTTGATTTTGATTTATCTTTTTCGGAAATTAATTTCTTTTCTTTTATTTTCTTATTCTCTGCAGCTTTATTCATATGATAAACTTTCAAGTCTTCACCGCGCAGAGCCTCTATCCTTCTAACTCCTGAAGCTACCGAAGACTCATTAACTATTTTTAATTTACCAATTTGACTTGTGTTCTCAACATGTGTACCGCCACATAATTCAATGCTGAAAGTTTTATTTCTCATCTTTCCTATTTTTAACACTCTTACCTCATCAGAATATTTCTCTCCAAATAGAGCAAGAGCTCCAGCACTTACAGCGTCATCTGGTGTCATAATTTGAGTTTCAACATCTGATCCTTCCTCAATAACTGTATTCGAAATCTGCTCTATTTTAGATATCTCACTTTCAGAAAGAGATTTATGGTGACTAAAATCAAATCTTAATTTGTCAAACGAAACTAAAGAGCCTTTCTGGGTCACATGATCTCCCAAAACTTCTCTTAATGCTTGATGTAAAATATGTGTCGCAGAATGATAAGTCTTACATGAGCTTCTTCTTGCAGAATTAATTGACAAATGTGCGCCTGTACCTTCTTTGATATCTCCTTTAATTACTTTTCCGTGATGCACAAATAGGTTTCCTTTTTTTTGTGTGTCTGAAACTTCAAATTCGAAATTATCAGCTTGTATTGTTCCTGTATCACCAATTTGTCCACCAGACTCAGCATAAAATACCGTTTGATTGAGTATTAGCGATCCGTTGTCACCGCTATGTAAACTATCAACTAATAAACCTTCTTTTATTATAGAAATAATAGTTCCTTCTGTTTTTTCAGACGTGTAGCCTAAAAACTCTGTAGGGGATAAACTTTTATTTAACTCAAACCAAATTTTATCTGTAGCTGTGCCACCAGATCCAGTCCAATTGCTTCTTGCTTTTTCTTTTTGATCCTCCAAACATTTCCTAAAATCATCAATATCGACTTCAATTTTCTTATTTCTCAAAATATCTTGAGTTAAATCAATTGGGAAGCCATATGTGTCATACAGCTTAAAAGCTGACTGCCCATTTAGAATAGTTTTTCCATTCAAATTATCGATCATTGTATCAAGTTGCTTAATTCCTCTGGACAATAAATCTCTGAACCTTTGTTCTTCATATTTCAATGTTTCATTTATTAGAGACTCTGCTCTTTCAAGCTCAGGATAGGACATTTTCATATTTGAAATTAGAGTTGGTGCCAGTTTGTGCATCAGTAAATCATTGTAATTTAGAATGTGTACGTGCCTCATTGCTCTTCTCATAATTCTCCTTAAGACATAACCTCTGCCTTCGTTCGATGGAAGGACACCGTCAGCAATTAAAAAACATGAAGATCTTAAATGATCAGCTATTACTCTATGGCTTGATATTAAATTTTCATTATCATTTTTCGTTAATTCTTTAGAATGATTAATTATTTCTAATATACTATCAACTTGATAATTATCATTTGTGCCCTGCATAACCGCAGCTATTCTCTCAATACCCATACCTGTGTCAATTGAAGGTCTTGGCAAATTAATACGATTTACTGTGTCAACTTGTTCATACTGCATAAAAACAAGATTCCATATTTCTACAAATCGATCGCCCGTTTCATCAGCTTCACTAGGCGGTTTGCCAATATAATTTTCACCATGATCATAAAATATTTCAGAGCAAGGTCCGCACGGCCCTGTTTCTCCCATTGACCAGAAATTATCTTTTGTAGAAATTCTAATTATTTTATCATCAGTGAAACCAGTAATCTTCTTCCAAGCATTATAAGCCTGCTCATCATCGTGATAAATAGTTACACAAAGCTTATCTTTATTTATTCCTAGTTCAGAAGTGATAAATCTCCATGCGTAATCTATCGCTTCGTCTTTAAAATAATCTCCAAATGAAAAATTACCCAACATTTCAAAAAACGTATGATGCCTTAAAGTATAGCCTACATTTTCTAAATCATTGTGTTTTCCCCCTGCCCTAATGCATTTTTGAGCCGTTACGGCACGGTTGAAATCTGTTTTCTCTAATCCTGTGAATACATTTTTAAATTGAACCATTCCTGAATTAGCGAACATCAGAGTAGGGTCATTTTGAGGTACAAGGGGACTTGAATGAACATGTTGATGTCCATTTTTAACAAAGTAAGATATGAATGAGTCCCTTAAACTATTAATTTTCATAGTTAAGGTATAACATCGAGATGACTAAAACGCAAAAAGACGCTTCAAGCGCCTTTTTGCTATGATCAATTTATATGAATTTCTTATTCTTCTGGAGTATCTTCGACTTCTTCGTTTTCTCCAATTTGCTCAGGTATTTCCTCAGATTGTCCTCTAATCATTGATTCAATTTCACTAGCTACTGCAGGATTATCCTTTAAAAAGATCTTGGAGTTTTCTCGTCCTTGGCCAATCTTATTTCCTTTATAAGAAAACCATGCCCCAGACTTTTCAATGGTGCCGACTTTTACACCCAAATCAATGAGCTCACCCAATTTTGAGATTCCTTCACCGTACATAATGTCAAATTCCACTACGCGGAACGGCGGTGCAACTTTATTTTTTACAACCTTTACTCTTGTTTGGTTTCCAATAATTTCGTCTTTATCTTTTATTGCTCCTATCCTTCTTATATCTAATCTGCAAGATGAGTAAAACTTTAAAGCATTACCACCAGCTGTTGTTTCAGGACTACCAAACATCACACCAATTTTCATTCGAATTTGGTTGATGAATATTACCATACAATTAGATTTAGAAACGGAGCCTGTAAGTTTTCTTAATGCTTGACTCATTAATCTTGCTTGAAGACCCATGTGCGCATCTCCCATTTCACCCTCAATTTCTGCTTTAGGGGTTAATGCTGCAACTGAGTCGACAACTAGAACCGATATTGCTTTCGATCTAACAAGCGAGTCAGTTATTTCAAGAGCTTGCTCACCTGTATCTGGCTGCGAAATGATAAGTTCATCAATGTTTACGCCTAGTTTTTTTGCGTAAGCAGGATCCAATGCATGCTCAGCATCAATAAACGCACAATTCTCACCTTTTTTCTGCGCTTCGGCAATGACATGTAATGCAAGAGTTGTTTTACCCGATGATTCTGGTCCATAAATTTCTACTATTCTACCTTTTGGTAGTCCGCCTATTCCTAAAGCTACATCTAATGATAGCGACCCAGTTGAAATGGCCTCAACATCCATAACAGTCCTTTGGCCAAGTTTCATAATTGAGCCTTTTCCGTAAGTTTGCTCAATTTGTGACATTGCTACGTCTAAAGCTTTTGCTTTTTCTGAGTTGTCCATCTTCTTATCGTCTACCACTTTTAAATTTGCTTTTGTCATGTGCTTTCTCCAAACTTAGTTTAAATATATATTTCATTTGTACACATTTTGTTCTCATTTTACAATACCCTATAAACTATTGTTAAATAACGATAAAATATAATTTGTTCAATTAATGTTCTTAAATTTTATAGTTTTTATCAACAGGTGATTCTATATCTAATGATATAACTCAATTAGATTAACTTAAATATATATCTAAAATTGGCTGATTTTCGCTGTTAATAACTATTTATTCGTCAGAATGAAGCTTTTCGTCTCTCTCGTGCATTTCTTGAGCTTCAATACTAAGAGTCGTTACTGGCCTAGCGTCCAATCTTTCGATATTTATGGGTTCTCCAGTAACTTCGCAGTAGCCATAGCTTCCATTTTCTATCCTAGCAAGCGCAGCATCTATCTTGGCGATTAATTTACGTTGCCTATCTCGAGACTTTAACTCAAGGGATTTCTCTGACTCTTGGGTAGCTCTATCAGACATGTCAGCTGGAGCAATTGAGTCTTGTAGATTTTCGACTGTTTCTCTACTTTCTCTGTAAATCTCATCCTTCCAATTTTTAAGCTTGGTTCTAAAATATTCTTTTTGCTTTGCATTCATGAATTTTTCAGATTTTGTTGGCTTGTAGGTTTTTGGAAGTTTGACCATATTTACTCCTTGAGAATTAAGATTAAAAACAGTTGGGTGCTTTTAGTGGTTTTTATTATTTAAGTCAACGGATCATTACAATTTTTATGATTGATAAATCACTGAAATATAATATGTTTCTCTGAAATTAATCTTAATTATATGAAGTTTGAAGGAACCAGCTCCTATATTGCAACAGAGGATCTTAAAGTGGCAGTAAATGCCGCTATTACTCTTGAAAGACCAATAATAGTTAAAGGTGAGCCAGGCACTGGTAAAACAATGCTAGCTCATGAGGTAGCAAAATCTCTAGATGCTGAAATAATCACTTGGCATATTAAGTCCACAACTAAAGCTCAACAGGGTCTCTACGAATATGATGCTGTTACAAGATTGCGTGATTCGCAGCTTGGAGATGAAAAAGTTAAGGATATCAAAAATTATATTAGCAAGGGTAAGTTATGGAATGCTTTTGAGAGCGATAAAAGGCCTGTTCTTCTAATTGATGAAATTGACAAGGCTGATATCGAATTTCCCAACGATCTGCTACTAGAACTAGATAAAATGGAATTTTTTGTTTACGAAACTGGTGAGACAATTAAGGCGCAAAATAGGCCAATAGTAATTATAACATCAAACAATGAAAAGGAATTACCAGACGCGTTTCTTAGAAGGTGTTTTTTTCATTATATTAAGTTTCCTGATCCAAATACTATGGAAGAGATCGTTGAAGTACATTATCCAGATATAAAAAAAGATCTAATTCAAGAGGCATTTAAAATATTTTACGACATTAGAGAAGTTCCAGGAATTAAAAAGAAGCCATCTACCTCTGAACTAATTGATTGGCTAAAGTTGCTCATGACGGATGATGTAGATGCTAAAATCCTTAGAGAAAAGGATCCAAAAAAGCTAATACCACCTCTACATGGAGCTTTGCTAAAGAATGAACAAGATGTTCATTTATTTGAGCGTTTAGCTTTCATATCTCGTAGAGAGAATGAGAATGTTGAGTAGAGTAAGAATCTCTATAAAATAATATTATATGTTTATTAATTTCTTTTTTGACCTCAAACAAGCGAGCTTACCCGTATCATTAAAAGAATACTTGATGTTGATGGAAGCGATGAATAAGCGTGTTGTTGACTCATTCAATGTTAACGACTTTTATTATCTAAGCCGCTCAGCACTAGTCAAAGATGAGAGATATTTAGATAAATTTGATCGAGTTTTTGGGCATTCATTTAAGGGGTTAGAGAACCCTGAAGGTGAAACAACAAAAGAAATACCAGAAGAATGGCTAAAACTGATGGGGCAGAAGTATTTAACTGATGAAGAAAAAAAGATGATTGAGTCCTTGGGTGGTTGGGACAAATTGATGGAAACGCTTAAACAGAGATTGGAAGAACAGAAAAAAAGACATCAAGGAGGAAGTAAATGGATTGGGACAGGTGGAACATCTCCTTTTGGAGCATACGGCTATAACCCTGAAGGAATAAGAATTGGTCAGAAAGAGGGAAAAAATAAAAAGGCAGTAAAAGTTTGGGATAAAAGAGAATTTAGCAACTTAGATGGCGACGTAGAACTTGGTACTCGAAATATAAAGATTGCTCTTAGAAGATTGAGAAAGTTTGCGCGTGAAGGAGCTGAAACTGAGTTAGATTTAGATAATACAATTAAGTCTACTGCTCATAAAGGTTACATTGACGTTAAAATGATGCCTGAACGAAGAAATAAAATCAAAGTATTACTATTTTTTGATGTTGGTGGATCAATGGATGCACATGTTAAAATCTGTGAGGAGCTATTTTCTGCAGCAAGAACAGAATTTAAACACATGGAATATTTCTACTACCACAATTGCTTGTATGATGCGGTTTGGAAAGATAATAATCGCAGATACAATGACAATATCAAAACATGGGACGTTCTGCACACATACCCATCTGATTATAAAGTAATATTTGTTGGAGACGCTGAAATGAGTCCGTATGAAATAACCTACCCTGGCGGAAGTGTGGAGTTCTGGAACGAAGAGTCTGGTGAAACTTGGCTAACTAGAATGTTAAACGTATACGAAAATGCGATTTGGCTTAATCCGATACCTGAGCGATATTGGGATAGAATTGCATCAACTTCCATTATAAAGCAGATCTTTTCTGATCGAATGTTTCCTCTCACAATTGAGGGAATTGATCAGGCCATGCGTGAACTAAATAAATAAACCATGCTTAAAGAGCAGAACGTTATTTTGGGCATATCTTTGTTATGCCTTGGATTATTAATAGCTCCTTTGTATGATGCACTTGCTAAGTACTTAAGCGAGGATATTGGTATACTTGAAATAATTTGGGGACGTTTTTTCAGCCATTTTATTTTCTTAGTACCACTTGTTTATTTTTTAAAAGGAAAAAAAGAATTTGTTAATCAATCAACAAAGCATCAATTAATCAGAGGTACCTTTATATTTCTTGCGACGGCATTCTTTTATGCATCAATTTCACAAATCCCCCTTGCTAATGCATTAAGCATAATGCTCATTGCTCCCATCGTGGTGGTATTCATGTCTTCATTTATTTTGGGAGAAAAATTGAATTCACTAAAGATCTTTTGTACATTTTTTGGTTTTTTTGGAACTCTTTTAGTAATACAGCCAGGGTTTAGTGAGTTTAATTATTTTTCTTTATTTGCCTTATTTTCAGGATTCTTTTATGCAATGTATCTTGTTTACACGCGCCGGGTAAACTTTACTTCTGATCCATGGGTAAGCCTGTGCTATACCGCAATTCCTGGGGCTCTAATAATGACTATCTTTCTTCCTTTTTATTGGGACAGTGATCCTAATTTTAGTCAGATTATTTTGATGGGCTCAATTGGTTTAGTTGTGATTCTGGTGCATTTTATATTTATAAAAGCTTATCAAAATGCTGAAGCAAGCATTTTAGCTCCATTTCACTATTTTGAAATTGTCAGTAATATGCTAATAAGCGTCTTATTTTTTAGAGATATTCCAAACATAATAGTGTGCTTTGGAATTCTTTGTATTGTAAGTAGCGGAGTACTTATAACTGTTAGGCAAAAACTAAATTATGAATAATTTGAACGTTGACTATCGCTTTTCTGTAGCACCAATGATGGGAGTAACAACTCCAAGCGCAAGGTACATGTACCGTCTTATTTCAAACGAAGCTGTTTTATTTACTGAAATGATAGCCAGTCAAGCTTTACACAGAGGCGATTACAAAAAACTTCTTAGAAAAAAAACCATCGAAAAACCTGTCATCCTGCAAGTTGGCGGTTCTGATATAAGCTTATTAAAATATTCAACAAGTTTAGCAAATAAGTTTGATTATCAGGGTATCAATTTAAATGTTGGCTGCCCCTCTAAAAAAGTCTCTCAAGGAAAAATGGGGGCGTGTTTGATGAAAGAAGCAGAATTGGTTAGAGATTGCTTAAGTGGCATGAGAGAAGAAACTTCAATAGACGTTTCATTAAAATGTAGAATTGGCGTTGATGAATTTGACTCTTATGATTTTTTTAAAAATTTCATCTCTACAGTTCTTGAGAGTGATGTAAAAATCATTTTTATTCACGCTCGCAAAGCTTTTCTAAAAGGTCTTGATCCTAAAAAAAATCGCACATTGCCCGAACTTAAATATGAATTTGTTTATAATATCAAAAAAGAGTTTCCTGACATTAAATTTATAATGAATGGAGGTTTGACAAATATTGATGACTGTATTGAACAATTGAAATATTTAGATGGAGTGATGGTAGGTCGAGCAGTACAAGCAAACCCTTTCTTTATAAAAGATGTGGATCATATATTTTATGGTCAAAGTAATATTCAAGTTAACAAGTCCGATGTTGTGAAAAAGTATTTTGATTATATTAAAATGAACATTGAAACTATATCTACCTTCGAATTGCTCAGTCCATTACTTTCACTTTGTTTTGGAGTTCCAGGATCTAAAAAATTTAAACAAGAAGTGAATGAACTAATAAGAGCGAGAGATATCAATAAGTTAGAAGATACTTATCTAAATTTGATTGCTGCTTAAATTATTTCAGCAATATCAGAAAAGTCATACCTCGGGGCTCTCTCATAAAAACCACCCTCAGCAGCGTATCCCAAATTACATAGAAAATTGCTTTTAATTGTTGTGCCATTAAAAAATTCTTTATCAACCAGATCATTTGAGAAGCCAGACATTGGTCCAACTGATAAACCGAGGGAATTTGCTGCTTTTATAAAGTAACCTCCTTGAATTGATGAATTTCTAAAAGCTGTAACCTCAGACTTGGTTATATCATTTTCAAAATATTGCTTAGCATCCTCACGTAAATAGTTTTTGGGAAGATCACGCCAAAATTCTATGTCCATCCCAATAATTGTGCATACAGGTGCGTTGATAACTTTGCTGATATTATCATCACTCACTAATTTTGATAGCTTTTCCTTTGAGATACTGCTTTTAAGAAACTTTAATCTCATTGGACTAGAGTTAAACGAAGTTGGGCCCCACTTAACAAGATTATAAAGTTCATTAAGCGTATCGTTTGCAACTTCCTTTTCAGTAAATTTATAGCAAGTTTGTGGTTTAACAAAAATTTCTTTTAATCTGTCTGACATTTTAAATAATAGCTTTAATATGCTCTTCAATCTCTTCAGGTTTTTTTTGTGTACCAAAACCTTTAACAAATTCACCTTCTTTATTGATTAAAAACTTTGTAAAATTCCACTGTATCTCTCTGCCAGCTTCTTCAGTAAGCTTAACAAAAAGAGGTGATGCATTCTCTCCATTAACATCAATCTTATCAAACAGGCGAAAGGATACATTATACTTTGTGTCACAAAAATCTTTTATTTCCTCGTTCGTTCCTTTTTCTTGGGCACCAAATTGATTACAAGGAAACGCTAAAATTTCTAACCCTTTATCTTTATATCTATCATAGAGATTTTGTAAGCCAGTATATTGCGGTGTAAAACCACAAGCACTTGCCACGTTTACAATTAATAGAGTTTTTCCCTTGAATTCTTCCATTTTGATAGAGTTCATATCAATGTCTTTTACTTCAATGTCATAAATACTCATATTTTTCCTTATCTTACAAATGTTCCGTTATTATAGTCATTAATCGCTTGAATGATCTCACTTTTGGTATTCATTACAAATGGTCCGCTGCGAGCAATGCTCTCACCAATTGGTTCACCTGCGATTAATAGTAACTTAGCATTGGTTTCAGCAGATACTTTCAAATTATTGCCATTTGTCAACAATACTAGTTTAGATCCCTCAATATTATCATGAGATAGGTTACCGATTTTTATTCTGCCATCAACCAAGTAAACAAAACTGTTATGCGATTTAGGTATTGAAAAACTAAACTGTTTATTTTGTTTAAGTTCAATATCAAAGAATATTGGCTCAATATTATGCTTTTTAATTGGCCCTTCAGCATTCTCAAATTTACCAGCAATTACTTTGACTTTTTTATCTTCATCGCGATGCACACTCATCTCATTGGCATCAATATAATGATATTCAGGCTTACTCATTTTTAAGCTAGCAGGCATATTAATCCATAACTGAAAACCATGAAGCTTACCCTCCTTCATAGCAGGCATTTCAGAGTGAATAATTCCACTGCCAGTTTTCATCCACTGCACATCGCCTGCTGTCATTCTTCCTTCTCCACCAGTACTATCTTTATGCTCAAATTCTCCAGCCAGCATATAAGTCACCGTCTCTATTCCTCTATGAGGATGTGAAGGAAAACCAGCTATATAATCCTTGCTGTCTTCAGAACCAAATTCATCCAACATTAAAAAAGGATCAAAATAGTTTGGCTCCACACCTATACTTCTTTTTAATTTTACTCCAGCACCGTCTGTGGCAGGAACAGGATTAATAATATTTTTAACCTCAATGTCAGACATATTTTAATTAAAATTTAAAAGTATTTTGCCTTTTGCGCGACCACTTTTGAGATGATTGTAAGCATCAAGATATTGATCAAAAGAAAATATTTTTTCGATGATGGGCTTAATCTTTCCATCTTCAATCCACATTCTAAATAAATCTAAATTTGCAGTTGATGTTCTACCAGATAATACAACTCTTGATTTTTTTCTTTGAAACAGTTGTTTTGCCACATCGATATTATTGTAGATGTTATTTTTTGTAGTCACATATATTCCATTAGCTGACAAGATTTTTGATGCATTAGGAAAAGATAGATTTCCATTTGCGTCAAAAACGATATCATATTTTTTTGATGAAGATAAAATATCTTCTTTTGTATAATCAACTACGTCATCTATATTAAAATCATTTTTAATCCATTCGTAATTTCTATCACTTGTTACCGCAGTTATTTCTGTTTCATATATTTTAGCCATTTGAATTGCAAAAGAACCCACTCCTCCGGATGCACCATTAATAAGGATTTTGTGTCCCTTTCGGATTGAGGCAATATTTCGCAATGCTAGCAACGATGTATTTGCTACTTGAGGAATAGCGGCTGCTTCGTGCAACTTGATATTTTTTGGTACAAGTGAAACTAACTTTTGAGAAATTTTAATTTTTTCTGCGGCACTTCCATTAAATAATATATCTGTCATGCCAAATACTTTATCACCAACTTTAAAAGCTCCTACATCTCTTCCAATTTCAGTAATTTCACCACTGAAATCACAGGCAGTGAATATAGGAAATTTATTCAGATTGGTTATGGGCTTAAACCCACCTTGCATTTTTTTGATATCAACTGGGTTAAGAGATACGGCTTCGATCTTCACAATTACTTCTGATCTTTTAGGTCTTGGCTCAGCAACCTCTAAAATTTCAAGATTATCAATATCTCCGTATGAGTTGTATCCTATTGCTTTCATTTAAATATCTAATTAATGATTTTTTGATATATAATTAATAAAACCACAAATACAACAGATATTCATGATTTATAGTTTACTTAATGACATTAGTTGGGTAGTCAATATTCGAACACCCTATTTAACTCCTATATTTGAATTTTTTACATGGTTGGGATATCGAGATTTTTTATTCATGTTTATCCCATTTATTTATTGGTGTTATGACCGAAAAGTTTTTGGCAAACTTCTTGTAATAGTTTTCTTTTCCGCAATTATAAATTCATTTCTGAAAGATATTTTTCAAGATCCTAGGCCGGATTTTGCTCTTAATATTGATCCATGGCTTCAAACTGAAACTTCATTCGGGTTTCCAAGTGGTCACACTCAAATTGCGGTCGTGATTTGGCTTTATATAGCCTTAAATGTGAAGAATTTATTTGTGAAATCACTTTCAATAATTTTTCTCTTTGGGGTGCCTCTAAGCCGAGTTTACTTGGGAGTTCATGATATTGGAGATATTTTAGGGGGCTTGGTTGTTGGATTAGTTACTCTTTACATTGCAGACCTTATCTACAAAAACATTGAAAGAGAAAATATTAAATTCAATACCTTTACAAAATATTTTTCATTGGTTGTAATCTTTCTTTTATTTTATCTTACATGGCCGACTGCACATGGTAATGAAGCAGCAATAGCAATCGGAGGTCTAATGATTGGTTTCTTTATCGGCAAAGATATTGACCACAAACAATTTAATTTTGTTCGTACTTCAAATGCAATTGCTCACTACACATCATGCATTTTGGCATTATTTTTATTTCTTTTGTTTAATGAATTTCTAAATTTAGCTTTTGAAAAAGTGAACTTGCCTATAGAGCTTGAAACGGCTTTAAGTTCATTAATATTAGGCTTTTTTATTTCTTTTTTGTCTCTTTACTTACTTTCAAAAATTAAACTTCAATTATCTAAGTAAGTTTCTCCATGCTTTAATGTGAAAAATCTATCTTGAGAAATATTATATTTTGAAACGACTTCAATTAACTTTTGAGGCGGCTCTCTTACAGGCTCATCGGTTAAAATAAATGTTCCCCAAGACATGCCAATGGCTTTAGAAGCTTCTAAATCTAAGAAAGACATAACTGCCTCTTCAGGATTCATGTGTGAAACTTCCATGATCCATCTTGGCTCGTAAGCACCGATTGGAATAGCAGCTAAATCAACTGACCCTAATCTTTTTCTGATTTCTTTAAAATCATCAGAATAGCCTGTATCACCTAAATGAATAAAGCTGTGATAATAATTTTTAAAATGCCAAGCTCCCCATAAAGTTTCATTTCTATCAAATAAGCCCCTTGCCGACCAATGTTGCACTGGAGCAAAAGTAATTTCTGTATCACTTACTTTAATCGAGTCCCACCAATCTAGTTCTCTCACATTTTTTATCCCTTTATTTATGAACCATTCTTCGAGACCCAGTGGGACTAAAAAAAGAACATCTTCGTATTTTTCCGAGATTAATTTCACGCTTCTATAATCAAGGTGGTCATAATGACTATGAGAAATTGTTACGACATCAATGTTTGGTAAATCATCAATTTCCATACCGGGTGGCATATATCTCTTTGGTCCAGCAAAACTTAATGGTGAGGCTCGATCAGTAAAATGTGGATCTGTAAGCACATTTATATCCTTGTTTTGATATAAAAAAGTCTCATGCCCAATCCATGTAGTAACAATGTTATCATTGTTATATATTTCTTTATAATTTGGTTTCTCCATTTCAAATTTAAATGTCGATAAATCCTTACTTCTTCTCTCCCAACTCCATTGCATTAGTTTTTTAAAACTACTTTCATATGGTACTCCATTAGTGTTTGCATAAGTTCCATCCGATAAATGATGTGCGGCGGTTTGTGACAGGTTTTCAGTGCTTGCAGACGCTGAATAAAATAAAAATAAGAACAATAAAACCAATCTCATAATTATTTATCCCTTAAGCTCCATAATATAGCCAGGCATATACTTTTTGATATCGGAAGCATATAAAGCACGGTCATTATTGTAATTGGTATCCATGTAATTGCCTGCAACCATAACTGAGGTGAATAGTTTTGTTCTATATATAAAACTAAAGGAACAATGATGTGTCCAACAATAATAATTGTAAGCCAAGGACCAAAATCATCCGTTCTATAAATTGAAAGCTTTTCATTACAATTATTGCAATTAGGCTTCAGTTTCAAATATTGCTTATAAATTTTTTCTTCTCCGCATTGCGGGCATTTTTTAAAAACTGATCGAGATAAGGCAAGTAATAATGATACTTTCACAATATTTACTTTTCGCTTAAAATAAATTCATTGCTTGAGTCCGCTAACCAATCCCATAAATAATCAGCAAAACTCCATCTAACTGATATATCAAAAACTAGGTCATCTGATAATCTGTCAATGAGGACTGTTGCCTTACTTATATACGATTGAGCGCAAGAATTCCCTTTTGTGAGATATTGATCAAAATTAAGAGGGCAAGCTTTTGTTAAGACTTCAATACTTTTTGGACCACTAAGCCTCATCGTCAAATAATAATCAGATACATCGGTAATTGCGCAAAATAAATCTGAAAGTATTTCTCTTAATCCATTGATAACATTGTCTTTTTTTTCATCTTCACTTAATAACAAATATTCATTTGGTCCTAACCACAAAACTCTAGTCTCATTATTTCCAGTGACTTCACCAGCACTTTTTGGAAGGCTATATGTAAGGTATTTTTCTACTGCCTCTCTTGCTTGCACATCATCTTCCTTTAATCTCACATTAATTTTTCCTAAAAAATCAATTAGCTCCAATGAAATATTATCCGAAGCGATTTTTTCTTTTTGTGTAAGAGGGGAAAAAATTTGCGGTTGATTACTCATTATTTCTCTTACCTTCTTTGTCGTAGAATATTGTATCTGTCACAGTAGCTTCAATAATCTTGCCATTCATAAGTGGTACAACTACTTGTTCACCCATTTTACTAAAGCCATCTTTTAACATCGCTAGAGCGATTGGATAACCTAAAGTAGGACTGTAATAACTAGATGTAACATGTCCTAACATTTTCATCGGTGGCTGTTTTAATGCCTTTTCAACGATATGTGATCCTTCCGGAAGGATCGTTTTTTTGTCATTAACTAAGAGTCCAACAAATTTTTTTCTATCATGTCTAACGGTATCAGGTCTCGTAAAGGATCTCTTTCCAAGAAAATCTTCTTTCTTCTTTGAAACGATCCAATCCATATTCATATCACTTGGTGTGACACTTCCATCTGTATCTTGTCCAACGATTATAAATCCTTTCTCAGCTCGCAATACATGCATTGTCTCTGTACCATATGGAGTAATATTGTATTTTTTCCCATGTTCCATAAATTTTTCCCAAACATAACGTCCATAACGCGCAGGAACATTAACCTCATAGCTTAACTCTCCAGTGAAGCTAATTCTGAATACTCTTGCTTTAACTCCGCAAACTTCCCCTTCTCTAAATTTCATGAATGGAAAATTTTCTTTTGATAAATCAATATTTGTTAAATCTTTTAAAAATTCTCTTGAATTTGGTCCCGATATAGATAGCACAGCCCACTGTTCAGTAACTGAGGTGCAAAACACTTTCATATCAAGCCATTCTGTTTGTAGAAATTCTTCTAACCAGGACATTACTCTCGCAGCACCGCCAGTTGTCGTTGTCATGTGATAATGATTTTCTCCCAACCTACTTGTAACCCCATCATCAAATATCATGCCATGCTCATTGCACATTAATCCGTATCTGCATGAGCCGATTTCAAGTTTTGACCAAGCGTTTGTATAAATCATGTTTAGAAATTTAGCGGCATCAGGCCCTTGTAGATCAATCTTTCCAAGGGTTGATGCATCTAATATACCCAAGCTATTTCTTACTGCTAAACATTCTCTTTTAACTGCTTGATGAATATCCTCTTTGTTTTGAGGAAAATAATATGGTCTTTTCCATTGCCCAACATCCTCAAATACAGCTTTATTCTCAACATGCCATTCATGCATTGATGTTTTTCGTTCAGGGTCAAAAAGCTTATCAACGCTTCTTCCGGCTATAGCTCCAATCGTCTGAGGAGCATAAGGCGGTCTAAAAGTTGTGTGACCTATTTCGTCTACAGGTTTATTATGAATATGAGACATCAAAGCCAATGCATTAACATTGGATGTTTTTCCTTGGTCAGTGCCCATTCCTGTTGTTGTGTACCTTTTTGTATGTTCTACACTGATGTAGCCTTCTCGTTGCGCTAGAAAAATATCTGCAGCAGTTACATCATTTTGAAAATCAATGAAATGTTTAGATCCTTTTGTAACTTTTTTCTTACCTAACATATATGGCTCAACATCAGAATGTGTGAACTCTATCTCTTCTTTTCCAGTCCAATTAACTTTTTCAACGCTATTGAAATTAAGTTCATTAGCTGCTGCTATTCCTGCTTCAAATGATTCATTAAGATTTTCTTGCAGATTAAACTGACCATTATTCGAACCAATTATTTTTTGGTTTTCGATGATTTTATCAGGAACAAAAGTATTTATCTTTAGATCATATTTTAGTTTACCTCTTGATTGGCTGAACAGTTGGACTGCTGGGTTCCAACCGCCAGACATTAAAACACAATCAGTATGAATATTTTCAACTTCTCCTGTTAGTTGATTTTGGTTTTTATCAACTTGCTGTATTTCTATTCTATTTACTTTCTTATCACCATAGGTCTTAATAACTGAATATGACTTAAAAACTGTTATATTTAATGATTTACATTTTTCACTAATTCTTGCATTTAAAAGATCTCTTGTATCTACGACTGTTACTTTAGCCCCCTTTTCAACAAACTCAAAAGCGATTAAATAAGCATGATCATTGTTTGTAAAAAGTACAACTGACTTACCTGGTAATACTCCGTACCTAGAGAGATACTTTTGACCTGCAGATGCCATCATGATACCAGGTCTATCATTGTCGGCAAAAACAAGTGGCCTTTCAAAAGCTCCTTGTGCCAAAATAACTTTTTTTGAACGTATGCGCCAATATCTCTCTCTCGGTAAAGTGCTTGAAAATTCTACATGGTGATTAGTAACTTTTTCTAAAGCCGTTAAATAGTTGTAATCATAATACCCCATTGCGGTGGTTCTTTTGAGAATTGTAACATTGGCTAAGCCGTTTAATTCATCTATGATTTTTTTCAGCCATTTTTTTCCGTCTTTTTCATTGATACTAAAATTATAATCGAGGAGATATCCTCCTAATTCGGGATTTTCATCTATAAGCAAAACTTTACACCCCGATCGACCTGCACCCAAAGCTGCGAGTAAACCTGAGATGCCACCACCTACAATAGTGATATCAGTGTAATAAAATTTCTGTTCATATCTGTCTGGGTTTTTTGCTGTAGGTGACTGACCTAACCCAGCAGCTTTTCTTATGAAATGCTCATAAAATAACCACATGCTTGGAGGCCATTTAAATGTTTTGTAATAAAAACCTGCAGGGAATATTCTTGATAGAAAGTTGTTCATAGCTCCAATGTCAAAATTAACTGATGGCCAACAATTTTGACTAGAAGCTTCTAGACCTTCATAAAGCTCTACTTCTGTTGCACGAATATTTGGCTCTGTTCGTGCTCCAAGTCCTAATTGAACAATTGCATTTGGCTCCTCTGAACCTGCAGTTAAAATTCCTCTTGCACGATGATACTTAAAACTTCTACCTATTAAATGAACATCGTTAGCTAATAACGCAGAAGCTAACGTATCGCCCTGATACCCAATATAAGACTTTCCGTTAAAAACAAAGTTAATTGGCTTTTCCCTGTTTACTTTACCGCCGTAAATTGTCCTATTTTGATTACTCATTTGATATCACCGGCTTCGCTTCACCCATTTTATATGTTTTTATTATTTGATCTGTGACAGTGTCTCTCATTACATTAAACCATCGTCTGCATCCATGATCATGAGTCCATCTTTCAAAATGGGTTCCTTTTGGATTTTCTCTAAAAAAAAGATACTTGCCCCATTCTTCATCACTTATTTCAGATGGGTTATCTGGCCTTGCAATGTGGGCTTCGCCGTGACATGTGAATTCTGTCTGATCTCTTTCCCCACAATATGGACAATTAATTATAAACATAAAAAAAATTATTAATGAGCAACTGCTGCCGCTGCAGCTTCATCAACTAAGGCTCCTGAGAAATGTCTTTCTAATGAAAAAGGAGCTGCAATATCATTTGGCTCTCCTCTAAAAACTGTCTCAGCAAATACATGAGCTGACCCTGGAGTTGCTTTGAATCCACCAGTTCCCCAACCGCAATTAATAAACAAGTCTTTTATAGGGGTCTTGCCTATTATTGGGCTTCTATCTGGGGTTACATCTACAATGCCTCCCCAGCTGCGAAGCATTTTAAGTCTTGAGAATATTGGAAATAATTCAACTAAGGGAGCCATCATATGTTCAATCATATCAAAGGATCCTCGCTGAGAATATGAGTTATAGGCATCAGAACCTGCTCCAACAACTAGTTCACCTTTATCTGATTGACTTACATAAACATGAACGGAGTTTGACATGATGACACAATCCAGAATTGGTTTAACAGGCTCGCTTACTAAAGCCTGTAAGGGTACAGAGTTTATTGGGAGAGAAAAACCTGCCATATTAGCTAATACTGAGGAGTGTCCAGCAGGTACGAGACCAACTTTATCAACTTTAACAGAACCTTTTGTTGTTTGTAATCCAACAACCTTGCCATTTGATATATCTATTCCTTTAACCTCACAGTTTTGAATTATATCGACACCAAGATTTTCTGCCGCTCGTGCGTACCCCCATGCTACAGCATCATGACGCGCTGTTCCTGCTCGCCTCTGAAGTAAGGCCCCTAAAACAGGATACCTGCCATTAACATTAATATGAGGTATTTTTTTTGCAACTTGATCCTGATTTAGAATTTCAGCGTCAATACCATTTAAATAATTAGAATAACCTCTTCTTGTGATTTCTTGCATGTCATGAACCGAGTGCGCTAAGTGAAATAACCCTCTTTGTGAAAACATTACATTAAAATTAAGCTCACTAGAAAGGCCTTCCCATAAATTAACAGCATGATTATAAAGAGCTGCACTTTCATCCCATAAGTAATTTGATCTTATTATGGTTGTGTTACGTCCAGTATTACCCCCACCAATCCATCCCTTCTCAAGAACAGCAATATTTTTAACACCAAATTCTTTTGCTAGGTAATAGGCAGTTCCTAATCCATGACCGCCACCCCCAACTATTACTACATCATATTCAGGTTTAAGATCAGGACTGCTCCATGCTTTTTCCCAATTCTCATGATAAGAAAATGAATTCTTAACTAAATTGTATAGTGAGTATTTCATAACTTAAACCTCTTTACAGAATACGGTGACAAATCTAAATCTGTATTGTTTGCGCAAATTTGTTGTGCAACCAGTTTTCCTGATATGCCGCCTAATGACCACCCAATATGTTGATGGCCAAAATTATAATAAATATAAGGGTTTTTTGGAGATTGTCCAATCACTGGAAGAGAGTCAGGCACCGACGGCCTGAACCCTACCCATGTTTTTTGAGGAAGGTCTGCTGAGGGAAAAACTTCCTTTAATGCCCGGTTTAAAAAGTTAAGGACTCTGTCATTTTTTATTTCATTTAACGCTCCAAATTCAACAATTCCACCCGTTCTTAGGCCGTCAGACATAGGTGTAAAATATGTTCCTCGTTCTTGCCAAGATATTGGTCTTTTTACAATATTCTTCAATTCTGGATTGACCAAATGGTAACCCCTTTCAGCTTCCAGTGGCACTTTGTCGCCTATATGTTTAAGCAGATCATTAGACCATACTCCAGATGTAATCACGACTCTATCGTGCAGGGTCTCTTCTGAGTTTGTTTTAATATTTATTTGATTAGTCTCAGTTTTTCTGATGGATATAACTTTCTCTTTTTTGAATTTTCCTCCTTTTTTAATAAACAGTTTCATTAATGCTTCGCTAACCTTGATCGGACTTTTTGCAAAATAACTACCTTCAAATAAGGCTCCTTTATAAAAGATATTATTAATATTAGGTTCAAGATCAGAAATATCATCTCGACTTAGAGTTGTTATTTTAACACCTGTTTCTTCTCTTTTAGGGAAATCTTGTTTTGCAGCATTAAAAAATAATTTTGTAGACCATCCATACATGATAGACTCTCTTGATATATAATCTTCTGCATTTGCTTCGTTGAATAGATCTTCATAACCATCATCCATATGTGACAGTAAAGTTGTTAAATGTTGAACAGTGTGGTTAACTTTTTCATTTCTGCAATTGCTCAAGTATCTAATAATCCATGGAAATGTCTCGTTTAATCGTTTTAGGCTAATGAATAAGGGGCTGTTTTTGTTTAGCAATAAATATGGAAATAAATAAAAATAGGATGATGAATTAGTTGGTATATTTGCATATTTTGCATAAGTTCCAGCATTGCCGTAACTTGCTTGTGATCCAGGATCATTCATGTCATACAAGGTCACATCTTGACCGTACTTCTTAAGCCAATTGGCTGAAGAAATGCCAACAATTCCCGCTCCTATTACTGCTATTTTCATTTGTAACTATTGTGATTTCATTTCTAGAAGTCTGCTTATGGTTCTGTTAAATTTATCTTTCAAATGATATGCACTGCCAAGATCGCTTATTTCTTTTTCTGTGCTTAAATATAATTTAATTTTATTATCATAGAGAACATCAATTAAATTAATAAATCTTTCTTGAAGATTAGAATTTGTATTTCCAAAATTTGGAACATTTTCAACGATTAATCTATCAATTAATTTAATTAATTCGAGGTAGTCTTCAGTGCCTCTATTATCACCACAAATTTCATTAAATTGAAAACGAGCTATTCTATTAGACAAATTCTTAACAACAAAATTTCTCTTCTTCACACTTATTACTTTATCCTCGACTGAAGTTTTATTTGAATGGATAGAAAAAATATCATTTATTTTAAGCTTACTAACCGGTGAATTTGATAAAAAAAAGTTCTTTTCTTCTTTTAATGATCTTGTTCTATAGTCAATGTCTATTGATAGATGATGAATTAGAGAGTTATTTTTAATTAAATTAATAAATGGAATAAAAAGTTCTCTTTGCAGCCCTTCTTTGTATAAGTCTTCTGGGCTGGAATTAGAAGTTAATACAATTAAAATATTATTTTTAAAGAACTCCTCAAATAAATGCCCGAGAATCATTGCGTCAGCTATATTTGTGACCTGGAATTCATCAAAAAATATGAGACTTGATTTCGATTTAATGCCTTTTACAAGTTTTGAAATTATAAAATCTCTTGAATTTTTTTCATTTCTGAGTTGGTGTAATTGATCATGTATATTAATCATAAACTCATGAAAATGGACTCTTTGTTTTTCTTTTAAATTTACGTCATCATAGAATAAATCCATAATGAGTGTTTTTCCAATGCCCACTCCCCCGTATAAATAAAAGCATTTCTTTTGATTTAAATTATATCGAAATAGTTTTTTTATAAAATTTCTGCTCGAACCTAACAAAAATTTATCTAATTCAATAACTAAATCTTTTTGCTTAATATTATGTTCAATATGCTTATCTTTACAGAGCTGTTCGTAAACTTTTAAAGCTTCTGACACTTTTTCAAGTAGCTAAGATCTAAGTTTCTGATTATCAGGATCGTATGGACTTTCGGGTATTACCGTTACATCAAACATATCTCCCAAAATATCGATCTTTAACTTTGTGCCTACTTCTGAATGAGCTGGATTGACCATAGCTAAAGCGAGAGACTTATTAACTCGAAAGCCAAAATTTCCACCTGTAGCACGACCAATAACTTTGCCATCAGCATATATTGGATTATTGCCAAGCACATCAGCATCTTTTACACCATGAACTTCAAGAGTTACGAAGGAATTTTCAAAACCTTTTTCTCTCCACTGAACTAATGCATCTCTGCCTATGAATTGACCTTTGTTTGGGTGAATGAACCTGTCTATTCCTGACTCATATCCTGCGTATTCAATTGATAATTCTGTACCAATTAGTTTGTAGGATTTCTCAATTCTCAAAGAGTCCATTGCTCTTATGCCAAAAGGCTTTAAACCCAGATCTTTTCCTGCATCCATTAATGTATCGAATATATGATTTTGTACTTCAATTGGTGAGTGGATTTCCCATCCTAATTCGCCAACGAAATTTACTCTTATTGCAAGTGTTTCTGCAGCACCAATTTTTACTTTTTTGCCAGATAGCCATGGGAAACCCTCATTTGTGAAATCATCCTCAGATACTCTTTGAAGAAGTTCTCTCGACTTCGGACCAGCGACAACTAATACTCCAATTTGATTTGTAATATTTTCAAATTTTACACTTCTGTCATCGGGCATATGTTTTTTTACCCAATCATGGTCCAGCCGCTGCCAAGCTCCAGCAGAAACACAATAAAAACTGTCATGAGACTCTCTCATTATTGTAAATTCTGAGTGTACTCCTCCTTTAGAATTCAAAGCATGACAGAGATTTGTCCTTCCTATCTTTTTTGGTAATTTATTAGCAACTAAATTATCTAGGAATTCTTCTGCTCCTGGTCCGCTTATTCTACATTTTGCAAATGCGGTCATATCTAAAAGACCTACATTTTCTGTTACATTTTTACATTCATTTCCAATGTGCTCAAACCAAGCTGATCGCCTGAATGACCAATCATCTTCTTGTGGAACTCCTTCAGGAGCAAACCAGTTTGCGCGCTCCCAACCAAACTTTTGACCAAACACTGCACCTAAATTTTTCAGCCTATCATAACAAGGAGCTTGTCTTAATGGCCGGCCTGCGGGCCTTTCTTCATCAGGATAATGGATTGTGAAAACGTTAGCATAAGCCTCTTCATTTTTTTTGATTAAATATGATTTTGATGCGTAATCGCCAAACCTTCTGGGTTCAACCCCGAGCATATCAATGGTCGGTTCGCCATCAACAATCCATTCTGCGATCTGCCAGCCTGCACCACCAGCAGCTGTAACGCCAAACGAATGACCGTCATTTAAATATAAATTTTTTCTATCCCATGCTGGACCGATAATTGGGCTTCCATCTGGAGTATAACAAATAGCACCATTATAAACTTTCTTAATTCCTGCTTCTCCAAAAATAGGAACTCTGTGAATGGCATGCTCTATATGGGGGCCAAGTCTGTCTAAGTCTTCTTGGAATAATTCATACTCACAGTCTTTGCTAGGTCCATTGACATAGCAACATGGTGCACCATTTTCATATGGTCCAAGAATTAATCCACCAGCTTCCTCACGCATATACCATGCGCCGTCAGATCCTCTAAGTACACCCATTTCAGGAAGGCCTTCTTTTTGTCTTTCTAGAATTTTAGGATGAGCTTCTGTAACGATATATTGATGCTCAACAGGTATCACTGGGATATCTAATCCAACCATTTCTCCGGTTTGCCTGACAAAATTTCCCGAGCATGAAACAACAATATCACATTTGATTTCACCTTTATCAGTTGTAACAATCCAACTATCATCTGGTAACTGTTCAAGTCCTATGACTGCTGTTTGTCTGTAAATTTCAGCTCCAAGCGCTCTTGCTCCTTTTGCTAGAGCTTGCGTAAGATCATTGGGTTGTATGTATCCATCCTCAGGGTGCTGTATAGCACCCACTAAGCCCTCAGTTGAACAAAGCGGCCAAACTTTTTGAACTTCTTCGGGAGTTAAAAAATTGACTTTAACACCTATTGTTTCTGCAACACCTGCATATTGACGATACTCATCCATTCTATCCTGGTTTTCAGCAAGTCGAATATTACTTACTTGCCTAAAGCCAACATCTTGACCAGTTTCTTTTTCAAGTTCTTGATAAAATTTAACTGAGTATTTATGGATTTGACCAACAGAGTAACTCATGTTGAATAAAGGCATCAAACCCGCAGCGTGCCACGTCGAACCTGATGTAAGTTCTTTGCGTTCGCACAAAACTACATCAGACCATCCTTTTTTTGCAAGGTGGTAAAGCGTACTAACTCCAACTACACCGCCACCGATGACGACAACTTTAGCTTTGTTTTTCATATGAATTATGGTCCGGCCCAATCAACAGCACAATATTCGGCACTTCCACCTGTGAAATCCCAATTACGGCCGTGATCTCTAATCCTACTTCTTTTTGATCCTTTGCAAACAATTATTTCTGGCGCAACCCAATATTTTAAGTTTGATACTTTTACTACTTCGCCTCTCTCTTTTCCTGGCTCATGTTCAATTCGACCATCTAAGATTTCTGGAATTGTAAACGACCATCCATCGTCGGTTTCTTTATATGATATAGAACATCTTTTTACGCCAAGGAAGTTTGCAATCATATGTCTAAACCAACCTGTTTGTCCACCTGCTTGACCTGAGAAAATAACTGCGAGCGCATCAGCTGCATCATCAGATGCTTTTTCATCAATATATAACCCTGCTGTCCAACCGCCTGAACCTAAAGGGCCAGGAACTTCTAAAAGAATAGCAACATTTAAACCACTTAAATCCATATTTCCTTTAGACTCTCTTTTGATAGGGTTAAATCCAGACCACTTTTCTTCTGCGTATCCTTCTTCGATATTAATTCCCCACCATGAAAAGCATTTACCATTTGGTGAATTTGGAACCGCTCTCCCCAGGGACATCGGACAATTGCAAAATACATCGCAGTTACAATTCAGCAAAAAATTTCCTTTTATTTCCCAATGTAAGTTTAGTGGATTTACAGTCATATAGTTAAATAAGTATTAAATACGCCCCCCAACCTACAAGAAGAATGCCCAGAAATCTAGAGCTAAGTTTCTCGTAAGGCAGCATTTTTTCAGCCAATACAATTATTGTTATTGCGACAACCCAAAGTAAATTCATAACTCCATTTACAAAAAGCAGAAGCATAAGAACCCAGCAACACCCTAAGCAAAATAAACCATGCTTTAGACCCACATAGGCAACATTTCCGTATCCTTTAATAGGACCAGCCATTAGAAACGATAAGGGGTTTCTGCATTTCTCAAGACATGTATCTTTCAAACTTGTAAATTGAAATGCACCTGCTCCAACAAGAAATAATCCTGCAAGAATATTATTTTGTAATGTTCCCATCATATCGACTACTCCGTTATTGTGAAAAATATATTGAAGAGTACATGCAATAAGTGAAAAAATTGTCCAAATTAAAATATAAGTGAATGAAATCACTATCATCTCAATAATAATATTCGACGATATTTGCATATTCGATCTCATCATTCTAAAAATATTTAAAAAGATAAATGTAGATGGAAGCATCATCGCAAACATCATGACGGTCCACATTACGAACATCACGATAAAATCATTTATTGTCCACTTTCCTGTCATTGGCATCATAAGAAAATTGATTGATGAGTTTTTTTCATTCATATTCATTGAGTCCATAGTCATTTCTGTATCAGACATCGAGTTCATTGACATTTCATTTTCTGACGCGGTTTCCATTGACATTGTCATTGGATTTTTATTTTGCATCATTGAGTCCATTGGATTAGATGCCATGAGGAATAAATAGTACCAAGCTAAAGCAATTAGCAAGGTGAGAAAAAAAAGTGTGGTGATATATTCAATTTTAAATGTTTTCATTAATGTTCTGTATGATCATCTAAACTTTTTTGAGTTTCAATCTCAAAAAGCACTTTGATCTCGCCTGCATTTTCAAATACTAAAGACCCTTCTAAACTTATTCCATGAGTTAATTCAATACTAAAATTTGAAAACATTATATGGTGCGTGCCGGGTTTGAGCGATTTAGCTTTTTGTGGAGGGATTTCAATAAAATCAACTTTACTCATTATAACTATTCCATTTTCTAAACTTGAATAATGTAACTCAGTATCTGCAAAGTCGGTAACAACTTTAATTAAACGATCTGTCTCGAAACCCATGTTTACTATTTTCATATATCCAGCTGCAGGGCCTGATGAAATTACAAACTTAATGTGTGGGTGATTTATATTAATATGATCTTTTTGAAATTGGTGAGCAGCTCCAATTTTTGTAGAAACTAAAAACAAAATTATTATTAGTGCTTTATACAACCCTTAATCTCTCTCTGTCGAAAACATACAGACATCGTTAACACAAGTTAAAACGCATAATAAGTTTTTATCTTTGTTATGATAAGATGCCCATAATTCAGTCTTTTCATGTTTTAAAAGAAGCTCAACATTAGCATCACAATTTTTTTTTGATGCTTGTTCAGATGCCAATTCTCTATATTTATTTGTTTCTATTATTTCGGAACAAGACAATAAAATAAAAAAAATAAATATTGATATTTTATACATTGTTATAGATTTTTTAAATCTTCAACCATTTGTTCAATACTAGAACCAAAGGGAAGTATGCTTCTTAATACATCATTATCATCAAAAATATAATAGAAAGCAGTATGTTGAACCATGTAATTTTTTTCTTTATTACTTATTTCATCAGATTGTTCAGATGTACCTAGATAATTTTGATGTTCTGAATTTGTTGCCGGCTCTACATGTACAAAAAAATCTTTCCATATTGGCATAAGATTTTCATGTGTCCCCGTTAAACCAATTAAATTATTGCTAAAGTTGCTAAGAAATTCTTTTAATCGGTCAGGGTTATCCCTAGCAGGATCAACTGTTACAAAGAAAAATTTTATATTTTCTATTGAATGGTTTTCTCTATTTAATTGATCAATGGCATTACTCATAAGATTTGCACTAATTGGACAAATATCTGGGCAATGAGTAAAGCCAAAAAAGAATACTTTACTATATCCGCTATAAGTTCTTTCACTTACATCAACTCCAAAATGGTCAACTGCTGTGAATTTTAAATCAATATCATTTGATACTTCTGAAGTATTGTCTCTAAATAATTCAGAAACTGCCCAACCAGCGACGACTGCTAATATAATTATTGAGAGGAATAAAAGTTGATTAACTCTACCTCTTGAAATCATTATTCCATTTTTTCGAGTCTAGAACTAAATGGTAAAGGGACAACTTCAACTTCTCGTTTCTCTCCATCATGATCAATCTGATAAACTTCTTCTGAATTAATTAAATCAATATCAATGAACCCTAAGGCAATATTGCATCCAAAGTTTGGGCTATAAATACAGCTGGTTACAAATCCTTTTTTTTCAGAGTTATTGTCAAACAATGGTATTCTTGCCATATTATAACCAATTTTCTTTCCTGAAATTTTAAAACCAGTGAATTGTTTTTTAATGCCCTCTTCTCTTATTTTTAAGAGAGCATCTTTTCCTACAAAGTCCGCTTCTTGATCAAGATCATAAAATTTTGGTAAGTTTAGTTCTAAAGGGTTCTCAGCTAATGAAGTATCTCCTTGGTGGGAAATCATACCGGCTTCAATTCTATCTATTTGATTAGGACAACTTGGTACAATTTTAAACTCTTTTCCTGCTTCCATTAATGCATTCCATAATGCCGGACCATCTACTTCTCTTGTTATATAAATTTCGTATCCAAACTGATTACTCCAACCGCTGCGTGCAATGATGATATCTAATCCAAATAAGTTAGTTTCGATAAATTGATAATATTTTAATCCCATAATAACTGGATCATCATTTGTAGCTTTTCTCATGAGTTCTTTTGCGCGCGGGCCTTGCAATGAAAGCGGACAAGCTTCAGGCTCTGAAATCTTAACATTATACTTACCAGATAAAGCGACGCCTTTGCACCATAGTATTGCATCAGAATCTGCAATGCTCAGCCAAAACTTTTTTTCATTAAACTTTAAAATTAAAGGATCATTTATGATACCACCATTTTCATCTGTCATAAACGCGTAACGACAAAAACCATCTTTGAAAGTTGATAGATTTCTTGGCGTCATGTACTGAACAAATTTAGCGGCGTCCTCTCCAATAATTTCAATTTGTCTCTCTGCTGCCACATCCCATAATGTTACATCGTTTATTAATGAGTGATATTCCTGCTCAGGAGTCGTGTAGCCAACAGGCATCGTCATACGGTTATAAGTTGTAAAATTGGTAGCACCATATTTTAGTGTCTCTTCAAAGAAAGGTGATTTTCTTATCCTTGGGGTGTATATGATACCTTTTGACATTCTGTTCTCCTTAATGATCAGACCTTATAGACCATAAAGTCATAAAAAGTAAATCCTTTTCCTAAGTTTCTACTTACTAATTGAAACTTAAAATGCTAAAAAATAATCATGAGCAAAAGATATGAAAATTTAATGAAACGTATTCATGCTGGAGAAAATATTCTTCTTGATGGGGCTACTGGTTCAGAACTTGAAAACCGTGGTATTAAAATGGATAATTCTTGGTGTGGCACAGCCTCCTTAGAAAGCGATACATTGAAGCAAATACACAAAGATTATATTGAGGCTGGATCAAGTATTATAACTACAAATACTTATGCAACAAATCGAATGATCTTAGAAACTGCGGGAGTAGATAATCAATTCAAAGAAATAAATCTAAGTGCGATAAATGCAGCTCTAGCAGCCAGGGAGGAATGTGGTAGAGATGATGTACTTATAGCTGGGTCCTTATCTCATCAAATACCGTATGAGGATGCTTTTGAAACGCAAGAAGAAAGAGAGAAATTTAAGAAAAAACTCACCCCCGAATATTTTCAAAAATCTTTTGATGAGCTCGCTTTTTTTCTAGCCGATAATGGGTGTGATTTTATTCTACTCGAGTTAATGTATCGACCAGATCGAATTGAAATAATCTTTGACTCAGCAAGTAAGGCTGGATTGCCTGTGTGGGCTGGATTCTCATCTAGAAATAAAGACGGGTTGATAGCCCTTACCACAGACTATGACTATAGTTTTAAAAAAATGATTAGTAATGTGAAACATCATAAATTGGATGCTGTAGGAATAATGCATTGTGAAATTAATGTAATAGAACAAAGTATTAAAGAACTTAAAGAAGTATATGACCTTCCTGTTATGGCGTATCCAGAAGTAGCGGTATTTAATTTTCCACACTACGACACGAGCAATGTAATTTCTCCTGATGATTATTTAATTGAAGCAAAAAAGTGGAAGGATGCTGGAGCGCAAATTATAGGTGGATGTTGTGGTACAACAGTTGAACACATTAAAGTACTCAATCAATTATAGTTAGCCCATATCATCTTCGGTCTTTGATGCAAATATTATTTCTGTTAACCCAGCAAATATTATGAAAGAGCTGCCTAATATTTCTCGCCACCCAATAAGCTCATCTGTTAATACCGCAGCACTGAAAGTACCCACAACTATTTCAAAAAGTATAATTATAGAAAATATGCCTGCACCAATTCTACTTGGTGCACCTAAGATCACTATATTTGTCGGTATATGAAATAAAATTGCAATTAAAATTAGCCACGGCATCATTGCAACCCATGACTCTATTGATGGAGCATCACCTAGGTAGTCGCTCAAGAAATATGATTGTATTAATGTAAATAAGCCACCATAAAAAAAGAATGAAAATAAGATAGGATATATTCCCTCTGGCTTTTTTATCTCCATTCTAACTGCTGATGCGGCAATAAGAATTCCGCCTAATAAAGCAATCCAATCACCAGAATTTTGCGGTAAGGGTATCACGCCTTCTTGTCCAAAAACTATCCAAACGCCAGATAGTGCAAGAGCTAATGTTATGTATCTATAAAAACGTGGAATTTGTCTAAGAAATACAATTTCAAAAATAGTTGTCCAAACTGGGGTTATATAAAAGAGTATTAAAGCTCTAACTACATCTGTCAGTAAAAAACTATTAGCGTAGCAAGCAATACCTCCTCCAAACAAAAGTCCAATTAAAGGATACTCTAGGCCAAAAGACTGACCTTTATAGAGCCTCCAAAGTGATATTGGAAGCAGCATTGCAAAAGGTATAACCATTTGAGAAATCGTTGCCCATCCGCCCGTTAAACCACCAGCCTCTAACGCTCTTTGAGGGATCCAGAATAAACCCCACATACCCGCAGCGATTAATAACGCAAAGCTAATTGTATAATAGTAAGGATGTCTTGATGAGGTGATCATAAAAGTTAATTAAAAAAAAGGCCTTGCACAAAAGTAACAAGGCCTTAATTTTCTGATTTAGCTATTTAGACTTACGGAAGCCAAGCTTTCCATTCGTCTGTACTGTTTTTCCATTCAGCAACAGCTTCTTCGACAGATAATCCGTCGTCCCCAACTCTTACAAGCATTTTTGCTTGATCCGTGTTAGAGAAAGCCATTTTTTTGAAGAATGCAACTGCATCAGCGTTCTCAGGTTTAGACATAACTTCAGGATTCATATAATTCATCGTGTAGTCTTTATCCCAACCAGTAGCAGGCCATGCTGCAGTTCCACAATCTTGCCAGTTATTAGCTTCAGTAAAACTATCACAGTATTTGTATGCTGGTAGTTTTACACCAACCATTTCATTCTTACCGAAGAAAAAGTGTGGTTCCCAAAGATACAGAAGGAATGCTTCACCTCTATCATAAGCTCCTTGAGCTTCCGCTAAGGCTGCAACCTCAGTACCTAGTTCTGATGCTTCAAAATCAATTCCTAAAAGATCTAATCTTTTTTGGTCATGACAGTTCCAACCAGCAACTGGACATCCAATCAATCTACCTTTTGAACCTGTTTCAGGTGTAGCAAATTGATCTTTATATTTATTTAAATCTGACCAGTCTTTAAAATCTGGGTTAGCGTCAACAAAGTATTTTGGAACATAGTAATCTGACATTCCAATGATACCACTTGTGTACGCATCAACAGATCCATCACCAGAATACTCTTTTACAACTTCTCCGTCATAAACAAGATTCATGTTGATCATTACATCGTCAGCCTCTGCATAACTTGGCCAACTTTCACATGCGAAGTCAATATCGCCAGCAGCAATAGCTTCCCATAGACCTGTTCCTGAAGCGAATTCTATTCTATCAACTCTGTAGCCTAGCTCTTCTTCAAGGATAGCAACTGCAACCTGACATGTTAATTCCCCACCAGTCCAGTCAGCAACAGCAGCTGTTAAACGCTTAGCGTTGGCAGTACCTGCCGAAAGAACTAAAAAAGAAGACAAAATCAGGGCAGCAAAAGTTTTTGCAAATAATGAACTTTTCATTAATTTCCCCTTTTTATTAATTAATTAATAAATAATTCTAGACCAAAAAAGATGAATAAGTAAACCGCTTTATCAACATTTTTTGAAGAAAAGTATCAGGAAATATGTATATAAATTAGATCTATAAACCTAGGGCATCTCTTTGTTTTTTTGTCCATGCAAGACTGATACGGTCAATTATCATGGCTAATAAACAAATTCCTATGCCAGCAGCAAGAGCTCTACCAGTATCTGATCGAGCTAAGCCATTAAATACCTCAAGACCTAGCCCTTTACCACCAATGAGAGGTGTGACAATCTGCATCGCAAAAGCCATCATGACTGTTTGATTGAAACCCATAACCAAACTAGGAACTGCTAGAGGAAATTTTATCTTATTGAGAGTCTGAATTGTAGTGCCTCCAAATGACTTTGATACTTCTGAATATGTGGAAGAAACTTGTGACAGGCCCAATACAGTTAAACGTATTATTGGAGGTATGGAGTATATAATTGTTGCAAGTAATGCAGAAAATGCCCCACCACCAAAAAACATTAAAACTGGAACAAGGTAACAAAAATATGGCAATGTTTGCATTGCATCTAATATTACCTCGTTGATATTTTGAAATCTCTTACTGTAAGATGCTAAGATACCTATTGGCACACCAATTACAAAACATAAAAGAACTGAGATAAGAACTGATGAAAGAGTAATCATTGCTTCAGTCCAAATATTGCAAGCGCCGATGAATGCTAGAAGGATGGCAGTAATAATCGCAAATCTAATTCCAACAGATTTCCAGCTGATTAGAACCAATGCGCCAATTGTAAACCAATATGGTAAATATGTGAGATAAAAATCAAATGGTCTTAGAAGGTAAATAACAACAGTTGATCTGATTGTTTTGGTTATTGAAATAAATGTATCATTTACAACCAATGACTTTACACCGGCAGAAATTTCTTCTCTTATTGACAGATTCCATGCTTCAGGAAATGTTCCTATTGCAGCAACGTTTGCATCATAATAAACGATGCCAATCAATATTAATAATCCAGAGAAAAAGAAATAATGAGCATTTATAAATTGTGCAATCGCTGAGCCGTAATCCTTATTAAATAAAGAAATTACTGAATTTAAAATGAAAGAAAATATTCGAATAACGCTTGAGAATACAAATGCAAATGCAAAATGAATTAATTGTATAGGTTTTTCAACCTGTCTTGCAATGGGATAAATATCCCATGTTTGCGGTAAAAGATAAAATTTTTGACTATCGGATGGCAGGGTAACTGTCTCCCGACTAGCGGCTTTACCAAATCTATCGAACATGATTGCCATTAAAAGAACGCAAATACCTCCTTCCAAAGCAGCTCCGACTTCTAGTTTTTTTATCGATACCCAAATATCTGAACCTAGACCTTGAGCCCCAATAAACGTTGCTAAAACAACCAATGCCAATGCCATCATTATTGTTTGGTTAACGCCCATCATGATGCTTGGAAGAGCTAATGGAATTTGTACTTTAAATAAAATTTGGCTCTTACTCGAACCAAAAGCTGTTGCTGTTTCTACTGTTTCATTGGGGACCTGACGTATACCTAAGTTTGTCAGACGAATAATAGGAGGCATTGAATAAATCATTGTTGCAAGAATTGCAGGTGCGCCTCCGATTCCAAAGAAAAACATTGCAGGGATTAAATAAACAAATGCAGGCATCACTTGCATTATATCGAGAGCTGGTTTCATATTTCTCTCAAAACGATCACTTAATGCACAGAAAATACCAAGTATCACTCCAACGGCCACAGATAAGAATACTGATAGACCCATAAGAGCAAGAGTTTCCATAGCAGAATCCCAAAGCCCAACCATTCCCCAATACATGGTGCCAAAAAGAACAAGAAAACCTAATTTAATTCCCCCGAATGCAAGTGATGGAATAAGTAATAGCGCCGCTATAAATACCCAAGATGAATCTAGTAAAAAATCCTCGAGCATCCAATAAAGATCTTTTACATAACCAGCAACCATCCTTGTATAAACTTTAATATTATCTTTTAAAAAATCTTCACCAGCATTGACCCAAGCTGTAAAAGTAAAAGCATCTGTTATAAAGACTGGAAACTCTGAAACATCTTCACCTTGGAATGCAAGCCAGATTGAAGCTAGAATTGCAGCAAAAATTAGCCCAGGAATGATTAGATTCTGAGTACTACTTTTAGAAGATAAAAGCGATGTATCCTGGGTCAATGCCATGTAAAATAGTATCCCTCAAGGTTAAATAAATTATTCAAAAATCCTCAACATAGTATAACATTCAGCAGATAAAGCACTCAAAAATAATGGAAAAAAATGACAAAATAGTATGCACAAATATATGGAAGGTATTTGGGCCAAATGAAAAAAATGTTCTTACAAATTTAGATAAAAATCTTTCAAGAAGTGAAGTGCAAGAAAAAACTGGACATGTGGTTGCAGTTAAAGATGTAAGTTTCTCAGTTCAAAAAGGTGAAACGTTCGTTGTAATGGGTTTATCAGGTAGTGGTAAATCTACATTAGTAAGATGTTTATCAAGACTGATTGAGCCAACAGCAGGTGAGGTAAAAATTGACAATCAAGATGTAACATTGATGAGCAATAAAGATTTAACAGATCTGAGACGTAATAGAATGAGTATGGTATTTCAGCACTTTGGTCTTTTCCCTCATCGAAGAGTGATAGAAAATATTGGCTATGGACTTGAAATAAGGGGGGTAAAGAAAAAAGATCGATTAGATAAGTCAATGGAAACACTTAAACTTGTAGGACTAGAAGGTTGGGATCAACATTACCCTCGTGAATTGTCAGGTGGGATGCAACAAAGAGTTGGACTAGCTAGAGCTCTAGCAGTTGATCCAGAGATTCTAATTTTTGACGAACCTTTCTCAGCACTGGATCCATTGATAAGAAGGGAAATGCAAGACGAGTTAATTAGCATTCAAAAAATGGTTCAAAAAACAATGGTATTCATTACGCATGATTTTTCTGAAGCTATTAAAATGGGTGATCATATTGCGATTATGAAAGATGGAGAAATATCACAAGTTGGTACACCAGAGGAAATTGTTGCAAATCCCGTAGATCAATACGTAAAAGACTTCACAGAAGATGTTCCCAAATACAAAGTTTTAAGTGCGGGTAAATGCGCAAGAAAAGAATGCTGCGAAGATACAAAAACCCTTTTTGCCCAAGGCAATGAGTGTATTAAAAGTGACGTTAAAATCGATACTTTAATTAATCAGATAGCTGACACTGACAAAAAATATCCTGTAATCGATTCAGTTTCAGGAGAACTAATTGGTGAAATTGATCGGTCAATAGTCTTAAAATCAATGACATCTTAATTAATTTGAATAAATAAACCATGACGCTTTTCAATTTGAACAAAGAAGAAATTCTTGCCCCCCAAGATTGGGGCTTCCCAGTACCGATAGCATATGGTCCAGGTAGATTTTCCGAAATTGGAACTTATTGTTCTGAGAATAAGATAACCAATCCACTAATTGTCACTGATAGTGGCAGTGTTGATCTTCCCTTCATTGATAACTTGGTCGAAATTTTAAAAAAATCGAAAATTAATTCAGGTATTTATTCAAAAATTTCACCCAACCCAAGAGATGATGAAATTGCATCAGGAAAAAAACTTTACAATGATAACAATCACGATGCAATAATTGCTATTGGCGGCGGAAGTGCCATGGATGGTGGCAAGTCAATTTGTCTAACCGCTAATAATGAAATTGAGTTATTTGACTTTGAGTGGGAAAAGACACCTCAAGTCATTGGACCAGATAATAAATTTCCTAAACTTATTACAATTCCTACAACAGCTGGAACAGGCGCTGAAACAGAAAGTACAGCAATGGTAACAGATACCAAACAAGGAATTAAACTTTGTATAATGCATCCTGAATTGAAGCCTTCATTGGCATTGCTCGATCCTGAACTAACATTGGGATTACCCTCAAATCTTACAGCATGGACAGGTGCAGATGCAATGATCCACTCAATTGAGGGTTATTGTGTTCCAGGTTTTCACCCCTTATGTGACGGTGCCGCGCTCGAAAGTCTAAACTTAATTTCTAAATCACTCATTACAGCTGTAGAAGAACCAAATAATCTTGAAGCAAGAGGGGCTATGCTTGTTGCTTCGTGTTTGGGGGGAGTTTCTTTTATAAAAGGGCTGGGTCTTGTTCACGCTATTGCACATATGGTTGGGGCAGAATTTAATACGCATCACGGACTAACTAATGCTATTATTTTGCCAGCAGTTCTAAGATACAACCTACCAGATATGGAAGAGAAAGTGATGAGAATGGCTCAGGCAATGCAATATAAAGATCATACTGCAAATCATTTCATCGAAAGCATGGAAAAAATACTAGATCGAATTAAGATACCCAAGGGTTTAAATGAAATTGGTGTTCCAGAAGATTGTATTGAGAGAATATCTGAAAAGTCAATGATTGATACAGCCTTTGGCACTAACCCTCGTTCAGCCACATTGGATGATGTTAGAGAGCTCGTCAAGGTCAGTATTTTTGGAGCTCGATAAAAAACCTCGTAGATGATTACTCATTTATCTGTTCGGGATCAAATTGATTTAATTTCTAAAAAAGAAATAAAAGTTGAAGAACTTTTTCAAGAATACTTATCCAATATTGAAAAGCTTAATCCTAAGCTTAACGCCATTGTGTCACTTAGAGACAAAGATTGGATTATTGATAAAGCAAAGGCACAGGATGAACAAAAAGTTGATGTTACAAGAAAACAAATTTTATTTGGACTTCCATTTGTTTCAAAAGAATTATTCGACGTAACTGGACTGCCAACTACTTATGGAATACTTGAATATCGAAATAATTTTCCACAAAATGACTCGTTAATTGTAAAAAAAATAAAGCATCAAGGAGCCACAATTATTGGAAAATCAAATATGGCAGAACTAGCAATTGGATCTCATACAAAGAATAAATTATTTGATCCAGTTTCAAATCCTTATAACTATAATCTATCACCTGGCGGCTCAAGCGGAGGAGCGTCAGCAGCTGTAGCCAGCTGCCTCATACCATTTTCTGATGGTACGGACATGATGGGCTCTTGCAGAAACCCTGCAGCTTTCACAAATCTATATGGTTTTAGACCATCTCCTGGACTGATATCTGATAAAAGAGAAACCAGTAAATTTCCTGTATTGACGACTCCAGGTGGAATTGCCAGAACACCTGATGACTTAAGTATTTTTTTAGATACCGTCGTTGGAAAAGATATAGAAGATCCCTACTCGTTCAACTTTGAGGGTTCATTTCAGTCAATAACTAAAAATTTATCTAGTGAAATAAAGATTGGTTGGATTAGTAACTTTGTTGAACACTATTCTTTTGAAGAAGGAATTATAGAATTATGCGAAGCTTCTTTAAACAAACTCGTGGAAACAGACAAAAAGATATTTGTAGAACAATGCAAAGTTAATATTGATCCAGATAAACTATGGGATACATGGTGCACTCTCAGGTCAAAAATCACATTTAATGATATTTCTGCAATGCAAATTAAGGATTTTAATGAACTAAGCTTTCCAGCTAAATGGGAATACGAGGAAGGAAGTAAAGTTTCAGACGATCAAGTTTCTAATTCCATTGATTGGTATCATAATTATAAAAAATATGTCGATAGTATATTTGAAAAATATGATTTTATTGCTTTACCATCAGCACAATTATTTCCATTTAACAAAGAAATAGATTTTCCAAAAAGTATTTCAAAAACCCAGATGGACACATACCATCGCTGGATGGAAGTTACGGTATTTGCAAGCATGTTTCAATTGCCTACCATATCATTACCAGTTGGCTTTAATGCTGAGGGACTACCAATGGGTATGCAATTAATTGGAAAAAATAAATCAGATGAAAAAGTGATACAAATTGGAAAATATTATGAAGAAATCTTTAATCATTCAAAAATAAAACCTAATATAATTAATGGTTAATAAGTTAGTCGATACCCCAAACCCAACTCTTGTAACATTACGCGACAATAAAGCTAAATGGAACCTTCCTGAATATAGAAGAACTGGCTATAGGAATCTTCATAAAATAAACAGATATGGTCTTTTGTTAAGATCAGATTACGTTCTTTTGCTTAATGAGAACAGTAAAGATGAAATAGATAAAATAAACTCAGTAAGGGAAATGACGAGCCATAAATCTTTTTGTTCTTTATTAGTTGGAAGAGGGCAAGAAATATTTTTTGAGAAATATGCAAAAGATTTCTCTTCTGAAACACCGCATACAATAATGTCAATTTCAAAGATGTTTTTAAATCTATTTGTCGGTGAATTAGTTGAGAAAGGTGAATTGCAATTGGAAAAATCTATTGGTTATTATTTGCCCAATATTGGAGAAGGATATTCAAAAGCGACGGTTCAAAACGTATTAAATATGAACATTATTAATGCTTTTACCGAAGATTATACTGACCCGTATTCAACATCATTTATGCATGAAACTGTTGGTGGCTGGCGAATACCAGATAAAGATAAAGATGAAAAGTTTCAAGAAGATTTCTTGAACAGTATTCAAACAGATGGAACTAATTCTGTAATAAACAATTCTGATAAAGCATTTTATAAGTCAGCAAACAGCGATGTGATTGCTCTACTAATTGAAAAATTAAGTGGAAGAGAGCTGCGAGAGTGGCTTCTCTCGTCAGTAGAAGCAATGGGTCTTGAAGATGGTTTGTATATGGCAACAGATAGAGGTGGGATGCCATGGCTGTCCGGTGGTGGTTGTCTTGTTGCAAGAGATTTGCTACGCATGGGACTGCATTTCTCAAGAAAAGGTCTTGGGATCAGAAATAGATTAGCTGGCTCTCGTAAATTTATTTATGATACAGTTTCTGAAAAAGGTCCAAAATATATGCACTTAAAAGATGAAAAATATGTTTATTATGCAAATCAAACTATGAAATCTAATAATTGGATTGGGCATTCTGGATACGGTGGGCAATTTTTAATGATTAACTTAGAAACAAATGTTGTTGCAAGTTTTTTTTCTGTTTTAGAAACCGACTCAGCAACTGATGAAGACTATAAAGCCAAAATGATTCTGATGCTTGAGGAAGTAACATCAAAGCAATATTCATAGAAAGGATAGATAATGAGAGGATACGTAATGGTTGGGTCAAGTAATTTAAAAGAATCTAAAGCATTCTACGATGTTGTCCTCGCAGTAATGGGAATAGTTTCAATTTATGAGGATGAGGTGTGTGTAGGTTATGCTCGAGAGGGGAAAGAAGATGTTGAGTTCTATATAACCAAACCGGCAAATGGAAAGCCTGTTACATTTGGAAATGGTACACAGATATCCTTTTTGACCGAGTCAAAAGAACAAGTTGATAAGTTTCACAAAACTGCTTTAGGACTTGGAGCACAAAATGAAGGGGATCCAGGTTTTAGACCAAGCGACAGTAATGTTTATTATGCATACATCAGAGACCCAGATGGTAACAAAATTTGCTCATATACAAGTGTAAATGTCTAGGGCTACCAGGTTTAAATTATATCGAGCATTGCTCATAGTTGCTATTGTTTTAATAGTACCAGTCATCTTTATTGTAGGAATTACTCTGCCTTATTTATTTAATACAATAAAAATAACTTTTCCTGATATTGTCATTGATAAAGATGTTGAAAGCTATATTGCTGAAAAAGAACTGCTTTTTGAGAATACTGATCCCCGAGCAAAGAAAAAAATCATATGGCATGATGATGCGAAAATTAAAACTGAATATTCAATTGTTTATCTTCATGGAAGTTTTGCGACGGGGCGTCAACAAGAAGAAGTTTTGGTAAAGATTGCCAAAAAATTAAAAGCTAATTTATTTATATCAAGACTAGCTGGCCATGGCTCTGGCTTTGAATCTACAAAATCTCTGGAGGCCAAAAATTTTCTCGAAGATGCAGCCGAAGCCGTTGCAGTAGGCAATAAAATCGGAAACAAAGTTATATTAATGGGTTTTTCAGCTGGAGGTTCATTTGCATTAATGGCTGCAAAAGATCAGAATTTAAGTGAAAAAATTGATCATTTGGTACTTGTGGCGCCATGGACACCCAAGCTATCTCCTCCTTATTTCTTAGCGGCGACTGGGTTATTTTTTAAAAGCCAATACAAGTTTAATTTTCCTAGAATGTTTGACTTGCCAAATGAAGAATGGGATCCTTTTTGGGTCAACGAATTTCACAGGGAACTTCCAAGACAGCTTTGGGTGGCGGCATTTTCTGGAAGGAAACTTGAATTTCAAGAGACTAAGATTCCACTATTAGTATTTTATGAAGAAAAAGATAAAGTAGTAAACGCTGAAGGAGTTAAAAAAATATTTGAACAATGGAAAGGACCCAAGAAAATAATTAATAACGATACTAATTTAGGAGGCTTTAATTATCATGATATTATTGGAATTCTAAACTCCCCACAAGATGATTTCTTTGTTGAGGAAATCAACAACTGGATAGAAGTTAACTCTTAAATAAACTTTTATTATTTTCTCTCAATTTATTTTTTTGAACTTTGCCCATAGAATTTCTAGGTAAATTTGACATAAATATTATTTTTTTTGGCTGTTTATATTTAGCAATTTTATCTTTTGTATAATCCAATATTTGACTACCGTCATTTTTACCATCTGTTGTCACTACTGCCGCAACAACTGCTTCGCCAAAATCATCATGTTGAACACCAAAAACTGCTGACTCTGTAATATTTGGTAACTCATTTATCACATCTTCTATTTCCTTAGGATAAACATTTAGTCCACCGCTTATAATCATATCTTTATCTCTACCAACAATAGTAAAGTAGCCATTTTCATCTTTCTTTGCGAGATCACCTGTTATGAAGAAACCATCATCTTTAAATGATTCTTTGGTCTTTTCTTCCATTCCCCAGTAACCCTTGAAAATATTTTCGCCCTTAAGTTCAATAGTTCCTATTTGACCCACCTTTACTTCATTACCTTCTTCATTGACTATTCTTATTTCAATACCTGGAAGAGGTATGCCCACTGTGCCTGCTTTCCGTGATCCGTCATATGGATTTGAAATATTCATATTTGTTTCTGTCATGCCATATCTCTCAAGAATTTTTTTACCAGTTCTTTTTTCAAATTCAATGTGGGTTTCTGAAAGTAAAGGTGCTGAACCAGAAATAAATAGTCTCATGTGTTTTGCTGACTCATTATTTAATTTTTCATTTGCCAACAATCTTGTATAAAAAGTCGGCACACCCATCATGGATGTGGCTCTTTTCATCCAAAGCAAGGCTTTTTCAGCATCAAATTTTTCCAAGAAAATCATTGATCCTCCGACAATTGCAAGAAGATTACATGCAACAAAAAGACCGTGCGTATGATAAATAGGTAGCATATGTAAAAGAACATCATTTTCTGTAAATTTCCAAAATTTTCTTAAAACTTCAGAATTTGAAACCAAATTTCTATGCGATAGCATTGCTCCTTTTGATTTTCCAGTAGTACCGGATGTATATAAAATGGCAGCTAAGTCATTTTTGTTTCTTTTAATAGATTGAAATTTTTTTGGATATTTTTTTATCTGCTCAATCAATGAACCAGTTTCATCTAAATTTAATGATAAAATTGAAACCGAAGAATAGCTCACTAAGTTTTTTACTTCATTTTGAATTTTGTCATCGACAATTATCACCTTAGGTTTGGCGTCATTGAAGAAATATTCAAGTTCACTTAGGGTATAGCCAGTATTGAGTGGCAGATAAACACCTCCAGCTTTAACGGTCGCTACATATGTAGCAAGTTGAATTACATTCTTTTCTGCCTGTATGGCCACGCGGTCACCTGGTAATAAATTTATATCTATTAAGTAATTAGAAATTTGATTTACAATTTCATTGAATTCTAAGTAACTTATCTCTTTAGTTTCATTGATCAAAAAAATATTTGGACTCGTTTCGTTAGATTTGAATATTTTGTCAAATAGATAGTTTGATTCAGTCATTACTCTTTTCATCCAATGAATAAATACTCAACCGAGATAAAATATCTTCATGAATAACTATACCAAGTCCAGCTGATTTATTTATATGTGCTTTATTATCTACAATATCAAAAGGTAACTCACAAAATTTCTTTGAAAAGTTTATATAATCTGGAAATATTTCAGCCTTTTCTGAATTAGAAATACTTGAGCAAACATGAAGCATCGCAGATGCTGAAACGGACATTGAATTCCAGCAATGTGGAGAAATAGAGATGCCATTATTTGATGCTTCATTTGATATCGTGATAATATCAATGAGTCCGCCCATACCTGAAATATCAGGATTAAATATATCTGCTGCATTTCTCTTTATTAATTCTCTGAAATGGACCAAGCCTGATTGCTTTTCACCTGTTACAACTTTCATATTAAAAGCATTTTTGATCTCAGTAAGTAAGCTTATATTCTCACCATCAACAGGCTCTTCTATCCAGTAAGGATTAAATGACGATACTTCTTTTAAAAAAGATTTTGTCTGATCTAAATCTTTAGGTACAGCTAAATCAAGCATTAGCGGTAATTCATCTCCTACTATTTCTCTAACTTTTTCAACAAACTGAATTGAAATTGATACGTTATCCAGCATTGGATATATCTTGATCCCCCCATATTTCTTTCCATAAAATTTTTCTATTTGTCTCAAATAGTCATTTGTGTCTTTTTTTAAATCGCTCCAACACGTAGCATAAATGGGAACATTTGGTTTGGGGCTTTTTGTTAGTAAAGAATTTAAAGGAAGATTTTTTAACTTCCCTGATATGTCCCATAATGCAATTTCAATGGCACTTGTAGCAGAGCTGAAATCTAAACCTCTGTGACCATCACTTAACAATGAAATTTTATTATAAAATGAATTAATTGATAGATTTGGAATATTCGAAATTTCTCTAAATAGCTCTTTTATAATAATCGCAATACCTTTTTCTCTAAAATTAATAGAGAACGCTTCTCCCCAACCTTCAATTCCATCTACAGTAGTTATTTTTATGATGATAAATTTTTTTGTATTTGACCATTGATCATCAGAAAGATGATTATCAGTTATCCAGATCTTTAACCTTGAGAGTTTGCCAATGCTTATATCTTGATTATTCATTATCAGTATTAATATTAGATGGAATATAATTTAATTTGATCTTTAACATATATAAAAAAAACCTTATGTTAAGGTATGATTTCAAAGTTAATACTAGGCGCAGGATGTTTTTGGGGAGTAGAAGTTCTTTTTGAAGAAATGTCTGGCGTTAAAAAAGTAATTTCAGGATATGCCGGCGGACATACAGAAAATCCTACATATGAAGAGGTCTGTACAGGAAAGTCAGGGCACATTGAAGTTGTTGAGATTGAGTATGATAATAGTGAAGTAAAGTTTGAGGAATTGTTAGACAAGTTTTTCTTTATTCATGATCCAACTCAGATGAATCGTCAAGGTCCAGACATTGGTGAACAATACAAATCAGTTATTTTTTGTAATTCTGATGAAGAAAGAAGAATATCAGAAAGCAAAATTGATGAGATTAATAACTCAGGCGAACATCAAAACGAAGTAGTTACAGAATTAAGAGAGAATGCTAAATTTTGGCCTGCTGAAGAATACCACCAAGACTTCATAGAAAAAAATGGTAAAGTTTGCTATCACCAACTTTACGTACAACACAAATCCTAAATTGTATTATTATTAATGCTCAGCACGCTGATTTGTGCTGAGCAATTAATATAAACTAGCCCTTTACAACTTCTCTTGTATTCGCGTTGAAAGACTCAGTAAACGGTACATCAACTGTTACAGCGTCTACTGGTACTCCTGGCTCATCAGCATAAATATCAGGTAAATGAACTTTAAATTTTTTACCTAGTTCCCATTTTGGAAAGCCATTTGCATTAAGAGTTCCATCAAAAGGTATATAACCCATAGCTATATTTTTTCCTTTTTCAGGATGATACCAAGGTGAAGTAATAAAGCCACATGGGTCTCCACCGTCACCAGGAGATACAAGCCAAAAATCAGGCGCATACTCATCAATTGGTTTACCACCAATCTCAAATCCCACCAATTGTAACTTGTATGGCTTATGACCATCTTTCAAGTCAGCCTTCATCTTTTCAAGCGCTTGCTTACCGATATAATCACCTTTTTTCTCCCATTCACCTTTTCCAGATAAAGAAACTTGATAACCAAGATTACATTGAAAAGGATTGTGCTCATGATCTAAGTCCTGACCCCAGGATAAAATACCTGCTTGTATTCTTCTGTGGTGAGCAGGTGCTATAACCATTAGATTATGTTTCTTGCCTGCTTCCAAAACAGCATCCCACATATCGTCGGCATAGAGCGTCGCATTTCGTAAATAAATTTCATAACCGGACTCGCCAGAGAAACCAGTTTGAGAAATCACGCAACTTCTTCCACCAACTGTAACTTCTGCTAGACCATAGAAAGGAATATTATCAAGATCAACTTGATCACCCACTAAGTCTTTCATCAAGGCAATGGCTTTTGGTCCTTGAATTTGAACAGGGCATGCATCAATTTCATCAATTTCCACATCAAATCTTTTATCAGCGTTTACGCCTTGCAAATAAAGTCCAATATCTGAGTCTGACAAACTAAACCAAAACTCATCTTTCGAGATTCTTAAGAGAATAGGATCATTTAAGACTCCGCCTTTATAGTTACATAATATTACGTACCTAGCTCGTAATGGTGATATCTTTGTAGCATCCCTTGTAATTACATAGTCTGTAAATTTTTCAGCATCTGGACCAATTACACGTATTTGTCTTTCAACTGCAACATTCCACATAGTCACATGATTTTTAATTGCTTCATATTCAACCATTGCTCCACCATCTTCAGGCTTTACATAACCTCTTGGATGATAAATACGGTTATAAACTGTTGCTCTCCAGCATCCTGCCTCCATCGACTTATGCCAATATGGTGACTTTCTCACTCGAGTTGAAATCAACATTTCAACTTTTGTTGGTCCACTTTGGCGTAAATTGTAAGGAACATGTCTGTCGCTTTGATCAACAGTAGTGTTATGTTCTATTTTTTTAGACATAGTAGTTCTCCTTTTCTAACCATTCGTTTGCTTTTTTTATTCCACCAAACGCATAAATGTGAAAATGTTCAACGTTCTCTTTTAATTCTTGAATTACATCATCAGGTGTCTGAACAGTCAATAAATCAAAAATTTTAGATGCATTTTTTTTTGCGAAATTAAGCGTATTCTTTAATCCAACAAATCCAGCGAATTTTACTAGTGTCTTCATAGAAGCCGGACCCGCAACGCCTACATGAACAGGAAGTGGTGCTCCAGAAATAAAAGAGGATAATGCGTCTGTATCTTGTGTCCACTGTGTCACAATATAGTCAGCAAATGGGGCCTTTGATTTCATTGCTTCTTCAATAGCTGCATCGCTCATATTTGGAGATCCCTCAGGATGACCAGCAATACCTATTTTCATTCCATCAAACAATCCAGTTTCTATAAGTTGTAGTGAACAATGATATTTTCCTAAAATATCTCGATCGCCACCAATTATTAAAACTTGTTTAACTCCAGCCTCTTTAACTTGCTCTATATATGATTTTAACATATCTGAATCAGTAATTGAACGAGCTGGAAAGTGAGGAATGGGATTATAACCTGCACTAGCTAACGCTTTGGTTTGTTCAATAACGTCAAGATAACTTGTGCCAGGCAAAAATGTAATATAAATATCACTGAGTTTAGGCAAATCAGACAGATTTGTTCTTGTAGTAACTTCCAATGAAAAATTTACATTTCCCATAATGCTGTAAATGAGTGTACCGCTTAAGCCACGCGAATTTTCAATTGCACTGCTTGGCTTAATTTTGCAGCGCTATTTGAGTCTCCTAAAACAAAACTTAAGTAAAAATTTGTTCTATAGCAATACATTTTTGTAGACTCCTATCTGTAAAGTTCTTAAGTTGTCTAGGTTTTTAATATTAGTATTATTTATGGCTGTACTCTCAGATATTGAAATTGCTAGAGAAAATAGCATGATTCCTATTGAAGAAATTGCTTCAAAATTAGACTTAAATGATCAAAATCTCCAAAAATTTGGCCACCACATTGCTAAAATTGATACTCAAAATATAGAAAGTAATAGCAAAAACGGAAAACTCATTTTAGTGACGGCCATTTCGCCTACCCCAGCGGGTGAAGGAAAGACTACTACATCAGTCGGTCTTAGTGATGGCTTAAATAAAATTGGAAAACAATCATTGGTATGCTTGAGAGAACCTAGTTTAGGACCTTGCTTTGGTGTCAAAGGGGGTGCTGCAGGAGGCGGTTACGCCCAAGTAGTACCAATGGATAAAATTAATTTACATTTCACAGGTGATTTCCATGCGATCACATCAGCACATAACCTCCTTGCATCGATGATTGATAATCATATTTATTGGGGAAACGATTTAGGAATTGATACAAGAAGAGTGGTTTGGGGACGTGTTGTAGATTTAAATGATCGTGCTTTAAGAAATATTAATGTTAATTTAGGCGGTATAGCCAACGGATACCCTCGTGAGGATAAATTCGATATTACTGTTGCATCTGAAGTGATGGCAATTTTTTGTTTATCTACAAGTTTAGACGATTTACAAAATAGACTTGGCAATATCATTGTTGGTTATACAAGGGAGAAAAAAGAAATTACGGCGCGAGACTTAAATGCAGACGGCGCGATGACTACTTTGCTAAAAGATGCTTTCTTACCTAATCTTGTTCAAACACTGGAGAAAAATCCTGCCATCATTCATGGGGGTCCTTTTGCAAATATTGCCCATGGATGCAATTCTTTAGTTGCTACTCAAACTGCTCTTAAATTAAGTGATTATGTTGTAACAGAAGCAGGCTTTGGCGCAGATCTTGGAGCAGAAAAATTTTTAGACATAAAGTGCCGTAAAGGAAAATTAAATCCTTCAGCAATAGTAATAGTTGCAACAGTTCGAGCGTTAAAAATGCATGGCGGTATGGATAAAAAAGAATTAAAAAATGAAAATGTTGAAGCTGTAAAAAAAGGTTTATCAAATTTAAAGCAGCACATTGCAAATATGCAAATGTATGGGGCGCCTGTTACAGTTGCTATTAATCATTTCATATCTGACAGTGAAAAAGAATTGTCAGCAATCAGCGACTGCTGTGATTCATTAAATGTAAAGTCATTTAATTGCACACATTGGAGCAATGGTGGTGCAGGCACAGAGGACCTAGCAAAGCACATAGTAGAAATTACTGAGCAAAATGCTCCAAAGATAAAGCACCTGTATCCGGACGAAATGAAATTGTGGGATAAGATGAAAAAAATTGCACAAGAAATATATGGAGCGAGCGATATTATTGCTGACCAAAAAATAAGAACGCAGTTTGACGACCTGGAGGAAAAATATGGCCATTACCCGATATGTGTAGCTAAAACTCAATACAGCTTCTCAACTGATCCAAATCTAAGAGGCGCTCCAAAAGACCATGTAGTTCCTATCAGAGAAGTTAGACTAGCAGCTGGTGCAGAATTTCTTGTAGTTGTATGCGATAAGATTATGACTATGCCAGGTCTGCCTAGAGTTCCAGCTGCAAATGCTATACACTTAAATAAAAATGGCGACATAGAGGGATTGTTTTAATGGCTCACATGTATGATACAAATCTAGACAAAAACGATGCAAATTTTACACCGTTGTCTCCTTTAAGTTTTCTCATACGAGCAGCGGAAGTTTATCCAAACAGAACTTCGATTATACATGGCAAAAAACAATTTACATGGTCTGAAACATATAAAAGAAGCAAACAACTTGCTAGCGCACTTTCTAAAAGAGGTATAGGAAAGGGAGATACTGTTGCGGTTCTATGTTTTAATACTCCTGAAATATATGAGACACATTTTGGTGTTCCGATGATAGGCGCTGTATTAAATACGATAAACATCAGATTAGACGTAGATACAATTAGCTATATTCTTGAGCACGGTGAAGCAAAAGCATTGATTACTGACAATGAGCTTTCACCGACGATAAAACAAGTACTCGATAAGATGAAAAATAAAATTCTTGTAATAGATATTGATGATGAGCTAGCAAATCATCCTGAGGGAGCTGGAGAGAATCTTGGAGAAATTAATTACGAGGATTTTCTTTTAACAGGTGACAGTGATCTTGAATGGAGTTTGCCAGATGATGAATGGCAATCATTAGCGCTCAACTATACGTCAGGCACCACTGGATTACCAAAAGGGGTTGTTTATCATCACAGAGGCTCATACTTGATGGCACTTGGATCTGTTACTGCTTTTAGTATGCCAATGCATCCTACTTATATGTGGGTTGTTCCAATGTTTCATTGTAATGGTTGGGGTAATCCCTACACGCTTACAGCCCTAGCAGGCACGAGTGTATGCCTTAGATATGTTTCAGCTAAAAATATGTTTGATGCTATTGCAGATCATAAAGTAACACATTTTGGTGGCGCACCAATTGTTCTAAATTTTCTAGCACAAGCAACATCTGAGGAAAAAAGAGAATACTCTCAACAAGTATATGTAGTCACAGCAGGAGCTCCTCCACCCGCAGCCACATTAGAAGCGGTTCAAAAAATGGGTTTTGACGTTACTCATGTTTATGGACTGACTGAAACATACGGACATATTTCATTATGCGCATGGCAGGATGAATGGAATGAGCTATCAGTTGAAGAACAGTCAAAGCTTAGATCAAGGCAGGGCGTAAAGTTTCCTATGATGGATGGCCTAGCAATTATGAACCCTGAGACTATGGAGCACGTTAAGAATGACGGTGAAGAAATAGGTGAGATCATGATACGCGGCAACTGTGTAATGAAGGGATATTTAAAAAATAAGGAAGAAACAGATAAAGCTATGGCAGGAGGCTGGTTTCACTCAGGTGATCTGGCTGTAATGCATCCAAATGGTTACATTCAAATAAAAGATAGAAGTAAAGATATAATCATCTCTGGTGGTGAAAATGTCTCATCAGTTGAAATAGAAAATACACTTTATAAACATCCATCTGTATTATTTGCTGCAGTGGTTGCAAAACCAGATGAAAAATGGGGTGAAACACCATGTGCTTTTATCGAATTAAAAGATCAAAATGATAGCGTGAGTGAAGGCGATATTATTTCGTTTTGCAAAGAAACTCTTGCTGGCTTTAAGTGTCCTAAAAAAGTCGTTTTTACTGAACTACCAAAAACTTCAACAGGTAAGATATTAAAATACGAACTGAGAGAAATGGCTAAAGCCGCCGACGCTTAAGAAAATGAATAGAGTCGTCATTTAGTCTGCCAAATTTAATACCAAGGAAATCTTTAAAATAATTTTGTGTATTGATCCATGGTGACCTGCTGCCTTGTTGGGGGAATAAATGAATAGCTCGATGTATATATCCTGAGGAAAACTCAGTCGCGAGCCAATCTTTTTCAGCTTTCACATCCACTGGAACCCTTGGTACACAATGACTGTAGTTATTCTTATCAAGATAATTAATTAATCTACAAGCATATTCACAGGTTAAATCCGCTTTCAAGGTCCAAGATGCATTAATATAACCAAAAGAATTTACGAAATTTGGAATACCGCTGAACATCATACTTTTATAAGTCATTGTTTCAGAAGGCTCGACCAATTTGCCGTCGATATGAACTTGGACACCGCCAAAAGATTGTAAGTTTAAGCCTGTAGCAGTTACGACAACATCAGCTTCAATATTTTGCCCAGATTTTAGCTTTATTCCCTTGCTAGTAAACTTATCGATATGATCTGTAACGACTGACGCTCTATTGTCTCTTATGGACTCAAACAAATCGCCATTTGGAATAAGACACATCCTCTGTTCCCATGGATAATATCGCGGAGTAAAATGTTTTGAAATATCGTGATTAGGCAATAATTCTTTAACTCCATCTATGAGCTTTCGTTTTACATATTTTGGATATGATCTACAAATTCTGTAGAGAAGCTGCTGAAAGAATACATTTCGTAACCTAACAAGAGTGTAAGACATTTTTTGTGGTAAAACTTTTTTTAAAAAATTCGCAAATCTATCTTCATCTGGACTTGGAAAATAATATGTTGGTGAACGTTGTAACATCGTTACGTGTTTAGCTTTTTTTGATAGTTCGGGAACTATAGTTGCTGCTGTTGCGCCACTACCGATAACAACCATTTTCTTATCTGTGTAGTCAAAATTTTCAGGCCACTTCTGAGGATGTATTAATTTACCTTCGTACTTGTCTAGGTCATCAAATTCAGGTGTGTATCCTTCATCATAATTATAGTATCCTGTCCCCATGAATAGAAAATTTGCTGTTAATAATATTTCCTGCTCATGATGAGCAGCTCTTACTTCCCAATTTCGCTCTGCTGAATTCCAGTTTGCGCTTAAGACTTTATGACTAAATTTTATTTTTTCGCGTAAATTATTTTCTTCAACTGTTTCTTCTAAATAACTTAAGATGGAAGGTCCGTTCGCAATTGTTTTTTGCTCTTTCCATGGCTTAAATGCATACCCGAGTGTAAACATATCGGAGTCAGATCTTATTCCTGGATATTTAAATAAGTCCCATGTACCGCCTATATTCTCTCTCCCTTCAATAATACAAAAGGATTTATTAGGACAATTTTTTTTTAAGTAATATCCAGCTCCTATACCCGAGATTCCAGCGCCAATTACAATTACATTAAAATGATTGCTATTTTCCATTGATATTAATTCTTAATCGATATTTCCACTGCATCATATATATTATTTCTATACTCTAATTTCGAGCTAAAATTTTGAGACAGATATTCCCCGGATTCTCTCACATGGTCGAAATATTCAGCCATTTCATCTTTAAAAATCCCAACATTATCAGCAAATACCACAGAATTTTTGACAATTATGCCCTTTGATTCCAAAAGTTTTAAATCCGAAAGATATTTTTTCTTCGCATGGTCAATAAATACAAAATCAGCATTGAAATTTAATTTTGGTATTATTTCCTCAGCACTTCCGTGCATCAAGCTTACTTTATGATCTAGTCCAGCAAAGTTAATTAATTCTTTCGCTATTTCTATAGAGTGAATGTCTGAGTCAATCGAAGTTAATTGACTTTTTTCTCCAATAGTTGATGAGATTAATACTGCTGAATATCCAATAAAAGTTCCTAACTCTATTACATTATTTGGTTCTGACTTTAAAAGATGATTTTTTAAAATTTCTCCTTTTTCTGGACCGACATTCATTAAGAATTGACCACTCTCTAACACAAAATTATCTATTGTTTGCAGTATAGATTTCGGATTGTTTCTTTCAGCATTTGAAAAAACATAATCCAAAGTTTGTCGCATCAACATAACTTATTTTAGCGGACTAGCGGCGCCCCAGTAATGATAGCTTAAAAATTTTGGTCCAGGAACATACATGCAGTCTATTTTATCTATTTTAAAATTAGCTTTCGTTATTTCATTTGGAATATCTACATCAAGATGACAACCGCCCGCTATCCTTTTTTGAATCCCGTTCATTCTTTTTTGCCATTTCAAAACATTTGAGTCAGGAGATTTGCCATGTTCAGAGAATAGAAATTTAGCGTTTGGTTTCATAACTCTGTTTATTTCAGACATGGCACTGCCTAAACCAGAAATGGAACACATTGTGTAAGTACTAATCACTGTATCAAATGAGTTATTATCGAAAGGCAACTCCTCAGCCTTAAGTTGTTGGATATTCAAATCTATATTGTTTAATTCTGCATTTTGTTTTGCTTTTTTCAACAGCACGCCGTCTGGCTCAACAGCAAACACCTCAGAAACATTTGCTTTATTGTAATAATTAAAATTTAATCCTGAACCAATACCTATTTCTAATATTCTACCAGACGCAAAGGGTATTACTTTTTCTCTTTGTTTTCTGAATGGTTTCATTTGCATCGCATAATTAATGAGATGCGGACAAATATATTTATCGTATAGTTTTTGCAGCAATTATTTTACACCTAATTTTTTTTGAATATCGCTTGATGACGTTGTGTATCGAAAAGTTAGCGTTTCATCTGGTCTAGCGCGTATAAATGCTTTCTGTGCTGCTAGGGCGGCTTCATGAAAGCCTGATAGAATTAACTTTAGTTTACCTGGGTAATAAGAAATGTCTCCCATTGCAAATACACCTGATAAATTCGTTTCAAAATTTTCCGTATTTACCTCAATTTGTTTTTCATTCAAATTTAGGCCCCAATCATTAATGGGTCCTAGCTCCATTTTAAGTCCATAAAAAATTAAGATTTCGTCACAATCTATAATTTTTTCATTTCCGTCATTATCTTTTATGATTGCTTTTTCAATTGTATCACTACCCTTAACATCACTAATCTGATTTTTTGTGATCAAGTCAACTTGACCTTCTTTAACAAGTTGTTTCATTAAATTAACCGTGTGATTAGCTGCTTTAAACTCTTCACGTCTATGAACTAATGTTACATGAGAAGCAATTTTTGAAAGTTCAACGGTCCAGTCAAGCGCGCTATCACCTCCACCAAAAATTATAATCTTTTTATCTTTATAAAAGTTTTTATCAGGTATCGAATATTGAATACCTTTATTTTCATATTTAGATACATTTTCAATTGGTGGTTTTCGTGGCTCGAATGAGCCAACGCCACCAGCTATAAATATATTAGGAGTTTCAAAAACTTTATTGCCCGTAGTTTTAAGTTTCCATAAGTCGCCAGTATTTATTATTTCATCAATTCTTTCATTTAGGTGAAACGGCGTATTAAATGGCTTGATTTGTTTTTGTAAATTTTCAATTAATGACAATCCAGTACACTCTGGAAGCGCAGGTATATCGTAAATTGGTTTGTCTGGATATAACTCAGCACATTGTCCTCCAATTTTGTCAAGATTATCTACAACGTGACTATCAAGTCCTAATATACCCAACTCAAATACTGCAAACAGACCCACAGGGCCTGCTCCAATTATTAGACAATCTGTCTTGATAGTTTCAGACATATATTTATTCCTTGTTATATGATAATAAATAATATTACTTATTGATTATACAATGATTTTATTGCGCAGATACCTATTATATTTAATTGCAGTAATATTGATTGCTGTAGCCTTTACTTATGCCTCCGCCAAGCTTTACGAAGAATTTGCATTTATCAAGAACGACAATTGGCAAATTTTGCCATCTCCAGGCGATAAAAATAGAGATATTTACACAAGGGCCGCTGTCGCAATGAGAGGAACATTTGCTTTGGCAAAGCCTGAAGCTGCATATTTCCATGCATTTAATGACATTGAAGAACTAGAATTACAAGGCAACTGCAATTATCATTTATTTGGAAATGATATTGAATCTAGATGGTGGAGTATCACCGTCTACAATGAGGACGGTTATTTAGTTGAAAATAATGAAAAAATATATGCTTTAAATAGTGAAACAATTGATTTCAATATCGATGGCGGGTTCGATATTTTTTTAACTAATGACAATAATTTTATTTCAAAAGTAGCTGATAAAAATTGGATGAGAACACCTAGTGATGAGAGTTTTTCCGTCGCATTAAGAATTTATTTACCAGGTGAAGAATATTTCTCAAAATTGAAGAGAGTGGATTTGCCAGTTATTGAAAAATTGGAGTGTGGTGATGAGTAATTTAGTTAAAAAATTATTTGCACTTGTATTCATTGGGTTTTCACTTCATTTAGTGATAATTTACTACACACCTAGTTTAATGATGAAGTTTATCGGCAGAAATTGGGAAGAGCAAAATATGATTAATAATTCATTTGCTCGTGATTTACCTAACTCAGAATTTACTGAAGTTATAAGACCAAGCGCTGACATACTTTATGGTGGATGTGCTTATGACGTTACTTACTTTCCATTGGTTATAGAAACTGAAGTACCTGAGTCTTACTGGTCGATATCATTCTTTTCAGAAAACACTGACAACTTTTCTACAATAAATGAAAATGCGCACAACTTTGGTAAGCTTAAAATTTATTTGTTTGGACCAAATTCTATGCCAACAAAGGTAAATGACGGGTTTATTGTTGTTTCCCCGTCTAATAAAGGCCTTATGTTAATGAGACAATTTATAGGAAATGGTTCTAAACTTGATAAATTAAATGAGATACAAAATAGTTTAGACTGTAAACTTGAGGGTTCTTAAAACTGCTTCTCAGGCATATTAACAATTAAACCGTCTAGCTCATCAGAGACAGTAATTTGACAACTTAATCTGCTGTTATCTCTAACGTCGAAAGCAAAATCCAACATATCTTCCTCAGAGTCCTCTTTCGGAGGCAGTTTTTCTATCCATTCTTTTGCTACATATACATGACAAGTAGCACATGCACATGCACCGCCACAATCTGCATCAATACCAGGTATTTTATTCTTGATCGCACCCTCCATGACAGTCAGCCCACTACTAACATCAATTTCGTGCTCCGCGCCGCTAAATTCGATATATTTGATCTTTGCCATTGAGATTTTTTTAAGAATATTTAAAAATGCATTGCTTAAGGGGATCAAATACATCAAAAAAGCGCCAAAGCAAGAATTTTCTCACTTTAGCGCTTTTTCTGGGGCCGGTCGAACCCCGAAACGCATGAACGTCTCATTGCGAACTGTAATTCTAGGAAGGTATTTTTTTTGAAACAAGGGATTATTTATGCAAAAAAGTTATCCACACGAATTAAGCACACTTATCCCCATTCAAACATTAACTTATTAACATGATATCAAAACCGTATTTATTATTTCTTGGAGACGCAAAAGATGATTTGGCAATAAAGACTGCTGCAGGAATTAATTACTGGCGTCCAGATTGGTGTATCGGTCAAATGAGCCTTCCAAATGCCAAATCTAGCTTAGGTTTAAAGGAAATGAGTATAGAAGAAGCTGTTAAGAATGGCGCCAAGACATTTGTTATTGGCGTGGTGAATGCCGGGGGCGTTATGCCTGAAGAATGGAAATCTATTATAATTAATGCAATATCATCTGGAATGAATGTAGCCAGTGGAATGCATACAAAACTATCCTCGTTTAGTGAAATTGCAGAAGCGGCTGAAAGAAATAATGTTCAACTTCATGATTTACGGTTTAGTAATAAACAATTTCAGACAGGAAAAGGAATAAAACGATCAGGCAAAAGACTACTTACTGTTGGAACAGACTGTTCTGTGGGAAAGAAATATACAGCACTCGCAATTGAAAGAGCGATGCAGAGTAGTCAAATAGATGCATCTTTCAAAGCAACTGGACAAACTGGAATCTTAATTGCAGAAAGTGGCATTGCAATTGATGCTATTGTTTCTGATTTTATCTCAGGAGCAGTCGAATGGTTATCGCCTGATAATGATAATAATCACTGGGATATTATTGAAGGTCAAGGATCTCTGTTTCACCCTTCATTCGCAGGAGTTTCACTAGGATTGCTTCATGGAAGCCAACCGGATGCATTTGTTGTATGTCATGAACCAACACGAACTAATATGAGGGGCGTGGATACACCTTTACCGAGCATCAGAGAAGTTATCGATCAGACAATACAAAATGGTAAGCTTACTAATAACCAAATACAATGTATTGGCATTGCACTTAATACATCTAATTGTCAGTCTGAGGCAAGTGATCATAAGGACAGATTATCCAAAGAATATGGCTTACCATGTTTAGACCCTTTACAAGACAGCCTTGACCCATTCATTCGGATTATTGAAAAAATTTGAAACATTAATGTCAAATATTCAGATAAAGCATATATCTTGGGATTTAAATAAATCATTTAATATTTCTAGAGGCTCTAAAACTACAGCTGAAACAATTGAAGTAAAGATAGAAACAAATAATTTTTATGGTTATGGCGAGTGTGTTCCTTATAAAAGGTATGATGAAACTATTGATAGCGTAACTTCGGAAATAAACAATTTAAAACCAGATATTGAAAAAGGTAATATCAACTTAACTAATCTTGATAGTTTCTTAAAAAATGGAGCAGCGAGAAATGCAATAGACTGTGCGATGTGGGATCTCAAATGCAAAATGAAAAATACCTCGATTTGGAAATTAATGGGAGTAACAAAGCCAACTACATTACCTGGTAGCTATACTGTAGTATTAGATGAGCCAGAAAAAATGATAGAGGATGTTAGCAATCATCAAGAATTTCCAACATTAAAATTAAAAGTTAATAAAAACAATCTTCACAAAATCTTAACAAAAACAAGAGAGCTTTCTCCAAATAAAGTAATAATCGTTGATGCTAACGAGGCATTCAATATAGATGACTTAAAATCAAACGCTGATTTATTTGCAAAAACAAAGATTGATTTAATAGAACAACCACTGATATCTGAAAATGACAATGAGTTAAAAGGATTAAATTTTCCTATTTCTATATGTGCAGATGAGTCATTTCATGACAGTTCTGATTTGGCAAAAATGGCTAATAAATATAATACGATAAATATTAAACTCGACAAAACTGGCGGCCTTTCAGAAGCAATAAAAATAGTCAAAGAAGCAAAAAAGTTAGATCTAAATATCATGCTTGGATGCATGGTCTCCAGTTCCTTATCAATGTTGCCGTTATTACCGCTATATGAATACGCTGATTTTATAGATCTCGATGGACCTAGCTTTATAGCTAATGATAGAAAAAATGGACTAATTTATGAAAACGGTATGATGCTAGTTAAGGAAGATCTTTGTTGGGGTTAAATTATTTTTCTGCTTTTGGTGTAAAGATTTTCTTTCCATTGTAAGTGCCGGTCGTCATATCAACATGATGAGAAAGTCTCATTTCACCAGACTCTTTATCTTCGATAAAATTTTTTCCCTTTAGACGTAAATGAGATCTTCTCATACCTCTTTTAGAATTCGATATCTTACTCTTTGGGACAGCCATTTTATTTTCCTTTATAGTTTAGTTGGATTTGGTTCATCTCCGTAAACTTCATTAGGATCGAAAACTTTTTCTTCTGTGGTGAACCTTAATCCAGACTTATTTGCAGTATCTTCTAAGTCAATTTCGCGGTAAAAACAAGACTTATAACCAACATGACAACTAGCGCCATTTTTTCCTATATCAACCTTCAAACATAGGGCATCTTGATCATCATCAATTAGGATTTCCTTTACTTTTTGAGTATATCCACTTTTAGCTCCTTTATGCCATAATGCATTTCGACTTCTGCTAAAGTAGAAAGCTTCTTTTGTTGTAATAGTTTTTTCAAGTGCCTCTTCATTCATAAAACCTGTCATTAAAATTTCATTAGTTCTATAGTCAACTGTTGTAACAACTATCAAACCATTATCATCGAATTTAGGGGCTAGTTCATTGCTCTCTTCAACTTGTTGTACTGATTGTCTTTTCTTAAACATAATTTATACTTGTCAAATAATTTAGGGTGGGTTTAACTTAAAAAATTAAATAATTCAATTAATTAAACATAAATATGACAAACAATAAAGATCCTATAAAACCTGTCAGAGCCCAAGGCGCTAAGACAACGTTTTTTCCTCCATATGCCCTAATGATTGGGTTGATAGCATCAAGCCTCCTTGACAGTTTTTTTATACATTTGCCTCTCTTTAAAGGAAGTATGATAGTTTTAATCATCGGATTAATTATTGCTGTTTCCTCTTTTTTAATGGCTATTTACACCTTAAAAATATTTTCTGACAATGAAGAAAACCCTCACCCAAAATCAGTTCAAAATCAATTGTTTGTTGGTGGAACATTTAAATATTCAAGAAATCCAATTTACTTAGCAATGGTAATAATTCTATTAAGTTGCGGACTAGCATTCAATTCATGGTGGTATGTAATTAGTGCAGCTATATCAATACCACTATTGACTTATGGAGTAATAATTCCAGAGGAAAAATATCTTGAAAAAGAATTCGGAAATGTTTACTTAGACTACAAGAAGACCGTCAGAAGATGGCTTTGAAATAACTTCATAAATTTTAAATATGTATAGTTTGCTTAAGGGAACGTGGGCCCTATTTTTTGGTGTTGCAATGATAATGCTTGCGAATGGGCTTCAAGGCAGCTTGATTGGAGTCAGAGCATCAATCGAAGGGTACTCCGCTGCATCAGCGGGTATTATACTTACTGGATATTATGCTGGATTCTTATCTGGAGCCCTTTTGATACCCCGTCGTATAAAAAGTGTTGGACATGTAAGAATGTTTGCAGCTCTTGCATCAATTGCTTCTATCTCAATTCTCTTGCATTCAATTCATGTAAGTTTCTTTGGATGGTTTTTAATGCGTTTTATATCTGGAATGTGTTTTGTAGGCATGTACACCGTTGCAGAAAGTTGGATCAATGACCTTTCAGAAAATAATAATAGAGGTAAAGCTTTATCTATTTATATGATGGTTAGTATGGCTGGAAGTGCAGTAGGTCAGTTATTTCTGAATCTAGCAAACCCAGAAACCGCATCTTTGTTCATGCTTGTTTCAATTCTAATTTCCATATCTCTTGTACCAATATTAATTGTTGTTAGTAAACAGCCAGATTTCAGTGTTACTGAGTTTTTAAATATCAAACAGCTTTATGAAGCATCACCTCTTGGAGTAATTGCTGCTATGATGACAGGTTTGGCCCATGGAACTCTCTGGGGAATCGGAACCATATATGGTTTAAAAAGTGGACTATCAATTGAGCAGGTATCAATTTTTATGTTTACATTTATTATTGGGGGAGCACTAAATCAGTATCTTATCGGCTATTTATCAGATAAGTATGATAGACGAACTATTATCGTAATTGTTGCTTTTTTAGCAGGTAGCTTCTCCATTTTAGCTCTAATTTTTGGTAATACTTTCTCAGTCCTCGTAGCAATTACTTTCATATTTGGAGGTCTGACTGTGCCCCTTTATGCTCTCTCGATTGCACATACAAATGACTTTTTATCAAAAAGAGAAATGGTTGCAGCAAGCTCAGGGCTTCAACTGGCAGGAGGCATAGGCCTTACAATTGGACCTATCTTGGGAGGGCTGGCAATCGATATAATTGGAGCTTCAGGTTTTTGGATATATTTATTCCTAATTCACACCAGCCTAGGTTTGTTTGGGATATACAGAATGACGATAAGAACTGCTGTTCCATTAGAGGATCAAGGAAGCACTGTGCTTGTAAGCAGTAGAGCTTCGCCTGTTTCTATGGAATTGTATCCAGACGCTGAAGAGGGTTAATTTAAATAGACTTCAACCAATTATCTATATTTTCACTTATTTCGTCAGGTGAGTCTTCTTGAACAAAATGGTTTCCTTTTACTGTCGCTTCGGATTGATTTTTAAATTTTCTGCAAAATTCAATTAAAGGCTTTGGCATTAAACGGCCTGGCTCTGCAATGATTAAAAGTTTTGGTATTTCTGTCTCCATCATGAAAGATAGGTTTTTTTTAACTTCTTCATGGACATGCTTCGGTTCTTTATCAATTGGTATTTGTCTAGGCCAGTCCAAAGTTGGCCTTCTATCCTCCCCAGGATTAAGAAACGGTTTTCTATAAACGGCCATATCTTCTTCACTTAGAGGAGTAATTGGGTCTGTTCCCAACATTTTTTCAACAAAGAAATTTTCTTCTAAAACCTTTTTGTCACCCTTTTCGGACCTTAACATCATAAATAAACTTTTGAGCGGTTCTTGCATTTCTTCAGATTTAATAGGCGCAATAACTGTTTCAAAGTAACATATACCTCTTACTTTATCTGAATTTTCTCTAGCCCATTTAATACTTAATGGTCCTCCCCAGTCTTGCCCTACCAGGGTAATTTTTTCATTTAAATTTAGACTTTTTATTAATTCAGATAGGTATTCAAAATGGGTATCAAATGTATAAGTCATATGACCAGGATTATCTAACTTATCAGAGTCGCCCATACCAATCATATCTGCTGCAATACATCTGTAACCACTATCTAAGTTTTTAATAATATTTCTATATAAGTAGGATGAGCTTGGGTTTCCGTGAAAGAAGATTATTGGATCACCTGTGCCAGTATCAACATATGCAATTCTTTTATTTTTATGAGTAAAAAATTTTTTATCCATCACTTCTTTATAAATGTACACCAATCTTCTGGTGATCTTCTATTAGTTTTATAATTGTTTAATGGCGAGGAAACATCTCTGTATCCAATTGCCATACCACAGAATAACATGAGATCAGAGTCAGCTTCAACAAATTCAGATACCATTTTCTGCCTAAGTGACCAAGATTCCTGTGCACAAGTATCAATCCCTTCTTCTTGAGCAAGTAGCATAAATGTCTGTAGGAACATTCCTAAATCTGACCACTGAGGTTGATTCATCTGGCGGTCTACAAAACAGAATAATGCTGCAGGTGCACCAAAAAAAGTGAAATTTTTAAGCATTTGATCTACCCTTGCTTGCGAATCTGATCTTTCAATTCCAATAGAACCGTATAACTGTTCACCAACTTCAAACCGTGAAGTTCTATAAGGCTCTTTTAGTTTTGCAGGATAAATTGGGTACTCAGGTGTGTCTGTACCCTTCCATTGATCCTGAAATTCAAGAAAACGTCTCATCGAGTTCCCATTTATTATAAATATTCTCCATGGCTGTAAGTTGCCTCCCGATGGGGATCTAGAAGATTTATAAATTAGGCTTTCTAGTATTTCATTCGATACCTGCTTTTTTGTAAAAGCTCTGACTGATTGGCGATTGTTTACGGCCTCTGAAACAGTTGTCATAATTTAATTTTTATTCTTTTTTTTTCATGAAGTTTTTTTTTATTTGCGACCTTTTTTGGTCTAAACTTATCTGTCCTTAACTGTCTTGCAATAGGATTACTTTTTAATTTACTTTTTTTCTTTTTCATTCTTTACAGAAGCACACTGCCTCCATCTACCATCAGGGTTTGTCCTGTAACGAATTTACTTTGATCACTTGCAAGATAAAGAACAGTTCCATATATATCATCAACTTCAAGTGTCTTTTGTAATATCTGCCCTTTAGAAATAACCTCAAAACCACGTTCTGCTTTTTCTCCTAAAAATTCCTTTGCCGACTCAGTTCTTACCATAGATGGTGCTACTGCATTCACACGAATGTTATCTTTTCCCATTTCTCTCGCCATAACCCGAGTCAGTCCAATCACAGCAGCTTTTGATGTAGCGTAATCTGCGGCGTAAGGCATGCCAAATTTGGCTGCTAGAGAAGCGATATTTATTATTGAGCCACTTTTGTTTTCTCTCATTATTGGAGATATTGCTCTGCAGCAATTCCAAAGTCCTTTGACATTAACATTCATCGCTTTGTCCCATTGATCTGGATCAATATCTTCAAATCGTGAGCTTTTTAATGCTCCATATAATGCGGCGTTATTTACCAATACATCTATTTTAGAAAATTTATCAACAGCCCTCGCCATCATATTGTTGCATGAGTTTATATCTGTCACATCGAGATTTAGACTTAAAAATTTATCTGTAACTTCGCTCACCTTTTTCTCTGTCTCAGAACAATCAGATATATCTGCAAAAATGATATTCGCTTCTGCTTTCGCAAATTCAAGGGCATATTTCTGTCCCAAGCCTCTTGCAGCACCTGTAACAATAACTGTTTTATCTTTGATCATAAATATCTTCCAGCTCCTCCTTGCTCATTTCAAATAATATCTTCTTTACAATGTTATATGAAAAACCTGCTCTTGACAAAACTCCAAGCTCTCTCATTTTTATTTTTTCTGTAAGTTCATTTTTCCTATAAGGTCCTATAGATTTCTTTTTTGCTAACCTACAAGCGGCTATAAGATCAATATTTTTAACTGAATCTCTAATGTTCTGTATCGCATCAATAATTATATTATCCTTTACGTATAGTTCCTTAAGTTTGAATTCAATTTTTTTTAGTGACCAACCCTTATTTAGATAATTCCTGATTTTACTCTCAGAAAATAGCTGATCATTAAGAATTTTTTGTCTTTCTAATGAAAATATTATTTCATTGATAATTTCTTCTGAGTTAATACTTAAATGGCTATCTTTAACTTTTCGTCTTAGATAATTTCTTAAGTTTTCTGAGCTTGATGCGTATCTTTGTAAGTACCATAAAGCTTTTGACTCAATTTCAGTATAATTAGATTTATTTTTCATTAACTATCTGAATTATTTTTTCTGCTGCCATTATACTTGGTGTGTTTTGAGATTTGAGCTTCGCAGTAGCTTCACTTGCATTTGATAGAACTTCTTGAAGGTAATCATTATCATCTAAAAATTTTTTTAAATAATACATAATATTATCTTTATTGCTTTTACTTTGTAGCAGCTCAGGAATAATAAACTTCCCTTGTATAATATTAATTAAATTACCCATTCTAGTTTTAATAAGGAATTGCAGTATAAAATAGGTTACAGGATTGAATTTGTATGCTGTCACATATGGTGTATTAAAATATGAAACTTCTAGAGCTGCAGTCCCTGAGGTCACAATGCCAAGTTTTGCATGATAGTAATAAGAGTATTTAATATGCTCATCTAGAATTATTTTTATTCTATTTTGAAAACCGAGTTGACTTAAGATATCTTCTACATAAAAAGTCATTTCTTTTGTAAGTGGCATTACAAGCTCATACATGTCATCTAACTTCATGGCCATTATTACTTCTAAGTAAATTGGTAAAAGAGACACAACTTCCTTTTTTCTACTCCCCGGTAAAATTAAGAAAACTTCTCTGTCTCCCTCAGTAATTTGATTCTTTTTAAAGTTTTCAATATTTATCTCTGTTATCGGATGACCTACAAAAGTTGTCGGCACTTCATATTTATCAAATATTTTCTTCTCAAAAGGTAGAATTGTCAGTAAGTGATCTACTGATTTTTTTACTGTATGGACACGTCCAGGCCTCCATGCCCAAACGCTTGGAGCCACATAATGAAGAATTTTTAATTTATTGTTTCGTTTTTTTATCTGTTCAGCAATTCTCAATGTAAAATCTGGACTATCAACTGTGAAAATAATATCAGGATCAAGTTCAATAATTTGATTAACCACTGATTTTATTATGCGATTTATTTTAAATATCTTAGGAATAACTTCAATTAATCCCATCACGTTAATTTCTGATATATCAAAAAATTTTTGAATACCCTCTTTTTCAAGGGCTCGACCACCAATACCGAAAATTTTAAGAGGCTCATTTGAAATTTTTTTTAGTTCTTTTATGGCTGATGCGGCTAATTTATCGCCAGACTCTTCACCGGTTATTACTACAATCTTCATTTTACTATTTGATCTAATTGTTTATATTTATAACATTATATATGTCGAAAAACGTAACATTTTGCTTTGATTTTGGAAGTCCTTACTCCTACCTAGCCTACAATAATCTTAAAGTAATTAAGGACGAAGGAGCTAAAATTGAAATTATGCCTGTTCTGTTGGGGGGCATATTTAAGGCTACAGGAAATCAACCGCCTGCAACTGTCCAAAAAAAGGGAGAATATATGTTTAAAGATATTACTCGTTGGACAAAATCACTCAATATTCCATTTAAGATGAATCCCTATTTTCCAATATTAACAGTACCTCACATGCGAGGGGCGGTCTTAGCCCAAAAAAATGATATTTTAGAAAATTACATGCAAGTTATGTTTGAGTCTATTTGGACAAAAGCAATGAATCTTAATGATCAGGAACTTCTTACCCAAGTCGCCACTGAATCTGGAATGGATGCAAATAGTTTTGCTGAAGGAATTTCAAGTGATGAAATTAAAAATAAATTAAGAGAGAATACTGAATTTGCTATTAATAAAGGAGCGTTTGGAGTACCAACATTTTACATCGATGATGAAATGTATTGGGGCATTGACAGTATGAAATTTCTTGTTGAATATTTAAAAAATTAATAATCAGCCATTATCCTCTTCATTATAATTACGAGCAATAATAGCCCCTAAACCAGGGAAATATCTTGATATATATAATGCTATTTTTGGAAAGCTTACTCTAGGAACAATATAAGCTTCTCTTTTATTTGCCTCAATTGATTTAATAATCATTTCTGAGGCTTTATCCAAATCCATACCTTGACTTTCATGACCTCTATCATTGGCACCATAAGGAGTGCCGTCTCCAGTTAAGGCTTTCATACCTATCTCAGTATTAACAAATCCTGGAGCGACAGTATTAACTTTAATATTATGTTCATAAACTTCAGCTCGAAGCGAGTCCATAAAACCGTGCAATGCATGTTTTGATGAAGCATAAACAGTTCTTTTTTTTGATCCAAATTTTCCAGACAAACTAGTATTCGTTACTATCTGACCTTTTTTATTTGATATCATTTGTGGCAGCAAACACTTAGTTAATTTAACAACAGAGAGAAAATTTAGATTCATAACTTGTGTATACACATTAAAATCTGTTTCATTTGCCGCTGAATAAGCAGATACTCCTGCATTATTAAAGAGTATATCTATTGAACCAACCTCACGAGTGACTCTATTAACTAAATCATCAATGGACTCCAATTTTGAGAGATCGTGATCAAAAATATGTGCTTTTGCATTTCCACATTCTTTTTTTACTTCCTCTAATTTATCTCTATTTCGCGCAGTTAATATTACTTCTGCACCTAATTTTGATAACTTAATCGCGACTGATCGACCTATGCCAGATGAAGCGCCCGTGACCCATATTCTTTTATTATGAAAATAGCTCATAGAATTATATAATCTAACATTATGCAACTAAGACTAGCAAGAAATAAAGACGGAAATCAAATAATCAACTTAATCAAAAGATGTTTTAAAGATTATAAAAATTGCTACCTTGATGTAGACAACGACTCTCCAGAGTTAAGAAACGTCTATTCTTACTTTAAAAATAAAAAGGGAAAGTTCTGGGTATATGTTGATAAAAATAAAATTATCGGATGCATGGGCTATCTACCACATGAAAAAAAAAACTTAGAAATACATAAGCTATATATAGATAAAAATTATCGAATGAGAGGCTTGGCAAAAAAACTAATGTTAAGGATTGAGAGTATCGCAAAGAAATATAAAAAAAGAAAGATAGTGCTATGGACTGATACTAGATTTAAGGAAGCTCACAAAATGTATAAAAAATTAAATTACAAAAAAATGTCGAAAACAAGAAAGTTAAATGACATAAGCAACACAACCGAATATGCCTTCCAAAAAGTAATTAATTAGCTTTCACTGTCCCTAATTTTCGCTCCGCTAACCCAACAGCTAAAACTATAATGAAGTTAATAATTAAATATATTGATCCCGCTACTAAAAATATTTCAACAGGTGCATAGGTTTTTGAGATTATAGTTCTAGCTATTCCAGTTATTTCCATAAGCGTGATAATTGATATCAATGAACTGGCTTTAACCATTAATATCAACTCATTACCATAAGCTGGCAATGCTTGTCGTACGGTAATTGGAAGTGTAATTAGTAAAAATGTCTTAATTTTATTCAGCCCTAATGCTCCTGATGCTTCTATAAAATTTTTTGACACAGAAAGGATACCTCCTCGAATTATTTCAGAGGAATAAGCACCAGTGCTGATAGTCAATGTAATAATACCACACCAGTATGGCTCTTTTAAGATTGGCCACAATATGCTTTCACGAATAAATGAAAATTGACCAAGACCATAATAAACAAAATACAATTGCAGTAACAGAGGTGTCCCCCTAATTAAATAGACAAAATAATATGCAGGAATTGACATTGATTTTTTGCCAGAAATTCTCATCAATGCCACGATTATTGCTAATGCTAGTCCAAGTACTGTTGAAATAGAAACCACTTGTAATGTAAGAGGAATACCCTCAATTATTTTGAAAAATGACTCATACATTAATTCAAATCTCATAACACCCCCTTAGATACAAAACCTTTAGAGTAAGTATTCTCAGCCTTATCAAATAAAATGTTAGAAAGCCTGGTTATTACCAAATATAGAATAATAGCAGCTGTATAAAATATAAATGGTTCATGTGTCGAACCCGCGGCAATACGCGACTGTCGCATAATTTCAACTAACCCTGTAACACTAATGAGTGCAGTATCTTTAAGTGTGATTTGCCATACATTACCAATACCTGGCAGTGCAATTCTTGCAACCTGCGGAAATATTACTTTTCCATAAAGACCATATCCATTTAATCCAAGTGTTTTACCTGCCTCAAACTGGCCCTTATGAACTGAGTTAACCGCACCTCGAATGACTTCTGTAGAATAAGCCCCTGAAATTGCACCGACAGCAATTGTGCCAATTGTAAATGCATTTAATTCAATATAACCATCATATCCAAAAATTTTAGCAATATACATAACTGCACCGCTGCCACCAAAAAAAAGAAGATATATGACTAAAAGCTCAGGAATTCCTCTTATTATTGTTGTGTATGTATTTGCTATTATTCTGAGTATAAAAATATTTGATAGTTTGCACGCTGCAAAAATAATTCCTATTAGAATACCTAAAAATAAGGATGACGCACTTACGAGAACTGTCATCAGTGTACCCATAAGCATTTCATCTCCCCATCCGGATGCACCAAAGGAAAATACTTCAAACATATTTATTTATATAAAAAAAAACGGCTGAGTGTAAGTCAGCCGTTTTTTTACATTATTAATTTCAAAATTACGGTGCTAGGTCTTTACCAAACCATTGCATTGATATTTTAGAAATTGTTCCATCTGCAGCTGCATCAGCTATTGCTTTATCAAACATCGCTTTAAGATCAGCATCTCCTTGTCTGATACCTGCGCCAACACCTTCACCTAAAAGTCCTCCAAATACATTTGGACCAAAAGTTACTACATTAGAACCACCCGAAGTTTCCATAAATGCTTCTGCTGTTCCAACATCACATAACATTGCATCTATTCTACCAGCCGCAAGATCAAGATTCATTTCGTCTTGTGTTGGATAAACCTTTAAGTTTGAATCTAAGTATTTATTTGCAAAATCCTCGTGGATTGTCGCAACAGTTACTCCAATATTCATACCTTTCATTGCATTGTTTAACGCACTTATAGTACCAGAAGTAGCACTGCTATCATCATCAAGATTTAAGTTTTTTGCTGAAGTAAAAGTGCTTAATGGTGAACTATTAAGTGTGAAAAATCTAGCAGGTTCTGTCATGTAAGCTTTAGAAAAACTAATTGTTTTTTTTCTTTCTTCAGTTACTGACATACCTGCCATGATTACATCGTATTTACCATTAACTAGAGCAGGAATAATTCCATCCCAGTCTTGTTGGACGAACTCACATTCAGCGTTCATTCTTTTACATAGATCTCTTGCAAGATCTAACTCAGCGCCAACGAGATTTCCTGATGCATCTGTAAAGTTCCATGGTTCGTAAGCGCCTTCTGTCCCAATTCTAATTTTTGACCAATGACCGTCCGCTAATGCCATTGAAGATATAGCGCTTATAGCCAATCCAATTATTAATAATTTTAAATTTTTCACTAAATTTCCTCCAATTTGAAATAAACAGAGGGATAGGGTCTATTAAAATTACTAAATGAGCAAGAAAAATGTTAGTTTTACTTATTATTTTTGAAGTCTATTCCAAAGATATATAATGATTGCTATAGAAATTATACCCACAACACCCTCACTTCCTAGTTGGTTAATCAAACCTACTAAGTTCTGAGTAATATTTTTTCCTAAAAAAGGTGATGATGGTCCAAAGAGTACTTCTAAAATTATAGCTATTGCTATCAACAATAAGCCAAAATCAATGATTTCCCTTAATATTTGCTTAATCCTTGAGATCATATTCTAATATTTTATCACCTCCCATGCGCAAACATGGGAAGTGATAATATGTTTAATCTCTAAATAACCAGAGAATAACACCAACAGCAATTAATCCAACAACTCCGGCATTTCCTAACTGGTTCACAAGAGATACGATATTGCTAGCTATATTGCCAACAAATGGAATACTTCCTCCGCTTAACAGGCCAACAACAATACCCAAAGCTAGCAGTGAAAGACCAAGGCTAGTTAAAGCCTTTATCGCGTTCTGTGCGTTTCTAATCATAACTTTCCCCCTCGTTATGTTTATTTAGATAGCAGTACTATATTTAGTACATAGTTGAACAGTATATCCAAAATATGGTAAAACAAGATTCTTGTTATAATTTAAGTGATTGAATTTGCTATATTTTTTACATTTTTTTTAAAAATGTCACATTTATACAACATTCTTTTAGCTATGTGAGTTGAGTTGATTCTATTCAATCTGCATTAACAACTCAGATACAAGTTTATTAATATCTAACCCAGTTGATGAAAGTCCGTAGATCTTCTTATCTGGCCTAATAATTACTTCCCCTGTTTCCAAATATTCAGACAACTCGGGGCCGATATTAAGATTTGAATAGTCAAAAATAAATTTAAAATTTAGTTTAATTAGTTTTTCATAAATATTTTCATTTAATTTATTTCTTACATCTTTTTTTGAAAATATTGCGAAACAGTTTCCAACCATTTTATCTAAACAGGCAATACCTTGTTTATCAGTAATCTCTCTATTAGAAAGCCTTCTGTTTATGGTCATTTCACTGTGTGAATGACTAAAAATCCCTTTTTTTGGGTTCCTTTCTTCAATATTTTTATTTCTTCCAAAAGCTTGATCTCTAGCCTCTGGCGCGATTGCCTCCTCTAATGGAATATTTTTCTGAAATGCCATAGATAGTGAATCAATCAATTGTCCAAGTGCAATTGATGATTTTATTGTTTGCTTTATTGGTTGAGCTCGCTCTAAATCATAAGAAAGTAGCAATTTTTTGTTACAATTAAAATTAACAACCAAATTAATTTTCCATATTAGATTTAATATATCTCTAATGCCTGTATTTAGTCCTTGACTTGCATAGGGCGGCATTTGGTAAGCAGAGTCACCTATTAAAAAAATATTATTTTTCTGAAAAGTTTTAGCAAAAGATCCTCTAAAATTTTGAATTGATATATTTTCAATCTCGTACTGATTAGGCTCAATCCATTTTGAAATTAAGTTTTGTATATTATTTTTTTGAATTATTTTTTGATGCTGTTCACCAGCAAGTAATTGAAATTCAAATCTATGTCTTCTATTTGAAAGAGAGATATAAGAAGTGGGTCTTTTATCATCACAAATTTGCCTAAAAACATTTTCTAAACTATCTTTGTGTTTGAGTAATATATCAATAAGAAGCCAGTTTTTTGAGTATCTCTGATCAACGGACTCAATGTCTAATTTATTTCTTACGAAAGAATTTGCACCATCACATGCAATTAGATAATGGGCTTCAAAATATTTTAATTTATTATTACTTTTTGTATCAAGCCCTACTTTGTTTTCATTAAAATTAAAATTAATAAGTTCGTTATCAAATAGTAAATCTATGTTTTCATCAGCTTTACATATTTCTCTTATTGTCTTTTCAATTTCTGGTGGAAAAAAGGTACAAATAGATGGAAAGTCGTTATCAGTGTTTAATACTGGATTACGTTGGATCACTTTTCCATTAGTTAGTATAATGTCAGTAAAATCTGGTTTATTTAGATATGCTTTTAGAGCATCATATAAACCAATACATTCCAGTAAACGTAAACTTTCATCATCGAATGATACGGCGTTTGAAGAAAATTCAGTGTCCGATCTTGACTCAATAACTAGTGTTTTAAGGTTATATTGGCTGCATACTTTAGCACAGATTTGACCAATTAGCCCAAAGCCTACAATTGCAACATCATATTGATTAATTTTACTGGCCAAAACTACTCCAAGATAATGAAATCGCTTGACTCTTACTTTCAATTTAGTTTGAATTCAAGCCATTATTTAATTTCATAAAAAAGATTTGAAATGGTGAAAATAGTAAATTCATGGAATGAGTGGGATCCTCTAAAACACATAATTGTCGGAAAAGCAGATAATTGTTGCATTGCTCCAGTTGAACCTGCAATGGCTCCGAAAATACCTGAAGACTCTGACATGAAAGGTAAATTTGGACCAAGGCCAAAACATACAATTGATAGAGCAAATTATTTACTTGATAATTTTTCTAATATTTTAGAGAAAAGAGGAATAAAAGTGGATCGTCCATCACCGCTAGATTTCAATCAGAAAATTGGTACCCCAGATTGGAGCATCGAAACAATGTTTGGCTGTATGCCTCCTCGAGATGTTATACTTACTTTAGGTAGTGAGATGCTTGAGGCTACTATGTCCTTTCGTTCAAGATGGTTTGAGTATTTATGTTATCGACCGCTATTACAGAGCTTTTTTGACCAAGACCCTGAAATGAAATGGGAAACTGCTCCAAAACCAAGGTTAACGAATAAATCATACAGAGAAAATTATCTTGCAGATGAAATAACAATAGACCAAAGATATGAATGGGTTGCCGATAAAAAATTTGTTACCACTGAGGAAGAGCCACTATTTGATGCAGCCGACGTATTAAGAATGGGAAAAGATTTATTTATTCAACACGGTTTCACAACTAATTTAAAAGGTATTGAGTGGATTAAAAGACACTTTCCAGATCAACGTATTCATGTACTAAATTTCCCTACTGATCCTTTTCCTACACATATTGATGCGACATTTACCCCATTGAGGCCAGGATTGATATTAAATAATCCTGAAAGAAGACTGCCTGATGAACAAAGAAAAATCTTTCACGATAATGACTGGGAAATAATTGAAGCCGCTAGACCTGCTCACAATTCTCCACCTCCATTATGCTATTCAAGCGTATGGCTGAGCATGAACGTTCTCATGTTGGATCCAAAAACAGTTTGCGTTGAAGAAACTGAGGTTCACCAGATGGATCAACTAGATAAGTTAAATTTCGAAGTTGTTCCGGTCCCTTTCAGGGATGCCTATCCATTTGGTGGCGCTTTACACTGTGCAACAACTGATGTTTATCGTGAAAGTAGTCAGGAGGATTACTTTACAAAACAATAATTTTTAATAATTTGTTTTTTCAATTATGATGTTTCTATTGATATAACAATTCATTAATAGTCCAAATCCAAACATAACCGCTAACATCGAACTTCCTCCATAGGATATAAATGGAAGTGGAACACCTACTACCGGAAGCAAGCCTGTAACCATTCCAATATTTACAAAAACGTAAATAAAAAAAACATTACATACTCCTAAAGACAAATATTTACTAAATAAACTACGACTTTTAAGTGCAAGACGAATAGAAATCATAATCAAGGCTGCATATAGTAATAATAAAAGTAAAGTCCCTATGAAACCAAATTCCTCACCTAACATTGTAAATATGAAATCTGTTTGCATTTCAGGAAGAAAATTTAGATGGCTCTGAGTACCTTCCATGTAGCCTTTACCAAAAATACCGCCAGAGCCAAGAGCAATTTTTGATTGCATTATGTGGTAACCATTTCCAAGAGGATCACGCTCAGGATTAAAAAAAGTGAGCACTCTGTCTTTCTGATAATCTTTGAGATATTGCCACAAAACTGGTAAAGAACATAAAATTGTGAATACACCCACTATAAAATATTTATAATTTAAACCTGAGATCCAAAAAAGACTTATTCCGCCAATTAGAATTATTAGAGCCGTACCTAAATCTGGCTGTGTAATTACTAAAAATACTGGAACTATAGTAATGATGAGTGGAATAATCAAAGTCTTAATAAAACTACTATCGTTATTTATTGAATGAAAATACTTAGCCAAAGCTAAGATTAGAGTATATTTTACAAATTCGGAAGGCTGTAGACTTATACCAGCTATGTTGATCCATCTAGTAGCACCGTTACTTTCAATTCCAAAAAAAGGAATGACGGCCAAAGATATAATACTCAGGAAAAAAATTACATATGCATATCCAAATATTAACCTTAAATCAAAAAATATGACTATGAAAAAAATGATTAATCCTAGTATAAATCTCTGAGAGTGCTTCATTGGCCACGAGTTAAACTCACCATTTGAAATACTATATAATGCAACTAAGCCTACAAAAAATAATGTAAATATTAAACCCAGCAGGGGGTAATTTATACTTTGAAGCTTAGCAAAGGATGAACTATATATATTATTTTGATTATACATTAAATATTTCGTTACGCTTTAGATTTAGTTTTTTTTCAAATAAATATTTAAATATGTCTGATGCAATTGGAGCTGCAGATCCTGATCCACTTCCCCCGTGTTCAACAATTACAGAAACTGCATACTTAGGATCTGTGGTTGGGCCGTATCCAATAAAAAGTCCATGATCTCTTTTTTCCCACGGCAAATCTTTATTTTTTATTAAACCTTCTTCTCGTTCTTTAATTGATATTGCCCTTACTTGAGATGTACCTGTTTTACCAGCCATTTTATACTTACCGATAATTCTAGATCTATAAGAAGTCCCCCCAGGAGCATTAGTAGCTTCGTCTAATGCGTTTTTAATAATTTTTAGATATTTGGGATCTGCAATAATTTGCTCATCATAAACATTTGGAATATCATTATCATATATTAATTTTGGATTAAGCCTATTTCCATTATTTATTAGTTGAGCTAACGCGAGAGACAGCTGTGCTGCGGTTGTTAAAAAATATCCTTGACCTATACCAGCAGATAATGTTTCTCCTACCATCCATTTACTACCAAGATTTTCTAATTTCCACTGTTTGTTTGGAACTACTCCACTTTTTTCTTCGAAAAGAGATTTAAAAACTTTTTCTCCTAACCCATATCTTTTACAAACCTCTGCAATTTTATTAATACCTATTCTTCTTGCAATTTGATAAAAATAAACATCACAGGAAACCTTTATAGCCTCTGTCATATCTACATTTCCGTGTCCTTCCTTCTTCCAGCAATGAAATGTTTTGTATCCTGAGTCTAGACTAGTATCTTCTATCAGGTGTTTCCCATTACAAAAAAAAGTTTCTTTATGAGAAACTCCTGACTCTAGGGCTGCAAGAGCAACAAATGGTTTTATGGTTGATCCAGGAGGATATTGATTAGATATCGATTTATTTATCAATGGCTTATACTTATTTGATAAAAGATTTTCCCAAGTTTCACTGGAAATAGATTTACTAAATATATTTGGATCATAGGACGGTGATGAAGCTAGCGCATAAAACTCGCCATTCTTTACATTAATAACAGAAACGCTTCCACTAAGCCCTTTTAATCTTTCATAACAAAACTTTTGTAGTTCTGAGTCTATTGTAAGTTGTATGTAGTTTCCTTGAACACTATTTACCCGATCAAGTTCTCTTATTTCTCGTCCGCTGGCATTAACTTCAATATTCTTATTGCCAAGTTTACCACGTAAAATTGCATCTTTGGCTTTTTCTACACCTATCCTACCTGCTTTCGCTGTGCTTAGTTTAGACAATGGGTTAGATTCTTCTTCACTTTTGCTTATTGGAGAAACATACCCAATTAAATGTGAGTGCGATTCTCCTTGAGTATAATATCTTTTGAAGCCAATCTGAGGATAAATTCCCTCTAATTTATGAATATTTACATTTATTTTAGAAAAGTCCTCCCATGTCAAGTCATCTACAATTCCGATAGGAATAAATTTTTTTCTTGAATTTACTTCTTTTAATACTTTCTCCATATCAATATTTGCGTGAGGTAAAAGTGATTTTAAATTAATTAATGATCTTTCTACGTCTCTAGTTTCTTCCTTTATTATTATAATTTCATATTTTTGTTTATTGATCGCTATTGGTCGCCCTTGCAAATCAAAAATAATACCTCGTTCAGGTTCGAGAAATCTGTGTGTTATTCTATTTTTGTCAGATAATTTTTTATAATTACTATTCTCAGCAATTTGTAAATAAGCTAGTCTTCCAGCAAGTACAGAGAATATACCAACTTTAGCAATAGTTACAAGCGCTGCTCTTCTATTGATTAAATTTTCAGTATCATATTTTTGGAAAATAAATTTACCTGATTTTTTCATTTTTTTTCTGATTATATACAATTATTGAATTTAATGGTGGGTACAATAAAACCACTATTAAGAAAGCTGCCAATTCACTAACAGATAAATAATTGAGTTGGTAATTAATATAGATTAATAAGTTTTTGAAAATAAATAATATTAATAATGCTGTGACAAATACAATAAATTTTATTTTTTGTTGTTCGAATAAGCCATTAATTGAAGTAATTTGACTTAAAACATAAAAAAATAAAAAAATACTTCCGGAATAACATAAATTCATTCCGAGCAAAATATCTTGAAAAATACCCCAGGCAAATAGAAAAAGAGGGACTAACCATTCGCTTTTGTTCCATTTTATTGAATACAAAAAAATTGACAGAATTAAAGTAAAATCAATTAGATCAAAATTAAATACATTGTTAAACGAAATAAAAAAAAGAAGAAATCCATTTAATTGTAAATAGCCTCTGAAACTTAAATACATTTATTAATCTTCTTTTTTTAATTTATAATTTAATATCTTCACATGTGATAAAGCTGCTATATTTTCAAATATACTAATCTCAATTTCATTTGATTTTTTTCCAACTACTTGGCCAATTAATTGGAACGGAGGAAAAATTCCACCTTTTCCTGATGTTGTAACTAAATCTCCAATGCTAATTTTTTCAATATGTTCAACAAATTCTATAGTTGGGTTTTCTCGACCTTGACCTATTAGCACGCCATGATGACCATTTTCAGAAATTATCACTGGTATTCTGCTGTTAATGTTACTTATTAAAAGTACGCGTGAAAAGCTTTCGCCAACATGAGATATTCTGCCAATTATTCCATTAGATCCTGAAACTGGCATATCCTCTTTTATATTTTCTTCTTTTCCTGAATTAACAATTAAGGTAGCGTTAAAGTTATTAGAAAAATCACCAACTATTCTTGAAGTTCTAAAATCATATTCAATATCATTAGATGCGTTTAATAAACTTTCATATTGAGCTATTTTTAGTTTCATAGAGACTATCTCTTGAAAACTAGCGGAGTCAATTAATTGCATTTCTTTGAATCTTTGATTTTCTTCATAAATATTTTGAATCTCGTAAATGCTTTCAAGTCCATTTTTGATTAAACTAATAGGACTGGAAACAATAGAAGTAATCGAGTAAACGCTATTAATACTTTTAGCTCTAAATTCATTTAAAAGATTACTATTGTCAAATCGTCCAAAATAAAAAATAAGGGAAAATATGATTAAACCTATAGGAATAAGAATAGACATGTAGCTATTCTTGTTAACATATCTTGTGTAAAAATTACGTGATGTCCTCACTGTCAGACTTTAATTAATAGGCAGAAGATAGAATAGGTTCAAAAGAGCTTTCAGACTCAAGTGCTTTTCCGCTTCCTAAAGCAACGCATGACAATGCCTCATCTGCAATTGTAACAGGAAGCCCTGTTGCTTCTCTAATGGCTTCATCCATAGACTCTAATAGTGCTCCACCTCCGGTTAAAACTACACCCATATCGACAAGATCTGCAGCCAGTTCAGGCGGTGTATCCTCTAGTGCAGATTTCACACCCTCGATAATTGTTTGAATTGGCTCAGATAATGCCTCCGCAACTTGTGCCTGTGTTAGCTCTATCTCCTTAGGAACTCCCGAAGCCAAGTCTCTACCTTTGATATCAATTGTTTTTCCGTCACCTGTTTTTGGAGGTATTGCAATGCCAACTTCTTTTTTTATCATTTCTGCAGAAGCCTCACCAATTAAAAGATTGTATCGTTTTCGCATATAATTGATTAATGCAATATCCATTGCATCTCCGCCAATTCTAACTGAACGAGAATAAACTATGCCTCCTAGTGAGATAACAGCAATTTCAGAAGTACCACCACCAATATCTACAATCATTGAACCTCGCGGCTCACTCACAGGTAATCCAGCACCAATTGCAGCTGCCATTGGCTCTTCGATTAACGAGACTTTTCTTGCTCCTGCAGCTAAAGCCGAGTCATGAATTGCTCTTCTTTCGACAGGTGTTGAGCCAGTTGGAACACAAATTATAATTCTTGGATTTGCAAACGTTTTTCTATTGTGCACTTTGCGAATAAAGTGCTTTATCATTTCTTCTGTAACAACAAAATCAGCAATTACTCCGTCTTTCATAGGCCTAATTGCCTGAATATGCCCTGGTGTTTTACCCAGCATACTTTTTGCTTCTTCTCCGACAGCAATAACTTTACTCTTACCGCCTTGATTTAATACAGCTACAACTGATGGCTCATTAAGAACAACTCCTCTATTTTTTACATAAACGAGTGTATTTGCAGTGCCTAAGTCGATTGCCATATCAGAAGACCAAATTCCAATTAAATTATTAAACATTTTAACCTTTCCTTATCAAACTCCAGTGACACCTGACATACTAGCAGGAGCAGACTTTTCTCTTTTAATTATTAATTTATTTAAAGCATTTATATATGCTTTTGCTGACGCAACAAGTGTATCCGTATGGGCACCAAGTCCAACAACAGTTTTGCCATCTTCAGCCAACCTAACAGATACTTCCGCTTGAGCATCAGTACCCTCTGTAACAGCATGAACTTGATATAGTAATAATTTTCCTTTATGTGGGACAAGTTGACTTAAACCATTAAAGATTGCGTCAACGGGTCCATCTCCAGTTGAAGTTACAGTCTTATGCTGATCATCAATTAAAAGACTAATCTCAGCTTTTTGAGGTCCTTTCGTTCCAGCAATAACTTGCAAATCTTGAAGTAAAATAGAATCATTAACTCTAATTACCTGATCATCAATAATGGCAATGATGTCTTCATCATAAATATTTTTCTTTTTGTCAGCTAAATTTTTAAAATTTTCAAATGCCTCTTCAATTACATTGTCATTGATTGAGTAACCAAGTTCGATTATTTTTTGTTTAAATGCATGTCTGCCTGAGTGCTTGCCCATTACAAGATTTGATTCTGAAACTCCAACACTTTCTGGAGTCATAATTTCATAGGTTTTATTATTTTTTAACATTCCATCTTGGTGAATACCTGCTTCATGTGCAAAAGCATTTTTTCCAACGATAGCTTTATTAAATTGTACCGGAAAACCTGTAACTGCTGATACAAGCTTAGATGTTTTTGTTAATTTTTCAGTCTGTATGTTCGTTTGAAAAGGCATCATGTCATTTCTAGTTCTGATTGCCATGACAACTTCTTCCATTGCAGCATTTCCAGCTCTTTCACCCAAACCATTAATCGTACACTCAATTTGCCTTGCCCCAGCTCTCACGCCCGCTAGAGAATTTGCTACAGCTAATCCAAGATCATTATGGCAATGTGTCGAAATAGTAACTTTATCAATATTTGGAACATTATTCATTAGATGATTTATAATATTGGTAAATTCGTCTGGAATTGAATAACCTACCGTATCAGGAATATTAATTGTAGATGCACCATTCTTAATCGCCGCTTCTACAGTCTTACACATAAAGTCTAAGTCTGTCCTGGTGCCATCTTCACAAGACCACTCAACGTCATCACATAGATTTCTAGCAAAAGATACACTATCAATTACCTTCTGGTAAACTTCATCAGAATTCAATTGTAACTTGTGTTTCATGTGAAGTTCACTCGTTGAGATAAATGTATGAATTCTTGGAGCCGCTGCATTTTTTAAAGCATCCGCAGCTGTTTGAATATCATTTTTTGAAGCCCTGCTCAAAGCACATATTGATGAATTTTTAATCTTTTTTGAAATTTCAGAAACTGCATCATAGTCTCCCTTTGATGCAGCGGGAAATCCTGCTTCAATAATATCAACTTTCAAATCTTCTAAAGCTTCTGCAATTTTTAATTTTTCTTCAATGTTCATTGAAGCACCAGGAGACTGCTCACCATCTCTTAATGTAGTGTCAAAAATCTTTATGTAATTATTTTCTTTATTCATCTCTCATCCTCTTAATAAAATTAAATTGTGTTTAAATTAAGTACCCCCTGCAGTAATGTTATATTACCCAGGGGCTGCTAAGCAGATTTAACAGCAATAGAGATTGAGAAGTGCTATTCACAGTTAATTGATTTTCAAAATTTTTATTCAATTTTACCACTCTGTTTTATTGCACTTTCTAATTGTTTGAGATATTTTGATAATTATATGAAAATTCGTTAATTTTCAACGTATTAGTAAAAAAACCTAATTTTCAGGCATAAATCAAGGAAATTACTGAACTGAAGAATTGATGAGCTAGTTTTTTTCTTTATCAACCAATTTATTTTTTGAAATCCATGGCATCATAGCTCTTAAATCTTTGCCGACCTTTTCAATTTGGTGATTATCAATTTTACTTCTCATTGCTTCAAAATTTTTTGCGCCACTTTTATATTCTTCAATCCACTCTCTTGTAAATTCTCCAGACTGGATTTTTTCTAAAACCTTTTTCATTTTTGATTTTGTTTCTCCATCAACTATCTTTGGACCAGATACATACTCACCATATTCAGCGGTATTAGATATTGAGTAGTTCATATTTGCAATTCCACCCTCATAAATTAGATCAACGATAAGCTTTACCTCGTGTAAACATTCAAAGTATGCCATTTCAGGTGGGTAACCTGCCTCAACTAAAGTTTCAAATCCATTTCTAATCAATTCAACGACACCACCACATAAAACAGTTTGTTCACCAAACAAATCTGTTTCACATTCGTCTTTGAATGTTGTTTCAATAATTCCAGCTTTACCACCGCCAATAGCTGATGCATATGACAATGCAATATCAAGTGCCTTTCCTGTTTTATTGCTATCTACTGCGACTAGACAAGGTACACCGCCTCCTTTTTTAAATTCTGACCTAACTGTATGACCAGGTCCTTTTGGTGCAACCATGAATACATCCATATCTGGTCTTGCGTTAATAAGGTCAAAGTGAACATTTAATCCATGTGCAAACGCAAGTGCTGAACCTTCTTTAGCTCTTTGTTCAATATGGTTTTTCCAAACATCTGCCTGAAGTTCGTCAGGTATTAACATCATCATTATATCCGCCCATTCAGCTGCATCAGACATAGACATTACTCTCAAACCTTCAGCTTCTGCTTTTTTTGCACTCGAAGAACCCTCTCTCAAAGCTACTACAACATCGCTGACACCCGAGTCTTTTAAATTTAATGCATGAGCATGACCCTGACTACCATAACCATATACAGCAATTTTTTTGGTTTTTATTAAATCCAGGTCAGCATCTTTTTCGTAATATACTTTCATTCTTTTTCCTTACATCTTTTCTGTTCCGCGTGCAATAGCTACTACACCAGTTCTTGATACCTCAGAGAGACCTAATGGCTTCATTAAATCGATGAAAGCATCAATTTTTCTTGGAGAACCATTCAATTCGAAGACGAAAGAGTCGTGTGTTGTGTCTATAACTTTGGCTCTAAACACATCAGATAACCGCATTGACTCTACTCTTTTTTCTCCAGTTGAAACAATTTTGACTAAGGCCATCTCCCTTTCAATACCCTGTTTCTCAAATGTGACGTTTACCGCTCTTTTTACAGGTACAATTCTCTGTAATTGGCTAATCATTTTATTTACTGTTTCTTCTGTGCCTGGCGCCACAATTGTAATCCTAGAGATATGTTTTTCTGCATCTACTTCAGCAACTGTAAGACTATCAATGTTGTAACCTCTACCTGAAATTAAACCTATTACTCGCGCAAGAACACCTGGCTCATTATCAACAAGAACTGATACTGTATGTTTTGAAATTAATTCACTCATTATACTAATACTTTTCCTTCATCTGAGATCTCTTCTTTTTCTGTTTCATCGCCAAGCAACATTTCATTGTGGGCCTTTCCAGATGGTATCATTGGAAAAACATTTTCATTTTCATCAACTACGCAGTCAAATATTACAGGGCCATCATAATCAATCATTTCATTTATTGCCTTGTCAAGTTCACTTGGACTTTGGGCCCTTATACCCTTAGCGCCGTAAGCTTCAGCAAGCTTTACAAAATCAGGTAAAGCATCTGTATAGCTGTGAGAGTATCTTTTGTCGTGAAGAAGCTCTTGCCACTGCCTTACCATCCCCATGTATTGATTATTAATAATGAAAATCTTTACAGGCAGTTTGTGTTGAATGGCTGTCGACATTTCTTGTATACACATCAATATTGAAGCTTCTCCTGCAATATCAATTACGAGTTTATCGGGATGAGCAACTTGAGCACCTATCGCAGCAGGCAATCCAAAGCCCATAGTACCTAAACCTCCAGATGTGATCCATCTATTAGGTTTATTAAATTTATAATATTGCGCAGCCCACATTTGATGCTGACCAACCTCAGTGGTTACAAAGACATCTTTTTCTTTAGTCAGTTCATACAATCTTTGTATTGCATACTGCGGCTTAATTGTTTTTTTACCTTCACTAAACCCAAGTGAATCAACTTCTTTCCATGTATCTATTTGTTTCCACCAGTCTTTAATCTGAGATTTATTAACTTTATAAACTTTTGATTTCCACAGCTTAATGGCATCTTCAAGCACATGAGCAACGTCACCAACAAGAGCAACATCTACATCGACGACCTTATTAATTGATGATGGATCAATATCGATATGGATTTTTTTTGAATTTGGTGAAAACTCATCAATTTTTCCAGTGATTCTATCATCAAAGCGTGCACCAATATTTATCATGAGGTCACATTTATTCATCGCCATGTTAGCTTCGTATGTACCGTGCATGCCAAGCATTCCAACAAACTGTGTATCATCACCTGGGAACGCACCAAGTCCTTGAAGGGTGGATGTAATTGGAAAACCAGTAAGACGAACGAACTCTCTTAGTAGTTGAACGGCTGCATTTCCTGAATTGATCACTCCCCCTCCAGTGTAAAAGATTGGCTTTTCAGATTCTGCGATTAACTTTAGAGCATCATCAATATTATCAATGTTCGCTTTTAATTTTGGTCTATAGGACTTATGTTTAACTGTATCAGGCCCAATATATGTTCCGGTTTGGAATTGAATATCTTTGGGTATATCTACGAGAACAGGTCCAGGTCTGCCGCTTGAAGCTACATAAAAAGCTTCGTGTAATATTCGAGATAGATCACTTATATCCTTTACTAGCCAATTATGCTTTGTGCACGGACGCGTAATTCCAACCGCATCACATTCCTGAAATGCATCCGTTCCAATTAAGTGTGTAGGAACTTGTCCACTAATACAAACAAGAGGAATTGAATCCATCATAGCATCAGTTAATCCAGTCACTGCGTTAGTAACTCCAGGGCCAGAAGTAACTAACATTACTCCAACTTTACCACTTGACCTTGCATACCCTTCAGCAGCATGGGACGCACCTTGTTCATGCCTTACTAAAAAATGGCGTATTTGATGGTTTGTATCCTTAGTTTTTGCTAATTCATCATATATTGGCAAAACTGCGCCACCAGGATAGCCAAATATTGTATCAACTTGTTGATCTTCCAAGGCCTTAAGAACCATTTGTGCGCCAGTCATTTGCATATTAACCATAAATTATACCCCTAATAAGAAGTGACGTTTTATGGAGATTTACTTAATAAGTCAAATATTTTAAATATATGAAAAGAATATTTTATAGATAATTTATAAATATTTCTTTATATCAACATTTTGAGTAATATTATTACCTTTTATCCAAGTATCTTGTCTTTTGATATAGTTTCTCGTGTTTTTCTTCATTATGCTTTTGGCTTCATCTAAACTGACTTTTCCATCAATAAAGTTGGTTATTTCACGAACTCCAATTGCCTTCATAATAGATAATTCAGCGCTATAATTTTTCTCAATTAAAGATTGAACCTCATCGACAGCACCATCATGAAACATATTATCAACTCTTTGCTCAGCTGACTCATATAGCTTCTCACGTAAATTGCCAGTTAGGATCACTCTATAATTTACATTATCAATTTTTTTGTTTGGATTAAATTGCCATTCTTCTAAAACTTTTCCAGTCTGAAGCAGTAATGAATAACTACGCATTATTCTTTGTTTATCATTAGGATTAATTTTTGTGCCTTGGTATTTAATTAAGATTTTTTTGTATAAATGATCAAGACCATAGGTTTCTAAATCCAGCTTTGCTTGTTCTTCTATATTTTTTTTTATAGAAGGAATTTCTGAAAGTCCATCCATCAAGGCCTTTAAATACAAACCTGTTCCACCTACAACAATTGGAAGCAACTTATTATCGAAACAATTATTAATTTCATGTTCAGCTTTTTCTAGCCAAATAGCTGCTGAGCAACTTTCATTGCCTTTAAGCATACCATAAAGACGATGGTCAAATTTTTTACATATCTCATTGTCTGGTCTATCAGTTAGTATCTTTAGATCTTTGTATACCTGTAGACTATCAAAATTAATTATTGCTGATTTATGTTTAGAAGCAATTTGAGTTGCAAGCTTTGACTTTCCACTTGCTGTGGGACCAAAGATAACCAGTATGTCCCTTTTTTCCATTTTATTTAGTCGAGAGACAACCTAGCGCCTATATATTTTTTAGAGTTAGGGCCAGAATAAAAAACAATTAAAACATTTTCTTTTCCCTGAGAAACAACCTCATCAATTATTTGTAATACTTCCCCAGATGCTTTCACTGATTTATTTTGTATTTCAATAATAATGTCGTCTTTCTTAATATTTTGTCGTATTAGGAAAGAGTCATTATTGATTTCAGATATAATTACTCCCTGTAAAGTTTTAGCTAAATCCAATCTGGACTTATCTTCATCTGTCAAGGTTCTGACTTTTATTCCTAGTTCTTTTATTAAAACAGCTGATCCATTATTTTCAATTGAGGCAAGTTCCTCAAGAGACGGTTGTTTTCCTAAATTTACAAATAACTGAACTTCTTTTTCATCCCGCCAGACAACTACCTTTGTAGATTGACCAATATCAGCCTCGGCCACAAGTTTTGGAAGCGTTTGAACAGATTCAACTTCTTTGCCATTGAATTCAATAATGATGTCACCCTCATTAACTCCGCCTTTAAGTGCCGGGCTATCTGTAGTTAAACCCTGAACTAAGGCACCATAAGTTTTACCAAGACCCAAACTCTCGGCAATTTCATCAGTTACTTCTTGAATTCTTACGCCTAACCAGGCTCTTTCAATTTCTCCTGTTTCTTGCAGTTGCTGAATAATGTTATTTGCAAGATTTGATGGAATAGCAAAACCAATTCCAATAGATCCACCGCTTGGAGAAATGATCATTGAATTCACTCCAATCACTTTTCCATCTAAATCAAATAATGGTCCTCCTGAATTGCCTCTATTTATTGATGCATCAGTTTGTATGAAGTCGTCATATCTTCCACCAAGCATTCTTCCTCTTGCTGAGACAATACCTGCTGTAACTGTACCTCCTAATCCATGTGGATTACCGATTGCCATCACCCAATTACCTACTTTTGCAGTATCTGAGTCACCAAACTCTAGAAATGGAAGGTTATTTGCATCAACTTTCAAAAGTGCTAAATCAGTCTCAGCATCAGAAGCAATCAATTTGGCTTCTAATTTTAATCCATCTGTAAAAGTAACTTGTATGTCTGAAGCGTTTTCTACAACATGATTATTTGTAACAATAAAGCCATCTGTAGAAATTACAAAGCCTGAACCTAATGAACTAAACTCTCTTTCTGATGGTTCTGGGCTAGGCATATTAAACGGGAAATTAAAGAAATCTTCAATCGATGGAACTTGGGGCCCTGTATTTTCAATAACACCAGTCGTTGAAATGTTAACAACTGAAGGAGAAACTCGCTCAGCTAAATCAGAGAAGGTATCAGGACCATTAAAGCTTAAAGTTTGAAACGTAGAACAAATAAACAAAAAAAAGACGACTGGTATAATTTTGATATCTAATTTCATCTGACTGCAGTCCATAACATTAGAAATCCTACTATTGCTGATGCTAGACCTCCCCATTTTAGAGTGTCATTGTTCATCTCTAACATAGATCTAATCATATTCTTCATTCTATTTGGAAATAAGGCATAAAGAAGGCCCTCTATAATTAAAAGTAATCCAAGAGAACCTAATATAAATTGAATCATTCTAGGAAAATTAAATAATTTTACTCAGAGTAAGTTCCAAAATATTGAAAGAATTCACTTTCAGGAGACAAGATCATAGTAGTATCAGAACTTTTCAACCCTTCAGCATAAGCTTGCATTGCTCTGTAGAAAGCAAAAAATTCAGGGTCTTTTCCAAATGCATCCGCAAAAATTTTATTAGCCATTCCATCGCCTTCACCACGAATTATGTTGGCTTCTTTCTCTGCCTGTGACTTTATAATCGTAACTTCCTTATCAGCAGTTGAACGAATTTTTTGAGCCATCTCAGCACCTCTTGCTCTGAACTCTCTGGCTTCACGTTCACGTTCAGTTTGCATTCTACCAAAAATCGCCTGGCTATTTGCTTCCGGTAAATCAGCTCGTTTAATTCTTACATCAACAATTTCTATTCCAAAATTCTTCACTTCTGCTTCGGCTAATGACGTAATTTGTTTCATTAGTTTCGAACGATCATCTGATAATACGGCGGCTAGAGGTTCCTCACCTAAAACGCCCCTTATTCTTGAATTAACAACTGCAGAAATTCTTGATCTAGCAACATTTTCATTACCAAATGCCTTATAAAACTCTAAAACATCAACAATTTTGAATTTTACATAAGCGTCAACAATAAGTCTTTTTTGATCAGATGCGATTACCTCAGCTGCAGGTGCATCTATGTCTAGAATACGATTATCAATAAATATAACATTTTGAATGAATGGTATTTTAAAATTAAGACCTGGTTCAGTAATTACTCTTTTTGGATCACCAAACTGCAATACGATTGCATTTTTTACTTCAAGTACTGTGAACAGGGTGAAATAAGCGACTATTGCTATAAATCCTAATACTATCAATGATATTCTAGTAGTGCTCATAATTACTCCTGTGACTTCTTGCTTAATTCGGGGAGAGGTAAATAAGGGACAACTGAGTCACCTCCAGCTTTATCAATAATAACTTTGTCCATATCAGAGAATACATCTTCCATTGTCTCATAAAATATTCTTTTCTTTGTCACTTGTGGTGCTTTTGCGTACTCTGTTTGAATTGATAGGAACCTTGCTGCTTTACCTTCACTGTCAGCAATGACTTTTTGTCTATAACCCTCAGCAGATTGAAGAATTTGCTCTGCCTCACCTCTTGCTCTTGGAATTATATCGTTAGCATATGCCTCTGCTTCATTTCTTTGCCGTTCCATATCAGCCCGTGCAGCTTGTACATCTCTAAATGCATCAATTACCTGTGCTGGCGGGTCAGCCTTTTGAGTTTGTACCTGTGTTATTGTAATTCCTGTACCGTATTCGTCTAAAATTTCTTGTATAATTGATCTAGTTTGTTCCTCTATTTCTGTTCTTCCTTCTGTCAGAATGGATTGAAGACCTCCCTGTCCGATAGACTCTCTCATTGCAGTCTCAGCAGCACTTTTCACGGTAAGTTCGGGAGCTTGAACATTAAATAAAAACTTACCCGCATCATTGATTAACCAGAATACTGAAAAGTCAATATCAACAATATTTTCGTCACCAGTTAACATTAAACTTTCTTCTTCTACATCTCTAATCGCAGTGACTCTAGAGTCTGGACTTTGTCTGTAACCAACATCTATTCTATTTATTTTGGTTACTTTGGGTGTGAATACACGCTCTATAGGATATGGTAAGTGATAGTTTAGTCCAGGTTGTGTGGTTTTGGTGTATTTTCCAAATTGTAAAACTACGCCCTGCTCGTCCGGTAAAACCCTATAAAAACCACTTGCAAGCCATATAAGTATTAATATACCAATGATGACCATTGGTCCTAACTTTCCAAAAAAAGAACCTGGCATCATTCCTTTAAAACGGTTCTGTGCATTCCGGATCACATCATCCATATTTGGACCTGGACCACGTCTACCGCTTCCATTTCCCGAAGAACCCCAAGGATCGTTATTGTTATTATCAGACCAAGACATATAATTTAGAATTATTACCTATATATGGTAAAAATGCTTAAAAGCAATTATTTACACTTATACTATGATATATTGTAATTAATTACATAAATACAAGATCAAAAAAATGGCAGAAACTCTGGAAAATCAAGCTTTACACCTCCTTGGACAAGTTGTTAACGAAGAAGCAGGTGAGAACATAGTTGCTATGGGTATGGTTAAAAATGTATCTGTGAGTGAGGGAAAGATAGATTGTATTATTGAATTCAAAGAAAATGATCAGAAAAAAAATGAAAAAATTTTTGAGGATGCCCAAAAAGCACTCAAAGAGATTCCAGGTGTAACTAAAGTTAATATCATCACAACTTTACATAAGGAAAATTCAACACATGCAAATGATGAAGTGAATTCAGATAACAAAACAAATAGCGTTGGCACTAATCAAATAAAATATATTCTTGCAGTTGCATCAGGAAAAGGAGGAGTTGGTAAATCAACAGTCGCATCAAATCTTGCGTGCGCGTTTAAATCACTTGGTTTAAAAACCTGTTTACTTGATGCTGATATTTATGGTCCTTCAATTCCCAAAATGATTGGGATTAATGAAAAGCCTCATTCTGATGGACAAAAAATTGAAACAATCAATCGATATGGACTATCGACAATGTCTATGGGTTACATGGTCAATGATGAAAATCCAATCATCTGGAGAGGTCTCATGGTCATGAAAGCAATTAATGAAATGATTGATAAAGTAAATTGGGGAGCTGCAGACATTATGGTCATTGATTTGCCCCCAGGCACAGGCGATGTTCAACTGTCTCTGATTCAGAAACTAAAAATCTCTGGAAGTTTAATAGTTACTACACCTCAAGATATTGCTTTAATTGATGTAATCAGAGGTTTAAAGATGTTTGAAAAAACTAAAGTCCCCATTCTTGGCATTGTAGAAAACATGAGTTACTTCTTGGCACCTGATACAGGCAAAGAATATAAACTTTACGGTGAAAGTAAAACAAATGAAGTTGCTGAAAAATATGATTATGAAATACTCGCAAATCTTCCTCATGATCCATTGCTTCTTGAGCAATGCGAAAAAGGTCACCCTCTTACAGATTTAGTGCCAGATCATAAAGTCAGCCAAATGTTTATTGAATTGGCTGAGAATTTATTAAAACGATTAAAATTAGAACAATTAGCAAATACTAACTAATTTCAAACTTTCTTTGCAGTTCGCTCCATTCTCTTTTAGACAGACCTTCTTCTTCAAAAGATACTTTCTCCCCTTTTAGAAGTTTTCTCATTAGATTTACCTCTTTGGCGGAGAGTTCTGTCCCACCAATTCTATAATCTTCAAATGCTTCGTAAGTAAGAGGAACCCATTTTTTTACAATATCTAACATGGCATCCGCATAAACACGTATTTCATACTGCGCATGGTCGTCAGCTCTTAGAGCAAGAAAGTGCAATAAATTATTCAGGTCAATCTTCCAGTACCATTGTGTATAGGTATTGAGGGTAAGATTCATTCGGGCCAATTCTCTTGCAATTCCAGATTTACTTTCATCAATTATGTTGCCCTCAGAACTCTCATTTAATAGAGTTTCGTAATTAGAATATGTCTGCTCGGCATCCTTTTTTAGTATCTGAATAACATTAGAGGCTTCATCATCTGTTAAGGCATCCCCTCTACCCTGATTATTGATCGCAGACTGTGCTGCCAGATTTTCTGCTGATGGAATATAAAACTCTTTATCAAGAATTGAGTAGCGAGCCGAGTACTCATTAACGTTTGCCGTTCTGTGTCGTATCCATTGTCGAGCAATGAAAATTGGAAGTTTAATATGAAATTTAATTTCACACATTTCAAAAGGGGTTGAATGACGGTGCCTCATTAAATATTTAATAAGCCCTTTGTCATTTGAAATCTTCTTTGTGCCTTTACCATATGATACTCTTGCCGACTGCACTATTGAACTGTCATCCCCCATATAATCAATGACACGAATAAAGCCATGATCGAGCACTTCTATTGGCCTGTACAAAACTGCTTCTAACTCAGGGGCTGTAACACGAGCTGTTTCTGATATTTCAGACCTTAAGGCTTCAATTTCATCAAGTTGTTCTTTGTTTACCGGCATTTTTTTGAATCAAATAATAAACACATACTATATTAAGATTACTCTCTTTAAAAAGTCTCAATATCCAACTATATTCAGATTGCTGGGGATATCCCAGCTATAGGGATAAACGGCTTGCGTAATACCCATTACGGACCCGGGGGCGGTACCCGGCACCTCCACCATAAATTGGGGGGTGATATAGGATCGACGAATGCTTAAAGGTAAGTTTTTCTCTCGGTATTGTACCACCGTTATCGGGCTATTTTATAAATGCTAACGATGAATTAGCGCTCGCTGCTTAATCTAATTAGGTAAGCGCGGTTCGGGAGACACCGGGCAACAGAAGTCTCCCACTAATTAAACTATAATTATCTTAGAGGATCAGAACCAAATCGATTATCTTCAATATCCCCTTTTTGAATAAACCAAATTAAAAGAGGAATTAAACCTATTATGGTAATTGCTAAAAGTTGTAACCAACCAGAATAGTTTGAGTCATGTAGTCTTCTTGATCCAACAGCAATAGAAGGAAAAAAAATTGCAAGCGAAAATGCCGTACCAAGCGGTCCCCAATCCTGGTAAGGAAAGATTGCGATATCTAAAGGCAGCAAAATAAAACTTACGATCCAACAAAATAGAGTAAAAAACCAAAATTCTGATCGAGTTGCTCTTCCGTTAAAATCAACGTATTTTTTAAAACATGTAGATATTGATTCACCAAAAGTCATATTTTTCAATTTATACTATTTTACAAAAGAGGAAATAAAAAAAGAATAATCACAAAATTCTTTGAAAACCCTAATTTCTCTTCTCGAAGTTTTGCACGAAGTTTTTAATATATGATGTATAGTAAGACATAGGAGACATAAGACGAAGCACAGAAGTCTCCCACTAAATTTAGATGACTAATTTTGAAAGTGCACTTAAAGTAAAAATAAATTAATTTAAGGATCATGACAAAAAAACAATTAAATAATCGTCGTTGGTTTTATATTTTTATCGGACTTGTTGTAGGTGTTATATATATTAACTTGTTCGGAAATGATCCATTATTACCAGAGTTGCACAAAGCAATGGATAATGAGGTTTGGGGATTACTTCTTTATCCGATACCTGCTTTTCCTATATTTTTTGGCATTGGGGGTTCTTTATATCTTGAGTCTATAAAAGAAGATTAAGAATAATAAATTTAGATAAAACTTTGCTAAACAATTCTATTTTCAAATATTAATAATAAAAAATGACTGATAAGAAACTAATTCTATATATTTTTATAGGAGGAGCTGTAGGTGTTATCTATATAACTACGTTTGGCAATTATCCGATTTTGCCTGATGTATACAACTGGATAAACTTAACTTTTTCTGATGGAGAGATAATATCTTGGATTCTTTTTCCAGTCCCTTTTTTTCCGATTATTTTCGGAATAGGAGGTTATTTATATATACAGGCAACAAAAGAAGATGAAAAATAAATTTTAGAGGACACAGGGTAACAGAAGTCTCCCACTTCACTATTTTATTTAGTCAAATAGCAATCTAGTTTTATCTATTTCCTCCGGATATAACTCAACATAACTATCATAAAAGTCGGCATGGTAATCATAAGATAACTTTGGCAAATACTCGTAAAAAGGACTATCAGGATTAAAGTGACCATCCTCATCCTCAAAACTAATTATTTCAAGACGATATAATTCCCAAATATCCATGGCATAATCAAATCGGGCAGAAGCAATATCAACATCTACTAAGTTACCCTGCTCATCAGTGTAGAGTTCTTCTCCTCCAGATAATCCATTTATTCCAAGTAATAACCCTTCATCATCGACAAGTGGTCCACCACTCATGCCTCCTGCTAACGTACAACTATGCGCGATAGAATAATTACCAAGTTGGTATAAGGAATCTTCATCCATGAACATTGTATTAACAACTCCAGAGCAGAAAACTAATTCAGCATAATCTTTATCGTAATTTCCTAAAATAGATGGAAAACCAGCGCCATACACACTCATTAGAGGGTGCCAATTGCCACCAATCGCAATAGGACTAAAATCATGATATTGATCTTCTATAATATAATTATTCATATCAACTCTTATCACGGCAAAATCATAATCAGACCAATACATAAAGTCGTTATTATTTACTGGATATTCAAATTCTGTATCCGGTGTATCAATTGCAATTGTAAAATCTTCGCCCCAAATTTTTTCTATACAACCGTCTTCATTAACTAAACAAAATTCTTCCAGTAAAACATGAGCATTAGTTAATATAAAATAAACACCATTTTTTTCATTGATAACGACCCCACTCCCCCCAGTAATTGTATAGGCGTTATCACTCTCAAAATCCTGCCATATGTTTATTCTAACTATTGATTTATTCAGCGCCTCATAAATACCATAACTATCGAGTGCTGGTGCATATGATGGAAAGATGAAAATTAATATGAAAGATAAGATAATTTTTTTCACGTATTCACTAATTTTATACAAAAAAACTATACTATAAATTAGATTTTAAAGAAGTCAGAAAACAGAGTTTGTGCTGAATCACGCAAACTTGCAACGAAGTCTGTAACGAAGAATTGAATAATGAGATATAGTCTTATATTTCAAATATGTGAGAAAAACAGAAGTCTCCCACTTTTCGTCACTCGGCCTTTAAAAAACTTAAATCGTTACCATATATATACGTAAGGTAGTATACTACAATTCAAATGAATCAAAAAACAAGACAAGAACAAGACAGTATCGGCAAAATAAAAGTTTCAAATAGTAATTTTTGGGGAGCTCAAACTCAAAGATCATTAAAGAATTTTAAAATTGGCAATAATTTAATGCCTATAGAGATTATACATGCACTAGTCACAATAAAAATGGCCTGCGCGAAAGTAAATCAAAAACAAAAGTCTTTAGCTCCTAAAATAGCAAATGCAATAATTAGTGCATCAAAAAATATTCTTACCGGTAAGCATGATGATCAATTCCCTCTTTCGGTTTGGCAGACTGGATCTGGAACTCAAACTAACATGAATGTAAATGAAGTCATCGCTAATCTTGCCAATAAAAAACTTACCGGAAAACTTGGAACGAATAGTCCAGTTCACCCGAATGATCATGTCAACAAAAGTCAATCAACTAATGACAGTTTTCCATCTGCAATTAATATTGCGGCCTCAAAAAAAGTTACAGATGAACTTATTCCGGCTTTAAATGAAATGGAAAAAACTTTAGGTAGCCAGTCTAAGAAATGGAAAAGTATCATCAAAATCGGTAGGACACACTTGCAAGACGCAACTCCCTTATCACTTGGACAAGAATTTTCAGGTTATCAATCTCAGATTGATATGAACATTAAACGACTGAAGACAGCTCTGATTAACTTAAATTATTTAGCCCAAGGAGGGACGGCCGTTGGAACAGGTCTGAATACAAAAAAAGGGTTCGATAGACTTGTTGCAAATGAAATAAGTAAAATTAATAAAATTAAATTTAAACCTGCAAACAATAAATTCCAAGCCTTGGCCTCTCATGACTCTCTTGTAGAACTATCGGGAGTATTAAATGTTATTGCAACGGATCTTTTCAAAATAGCAAATGACATTAGGCTGTTAGCTTCTGGACCAAGATCAGGTCTAGGAGAACTGAATTTACCTGAGAATGAACCCGGGTCATCTATAATGCCTGGTAAGGTAAATCCAACTCAAAGTGAAGCTTTAACAATGGCTTGTTTACAGGTTATGGGTAGTCATAACGTAATATCAATGGCAGGAACTCAAGGTCATTTTGAACTTAATGCATTTAAACCAGTAATTGGTTTTAACATAATTAATGCAATCAATTTATTATCCTCAGGGATTACAAACTTTTGCGATAAGTGCCTAAAGGGAATTAAACCGAATTTAAGAAATATAAAAGAAGGTGTTGAGAACTCTTTAATGCTCGTGACTGCTCTTGCCCCTGAGATTGGGTACGAAAAAGCTGCAGAACTCGCAAAGCTTGCACATAAGAAAAATATTACGCTAATTGAGGCAAATAAAATGCTAAAATATATTGATGTGAGAAAGATGAAGTCTCTTCTCAATCCATCAAAAATGATTTCTTCTTCATAGTTCGTTCATGCCCAATTCTAATAAGCGCACTGTCAAGATAGATGGCCACATTACAAGTGTATTTCTTGAAACTGAATTTTGGGAAGAAATATTAAAACTAAGCAAAAAAGAAAATACTACTCCAGATAAAATAATCTCAAAAATAGATAAGACGAAGAACACTTCCAATTTATCAAGCGCAATTAGACTATATGTTCTGAATCACTTAAAGGGTCAGTTATGACTGAAGTAAATTACCTAGAAAGTCTTAACCCACTACAATATGAGTCTGTTTGTAGTACCGAGGGTCCAAATCTGATTATTGCAGGAGCTGGAACTGGAAAAACTAAAGTACTTACTACGCGAGTTGCTCATATCATAGATAATAACTTAGCATTCCCCTCTCAGATTCTTTGCGTAACCTTTACTAACAAGGCTGCCAGAGAAATGTCCGAACGTGTTCAAAAACTGGTAAGTCGAAATATGGAAAAGATGCCTTGGATGGGAACCTTTCATTCAATTGGAGCAAAAATAATTAGAAACCACGCAGAGGTAATTGGTCTTAAACAAAGTTTTACGATACTTGATAAGGATGATCAGCTTTCCCTGATCAAGCAAATCATAAAAGCTGAAAACTTAGACCAATCTCAGTTTTCACCAAAATTAATACAATCTAAAATTGATCATTGGAAAAATAAAGCTCTTAATCCAAATGATATAAAATCTGAGTCACTAGATAATTTAGTCGATGAAAAGAGTCTCTCTATTTATAAAATTTACCAAGCAAGGTTGTTTGAAATTAATTGCTTAGATTTTGGTGACTTGCTTTTACAATGTATCAATCTTTTTAAAGTCCCAGATATTCACAAACGTTATAGCAATAATTTTAAATATATTCATGTGGATGAATACCAAGATACCAATGCTGCACAATATAAATGGCTTAAACTTCTTGGTTCTCACCATCAAAATGTTTGTTGTGTTGGAGACGATGATCAATCAATTTATAGTTGGCGTGGCGCTGAAGTTGATAATATGCTTCGATTTGAAAAAGAATTCGAAAATGCAAAGGTAATACGACTTAAACAAAATTATCGATCAACAAACAATATACTTAAGTCTGCATCATCATTAATTAGTTATAACGAATATAGACTTGGCAAGGAGCTTGTTTCGGACCAGGGTGATGGAGAGCCCATACATTTACATTTAGTTAATTCAAGTAGAGACGAAGCTGATTTAGTTGCTCAGGATATTATGAAGTATAGTGACGATAACCCTGACCTCAACAATATCTCAATATTAGTAAGGGCAGTATTTCAATCACGTGAAATAGAGGAGTCTCTGATTAAATATTCAATTCCTTATCGTATTGTAGGTGGTATTCGGTTCTATGAGAGATCAGAAATAAAAGATGCTGTTTCATATCTTAGGCTGGTCTATGAAAGTCAAGACGATGTCGCATTTGAAAGAGCTTTAACAGTCCCTAAAAGAGGCATAGGAGAAAAATCATTTAATCATATTTTATCTTACTCAAAACAAAAACGAATTTCATTGTATCAATCATCAAAAGAAATGGTTGATACAGATGAATTTACCAAAAAAATATCTGCAAGCTTAAAAGCATTCATTTCTGTTATCGATAGAGGAAAATCATCTATCGATAATATGCAGTTTTATGACATTTTAAAAATGCTGCTCGATGAGTCTGGTTATATGAATATGCTTAAAAATGATAAAAATGTCTCTGCCCAAACAAAAATAGAAAATATTAAGGAATTAATAATTGCGATGGAAGACTATAACAGCATTGAGGAGTTTTTAGAGCATGTATCTTTAGTTACAGCCATAGATGAAAATAATGAAGACAATAAAGTAAGTATCATGACGCTTCATGCCGCAAAAGGTCTTGAATATGATTATGTTTTTTTGCCAGGTTGGGAAGAAGGTCTTTTTCCTCACCAAAAAACAATTGATGAAACTGGCAATAAAGGAATTGAAGAAGAAAGAAGACTTGCATATGTCGGCATAACGCGAGCTAAAAAAATAATAAACATCTCGACATCAATGAGTCGGCGATTTCAAAATAATTGGATGCCTTCATTGCAATCTCGATTTATTGAGGAGTTAGATCAAGAATTAATAAAAACTATTAATCACGCGTCAAGCCATATGGACAGATTCCAAAATCAAGAATTTGATGAATTTAATCAAGATTTTGATTTTAAACCAAGAAAATTAGATTTTAAAAATAATCCATCTTCAAGTTATCGAACGATAGTTGATATGGAAATAGAAAATGTTAGAGATATAAACGATGATGTTTTACTTCAAATAGGGCAAACGGTTGAACACAAAAAATTTGGTATTGGTCGAATAAAAGATATTGACGGCACAAAGGCAGTTGTGGATTTTGATAAACATGGTACAAAAAAATTAATATCTGATTTTCTAAAACCATGTTGAATACCTCAAAAAAAATTGCTGAAATAAGAAAACTGTTAATTAAAAATAAAATTGATTATTACTTAATTCCACACTCAGACGAATATCAGAATGAATTTTTGCCAAATTACAGTAAACGACTAGAGTGGATTAGCAACTTTACTGGATCAGCTGGAGATGTCATCATAGGTAAAAAAGAAGCATATTTATTTGTTGATGGACGTTATACCATCCAAGCTCAGAATGAAGTAAATAAAGGGCAATATAAGATATTTAATTACAATAAACTCACTCCATTAAATTTGCTAAAATTAAAAAAAGCTAAAAATGTTGGGTTTGATGGTAACATTTTGCCTTATTTTAAAATTAAATCATATTCAAAATCTTTAGGTAAAAAAACAAATTTAATACCACTAGAGAAAAATCTCATTGATCAAATCTGGAAAACGAAACCAAAGAAAAGCATCTCAAGGCCATTTGTTTTAGATAAAAGTTTTGCGGGAGAAAGCACTAAAAGTAAAATAAATAAAATTGTCGATTTTTTAAAAAAATCTAAAACAGATTACTATGTTTTAACTGCATGTGATTCAATTTCGTGGGTATTCAATATAAGATCAAATGATATTGAGTATACACCTATATTTCTATCTCAAGCAATTATTCATAAAACTGGAAAATGTTATATTTTTTCTGATTGCAAAAACAATTTAAGAAAGCAATTAAAAATTGATGTCTCTTTTAAAAAGCAAAAAGATATTTATCCATTCATTAAAAAGGGTGGAATTAATAAATCATTCATGTGTGATATCAATACGATTAATTTTAATCTAGCTAATGCAATTAAAAATTATGGGACATTAAAACTTCAAGGGGATGTCATACAGTTACTAAAATCGAAAAAAAATAAAACTGAGCAAAAGGGTATGCTTAATTCTCATAAAAGGGATGGTGCATCATTAACAAAATTTATTTTTTGGATTAAAAACCAAGTACAAAATAAAAAAATAACAGAAATGGATGCAATTAAATATTTAGATAATTTAAGAAAGGGTAATAAAAATTTCTTTTCACTCAGCTTTCCAACTATTGCAGGTACAGGTTCAAATGGAGCAATTGTTCACTATCGTGCAAATAAATTAACAAACAAAAAAATAAGAAAATCTGATTTATTTTTAGTTGACTCTGGCGCTCAGTACTTTGATGGAACAACTGATGTAACGAGAACAATAAGTTTTAATAAGCCACGCAAAGATCAAATAGATATGTATACAAGAGTCCTAAAAGGTCATATTGCAGTTGCACGTAGTAAATTTAAGTACGGAGAAAAAGGTAAAAAATTAGATAATCTCGCAAGAAAATATCTCAAAGAAATAAATTGTAATTTTGAACACGGAACAGGACATGGAGTAGGCTGTTTCTTAAATGTACACGAAAGTCCCCCTTCTATTTCAAAATTTTCTAGAATATCTTTTGAAGAAGGTATGGTTGTTTCAAATGAACCTGGTTTCTATAAAAAAAATGACTACGGTATAAGGATTGAGAGCCTAATTATGTCTCAAATAAGTAAAGGTTATTTGCATTTTAAAACATTAACAATGGCTCCGTTCGAGAGAGATTTAATAAATAAAAAAATGTTGAATAAAAAGGAAATTGAGTGGATTGATAAGTATCACTCAGATGTAAAATCAAATCTATTGCGATTTATGAATGAACAGGAGAAAAAATGGCTGATAAACCAAACTTCCCCCCTGATTAATTAGCTAAATTTGACCATTCTTTCTCATTCATTACCTTGACACCTAATTCTTTTGCTTTTTTTAACTTTGATCCAGAATTTTCACCTGTAACGAGTATATCTGTTGATTTACTTATTGATGAAACGACTTTTGCGCCGAGTTTCTCAGCTTTTGTTTTTGCCTCAGCCCTAGACATTGATGACAGTGTTCCAGTAAAAATTATCTTCTTTCCAGTTATTTTTGATTTAACGGTATCTATTTTTTTTATAAATAGATCAACCCTCTGGGTTAGTTTTAATATTTGTTTCTTATTAGATTTAATTGATGAGTATTCTATAAATGATTGAATAACTTTTGGACCCAGTCCATCTGTATTCTCAAGGGTGCTAAGTATATCGCTCTTTCCTTCAAAAAAACTTATAAAGCTCTTAATGTTTGAAAAAGCTGATGCGATTAATTTTGCATTTATTTGCCCCACGAAACGAACTCCCAAGGAATAAATAAATTTTGATAATTCAATTTTTTTCTTTTGATCTATTGCATTTATTAAATTGTTATAGGAAAGTGTGCCCCATCCTTCAATATTGACAATTACATCTCTTTTTGCTTCAAGGTCAAAAATATCAGCGTATTCCTCTATTAGTCCCTTATTATAAAATAGATTAATTTGCTTATCTCCCAAGCCCTCGATATCTAGCGCACTTCTTGATACAAAATGTTTTAGCCTGCCAATTTTTTGAGCATCACATACGTAAGTACCTGAACATCTGACTACAACTTCATCAGGGTCAATAACTATTGGTGATTTACATATTGGACAAGATTTGGGTGGTTTAAAAAGATTTGGTCTATTTTTTTTATTCTTAGATACGACTTCAAGAATATGAGGAATTACATCACCTGCTCTTTCAACAATAACAGAGTCACCCTCACGAATATCTTTTTTTTCTATTTCTTCAAAATTATGCAATGTAGCGTTTGATACCAATACACCGCCAATGTTAATTGATTTCAGTCTTGCGACAGGTGTTACCGATCCAGTTCTTCCAATCTGAATATCTATTTTTTTAATTTCAGTCTGTGCAGTTTCTGAAGCAAATTTATGGGCTATGGCCCATCGAGGGGATTTGCCTACAATGCCTAATCTATTTTGAAACGATAAGTTATTCACTTTGTATACAAGTCCATCAATATCATAGGGTATTTCTGCTCTTTTTTTGTTAACTTCATCATAAATCTTTATTAAATCTTTTAGGTTTTTAGCTTTTTTTAAGAATGGACTGATTGGGATCCCCCACGATTTGAATTCAATTAATTGATCGTAATAACTGCTCTTTTCTTCAGTGAATGATCCAAATCCATGAGCGATAAATTTGAGTGGACGCTTTGCAGTAACTTTTGAATCCAACTGTCTTAGACTCCCTGCCGCAGCGTTTCTTGGATTTGCAAATTTGTTACCTGTATTCAGCTTAATAAAATCATTTTTAGTGATGAATATTTCACCTCTAATTTCAATAGAGACTGGTGGAGATTTTGTTTTCAAGATTTTTGGTATATCCTTGATTGTAATTACATTTTCTGTAATGTTTTCCCCAATTTGACCATCGCCTCTGGTAGCAGCTGTCACAAGTTTCCCATTTTTATAGATTAAGTTTACTGATAGACCATCAATTTTAGGTTCAGATGAAAATTCAAAATCAATACCCTTTTTGTTTAAGAAATTAGATATCTTTTTTTGAAAATTTTTCAGGTCTTCTTCTGACATTGCATTATCAAGAGATAGCATTCTTGTAGGATGATTGAATTTTGAAAATAAATCAGAAGCCCTACCTCCAATTTTATTCAAAATATCAGATTGCATAGTTTCTTCAGGAAAAAGTTTTTTGATTTTTTTGTAATCGTTTATCAGAGCGTCGTACTCTGCATCGCTTATTTCAGGGCTATCATTATTGTAGTAAAGATTGTTATGGTACTGGATATTCTTTACAAGTTCTTGAAATTTTTTTTTTGGAAATTTTTCCACTACTTTTATTTAACTTAAATCTTTGACTAACTCGTAACTTTTTATGTACCAATCACTATCAGGAAAATTAAAACCTAAAGTTGATGCATATCTTTTTGCTTCTTCAGTTAAACCAAGGGAGTAATAAATTTCAACAAGTCTATGTAATGCCTCCTCTGTATATACAGAAGTATCATAATCATCTAAAATTTTATTATACCTGTTAATTGCTGATATCCATTGCTGTTTAAATTGGTAATATCTGGCAATTTCAATTTCTTTTGCTGCCAGCCTATCATTTATAATATCAATTTTTAAGTAAGCATCTTCAACAAACTCAGAATCAGGATATTTGTTTATAACCTCATAAAAGGCCTTTTTAGATTTGACCGTCATACTCTGGTCTCTTTCTACATCTTTTATCTGCTCAAAGTAATTTAAAGCTCGTAGATAATAAGCGTATGAAATTTTCTTGCTGCCAGGGTAAAGTGCAATAAATCTTTCTAGAGCATCCAGGCTTTCATCATGAAATTGTGATTTATAATAACAGAACGCAGTCATTAATTGCGCCTGATTAGACCACTTAGAATACGGATATTGTCTTTCAATATCTTCAAATAGTATTGCTGCATCTACAAAATCTCTTTTTTTAACTAATTCCATAGCATTTGAGTAGAGTATTTGAAGTTTTTCACCTTCTGTTTCAGGCGTAACTAACTTTGTATCTGAACAACCGCTAAGAGTAAAAGTAACTAAAGTTAGAAAAGTAAAGATTTTTATTAATTTCATAACCATAATTTTAATGATTATTTAAGAAGATTAAAGATGAATTTCTAAATTATAATGATGCAGCTACGGACTTCGTGTAATAGATTTTTTGATAATTTTTATCATTTAAATTATCTTCGTTTATAAGGCGCCAGTTTGACTGATCAGACATTATTGAATTCATAGTTTCATGGGTTATTCTGTGACCACCTTTATATATTTCAAACGCTCCTTTCACTGAATATCCTAAGAGATAAATGTCACCAATGAAATCAAGTATTTTATGTTTAACAAATTCATTTTCTTGACGCAATTTGTCATTATTCACCATTCCTGTTTTATCAAGGACAATAGCATTATCTAAAGAACCTCCTGCTATAAGACCTTTTTTTCTGAGAGAGTCTACCTCATCTTTAAAGCCAAAAGTTCTGCAATTAGAAATAAGATTTTTAAACTGGTTTGAATCTTTAAACTCATAATTAAATCTTTGTTCCTTTATAAGATTGTGATCATAAGAAATTGTATAATCAATTTCTAAATTATCAGATGGGGAAACTTTCACAAAAGAATCATTCATACTAAACACAATTGGTCTTGATATGCTTAGATAATTTTTTTTTACATTTAAACTTTTAAGACCAACTTCTTCAATGTTACGTACATATTCTAGGGAGCTGCCATCAAGAATTGGTAATTCATCACAATCTACTTCAACAATAGCGTTATCAATTCCCATGCCATGTAAAGCTGACATCAAATGTTCAATTGTTGAAACTGATATTCCGTATTTATTAGTAATCTTTGTACATAGGTCTGAGACGCTAACGTTATTAAACTTTGCTTCAATTAGTGATTCTTCATTAGAATTTTTAATATCAACTCTTCTAAATACGATGCCAGTGTTGGCAGTAGCTGGGTTAACAGACAAATTTGATTTTTCACCACTGTGTAAAGTTACACCTTCAATATTGAATGATTTATTAATCGTTTTTTGCATCCTGATGTTTATAAATTGTTTAAAACCACGGGAAAAAACAAAGATTATTTCTTTTTGTTACTACTTAAAGGTTTCTAAAAAAATTATAAACTACTGAAAATACTGATTTTTTTTCTGATTTAGACTCATCCTTATCTCCCTCCATGTTATGGTTTGCGGCATAATTTAAAAGACCAAATGCTGATGCAAGAGAAGGATTATCTAAATAAGTTTTTGATCCGTTAATTTTTTTTGTCGATCCTAAACGAAAATTACTATCACTCATTTGATTTTTGATGAATTTTTGCATAGTTAACGATTTTGCTCCATATCCAGTAAGCACAATATTATTAGACACTAGAGAGCTGAATTTTGATTTATAAATTATATTTTTTATTAAATTTGATAATTCTTCTGCTCTTGATGAATATATTTCAAAATACTTTTCTAATTTTTTTTCATAAATTCTCTGACTATTCATTGTATCAATTTGCTTTCTTACTAATTCGGCCTCTTCTAGTGAAATTGATTTAACTTGTGATATATCATTTGAAAAATTATAAGTTCCAACTTTAACTGTATCATAGCCAATAAGTTGGTTGTCAAAGGTATAAGAAATAATTGTCTTGTTTTTTTGAATATCGATACTTACTGCTCCATTATCTGCTTCTTCATCTGATAACACTGCTAGACTGCTAGCATAGTGACTCGAAACTATCTGTTTAAGGCTTATTTCTTGATTATTTAATAAATCTAATATTTTACTTAGATAGTCTTTTGAAGTTGATATAACATGCCATTTTGTATGAAGAGTTTCAGCTTTCACACCAATTGGATCTGATAAGCTTTTTTTATTATCTACTTTGTAACTTATTGGAAAGGAATGAAGTGGTTCATCAGTTTCAGTATATAGTCTTTTAAATTTTGTATCTTCGAAAAAAGATTTGATATCATTTTCTGTTATGATCCTACCTTTAATTTTATTTTCAAATTCAATATATTCTGATTTCATGTTTTCTGATATACTGACATAAACGTTACTAATCTTTATACCTGCATCTACTTCTGCTTTCGAAATAGCAGCATCAAGATGATTTTTGATTTCATCTCTTTTCAATGAAAAGGGCTTTAAACAATTGACTTTCAGTTTAGAAGTACCTATTCCAATAAGTTGAAGAATTTTTCCTCTGTCTAATATTTGTAATTCTTGAGCAATAAGGCAAATTACTTTGTCGGCTCTTATGTCAATCGCACTAATTATTTTCTGACGCATTAAATCTCATCAATACCATAATTTATTTTTCCATCTAAAACTTTGAGGGCTGCTCTTCCTTGAATTCTTAAATCTATTTCAATAATGTTACTTTCCATTATTTCTTGCTCATCAAAAAGCTGTTTTAAATTTTTTAATGATTGTTGAATGTTTTCATCTGGTAATTTTACAAGCAATTTATTGTTTAATTTTAGATTCCACCTTCTTTTTTCAATAAATTCAACTTCTTCCAGAGTTTGAGTTAAATTTGGAAACGCAATACTTATATCCCTGATTAATTGCTCGAGTAATTCTGGCGAGTTCTCGCCCCTTACAAATAAGAGGTCATCTTCATAATTGTTTAAGTTAATTTCAGTAATGATTGATCCATCAAGATCTATAAGAAAAGATTTTCCTTCTTGAAAGTATATTGCATATGGATCGTTCTCAGTTACATTTATTTTTAAAGTTGATGGTAAAACTTTTTTTATAGACGCCCGCTTTACCCATTCACTTGACTCTACAATTTCCTTGATGGAATTAAAATTTAAGCCAATAAGATTACCTTTAAATTCAGTCACATTATTTTCAATCTCAGATATATTTGATTTTTCAGAACCTTCTATTATTACATTCTTAATTTGAAATGAATTATTTAGTAAACTTGGAAATTTTAAAAATACAAATATTGCAATAAAAGAAATGAATATTAAAGAGAAGGAAACAATATTTATTATTTTAATTTTGCGTTGCATCTAATAGGATCCAATTAATAAGATTATCAAAATTTATACCTTTATAATTTGCAATTTCAGGAACTAATGAAGTTGGTGTCATGCCAGGTTGGGTATTAAGCTCTAATATATAAAATTTTTTTGTCACTTTATCTAATATAAATTCGGTTCGGCTGATTCCCTTACAACCCAATAATTTATGAGCATCTAAACCTAAACCTTCAACTTTTTTAATCAGGTCGCTCTCTAATCTTGGTGGAATTATATGTTTTGTTTTCCCTGCATCAAAGTACTTTGATTCGTAATCATAGAATTCATTTTTTGGATCAATTTCAATAGAACCAGTTTTATTTGTTCCTATAACAGCAACATTTATCTCAGGACCCTCTATAAATTGCTGAAGCAATAATTCATTTCGAAATTTATTCTCAGATAAGTATTTATTTAATTCCTCATGGTTTCTAATAATGCTAACTCCAACACTAGATCCTTCATTTCTAGGTTTTAAGACATAGGGAAAATCAAATATATTTTGATCTTTCACTTCCTCTATCTTCATCAATTTCGTTAAAGGATGATTGAACCCATTTTCAATAAATAATTCAGCAGATTTGTATTTATCCATTGCTAATTTGGATGACTCAATTCCAGAATGAGTGTAAGGCACTCCATATTTTTCAAGTATTTCTTGCACACTTCCGTCTTCTCCCCATGTTCCGTGTAATCCATTGAATACTATGTCAGGTTTATGCAGTTCAAGGTCAGCTAACAGATTCTCATTTGCATCAATTTCTACAATATTGTAGCCCATATTTTTAAGAGATTTGCTTATTTCTTTTGAGGTGATAATACTTATTTCTCTTTCTGCAGAAATGCCTCCATACAAAAGCATAATTTTTTTGTCTTTATTCATCTTTCACCAAATATCTTTATTTCCCAGTTTAAGCTTATTCCCAATTTTTTCTTTACATCAGACCTAACATATTCTCCGAAGTCTTCGATAAGGTTTGCTGATTTAGTTTGATTATTAACTATGAAGTTTGAATGCTTAGAAGAGAAACATATTCCTTGAAGCTCAAAATTTTTAAGACCAGCCTCTTCAATAATTTCCCATGCTTTTTTATCAGTCTGATCTTTTGGATTTTTAAATGTACTTCCTGCTGTTTTAATTTGCTGAGGTTGAGCTTTTTTTCTTTGTTCATCAACTTCTTTCATTTTTAGGGAAATTGCATTTTTGCTTGCATTTTTTTTTTGCATAAATATATCGCAGATAATCATATCTTGAGGTATATTACTTTCCCTATAAAAAAATAATTCCTTCGAATTACGTATTTCTGAGGCTTGCCCCCTATAATCAACACACTTTGCTTTAATAAAAACATCTTTTGTTTCAGAATTATAACAACCGGCGTTCATACGAACTGCACCACCAAGTGTTCCCGGAATTCCAAAATAAAACTCCATTCCGCCTATTTCATTTTTTTGACAATAATTCGATAATACTCTATCGTAGGTCGCAGCTCCAACTTCAATACAATCATTATGTAATTTAATTTGACTAAATTCTTTTCCTAATTTTATTACAAGACCAAATATTCCACCATCTCTTATAATGATATTCGATCCAGCTCCAATAACCGTTACTGGTAATTTATCTCTGTTGATTTCTAAAACTTTTACTAATTCTTCGAAATTTGGGGGCATATAAAATATCTCAGCGTTGCCTGCTACCCCAAACCAGGTATATTTTGATAAATTATGATTTATTTGAATTTTTCCAATAACATTGTTTTTTTTACAATTTTCTAAAAATTCCCTTTGATTTTCATTCATAAATTTTTTTTAACTCTTTAGCAAAATTTTGAGCCCAATCTGTAACTGTCCCAGCTCCTAAAAATAAAAAGATTATTTTTGATCTATTCTTCTTTGTTAATTCAAATAATTGATCGTTTTTAACAAAATATTCAGCTTTGACTTTAGAATTTTTTGCAATGTTACTAATAAATTTATTTAAATCGAAATTTTTTGGTTTTTTCTCACCCGCCCCATAAACATCCGAAACAAATACACATTCACTATTTTTAAAACACGTCGTGAATTTGCTTTTCAAATCTAAAACCCTTGAGAATCTATGAGGCTGGAAAATAGTTATTATTCTATTTTTTTTGTCTGCATCAACCAATCCTTTTAATACATTACTTATTTCGGTCGGATGATGGGCATAATCATCAACAACTCTTATATTATTATTACTCCATAATTCAGTAAGTCTTCTTTGGACACCCTTAAAAGAATTTAGAGACTTCTTAATTATTTCTGGTTTTACATTTAATTGAAGACCAACTGCTATAGCAGCTAATGCATTATTTACATTATACGCTCCATGAAGTGGTAATTTAATATTTTTAATAGTTTGGTTTTTCTCTTTTACAAAAACATCAAATATTGTTTCATTGGCTTTATGTCTTAATTTAATACATTTGATATCACTTTCTCTATGAAAACCAGTACTAATAATTTTTGTAGTACTTATATTTGCAGCTAACTTACGTAGCTCATTATCATCTATACATATTACTGCGAAACCATAAAAAGGAACTTGTGTAATAAACCTTTTAAAATAGTTTTTTAGATTTTGAAAATTTGAATAGTAATCAAGATGTTCTTTATCAATATTAGTTACCACAGAAATTGAGGCTGGAAGTTCCACAAAAGTACCGTCAGATTCATCAGCTTCAACTACTAACCAATCACCTGATCCTAATTTTGTATTTGTTCCAAACTGATTTATTATTCCGCCATTGATTACAGTGGGTTTCATTCTTGCCCCATTTAAAACTGCTGAAATTAGAGATGTCGTAGTAGTTTTCCCATGAGACCCAGATATAGCTATAGTTTTTTTTAGTTTTACAATTTGAGATAATATTTCAGCTCTTGAAATTGAAGGAATTTTAATTTTTTTGGAATGTTCAAGCTCAATATTGTTTTTACTTATTGCAGATGAATAAACAACTAAGCTTACATTTTTTAAATTTGACTGTTTATGTGAATTGAAAGTTTTTATTTTCTTTTTATTTAATCGAACAATGTTTGCGTTAATTTTTATGTCACTTCCTTGAACTTGATATCCCATTTCTGATAAAATTTCTGCAATTCCACTCATCCCAATTCCACCAACTCCTACAATATGTATTAATTTATTTTTATTTAATTTCATCTACTTGCTTCTATATGCTTAAAAATTCTTTCAACAGGATTGTTTATATACTCTTTTTTTAAAGTTTCTTTAATCGACTCTCTTCTTTGCGGGTTGTTGATTATTTTATTTATCATACTTGATAATAAGTGAGTATTCATATCTTTGTCCTTAATTATTTCAGCACAATTAAGACTTTTAAGAACTGATGCATTATAATATTGATGGTTGTCGGCAGCATATGGATAAGGAATCAAAATTGAGGGAATTCCAAAGCAAATAATTTCATTTACAGTCGATGAGCCAGCTCGTGAAATAATCAAATTTGTATTCTCTAAAATATCTGTGACATTGCTGAAGTATACATTTACATAGCACTCAATACTATTTTCTCTATAAAGTTTTTCTACTAAGTTTACATCTTCTTTTCTACATTGATGGTAAACAATAAATTCTTTCTTACATTCATTCTTAGATTTTATGATCGAATGAGCGATATTATCTGAAAGGTTTTTTGCACCTTGGCTGCCACCAAGAATACATATTTTAAGCTGATTTTTTTTATTAGTTTCTTTGTTTTTTAAGTTTCTACTACTCCTAGTTGGCAAACCAACTCTGAATGAATTTTTATTTTGAATTAGTTTTTCACCATGCGTTTCGTTAAAAGTTGTAAAGATATTACCTACATATTTAAATAATAATTTATTCGCTTTTCCAATAAATGCATTGCCCTCATGAAGAAAAATTTTTTTTCTCATTATTAAACTAGCGAAAAGAACAGGTATTGTGAAAAATCCACCAAAACCTATAGTGTAATTGGGTTTGATTTTAAAATTGTATAATATTGATTGAATAAATAAGAACGGAGAATTTATAATATTTGCTAGTCTTGATTGAGAAGAAATAAGATTTCTAAGTATAATTACATTATTTGAGTCTATATTATCGAAATATTTCTTGCCTCTGTTATCGGTTAAAATAAAGCATTTAAAATTTTTAGGTGCCTCCGAATAAACAACATTTATTGGTATACAGTGGCCACCAGTACCTCCACCTACTAAAAAAAGTTTTTTCATAAAGTTAGTCTATTCACGAATATGTCGATTCTTTGAAAATAATAAAATTAATCCCGCTGCAATTGACATGCCAAGGACCGATGAACCTCCATAGCTGATAAACGGTAAGGTAATTCCAGTTGTTGGTATCAACCTTATATTTACCCCTATGTGGATTAAGGCCTGTAAGCATACATATAAAATAAGGGTAAATAAACAGATTTGAATAAAGTGATCATTGTTTCCGTAAATTTTTTTGAAACCTTGATATGATATTATAAAGAAGATTAATAATATAAGTGTACAACCTATGAGACCATACTCTTCTGCAACCACAGAAAAAATATAATCTGAATTAGCTTCAGGAATTTTATTTTTTAAAAGACCATTACCCGGTCCCACACCAATAATACCCCCTTGTTTAATTGCTTGAAGAGAAATTTCAGTTTGACTTACGTCATATTCATTTGGAAATAAAAATGAATTTATTCTATTTTGAACATTAAAATTGAGCAAATATATCATCACAAAACTTAGAATTCCAAAAACCACAATTACAGTGAGTATTATAATACTGAAACCACTCATAAGCACTGAACCAAAATAAATAGCTGATAATAAAAAAAATTGACTAATATCAGGCTGCAAAACGAGTATACTTGCAACTGAAATATAGATTAAAGCACTTAGTGAGTGAGATGATATTTTTGTACCTTGGTATTGATTATTTAATATCAGAGCCAGTACAACGCAAAATACTGGCTTTACTAATTCTATTGGCATGAGAGAAAAAGATCCAAAACTTATCCATCTTCTTGAACCTTTGATTTCATCCCCAAATAATAGAGTAAGAGCTAGTAAAGTAAAAAATACTGTAAATAATATCACACTGAATAATTTGATGTATTTTGTCTCAATCAGTGAAATAGAAATAAATACTAAAAAACCTATTGCTAGGTACAAAGCCTGTATATTAAAAAATGCAAATAGATTGTTATTGAGATACCTGCTTGTACCAGGGTTTATAGTTAAACTTATTAATAGACCAAAAGTTATTAATACTGTTATACAAAAAAAAATTGGCTTATTTATTTCAGTAATCCAGTTTGTAATTATTGACTGTTCATAAGTTCTTTTATTCATTATTTGCTAAGTTTGCTTATAAGTTTATTAAAATGTCTTCCACGTTCTTCAAAGTTATTATATTGGTCAAATGAAGCAGCGCCTGGACTAAATAAAAAAGTATTGAAATCTGTATTGGTCTTCATAAGTTTACTCATTTCAACCACTGCTTTATCTAAGCTTTGAACATAAACTGTGGTAACTTTACTCTGAAAGTATTTATGAAAAGTATTAGATTCCTCTCCAATAATTATTACTTTTTTAATATTGCCAAGACTGTCATCTAATATACTGATATTATTGCTTTTTATCTCACCACCGCATATCAAGATGATATCTTTATATTTTTTTAGCGCAGCAATTAGAGAATGATAATTTGTTGATTTGGAATCATTTATAATAAGTTTCCTTTTGTCTGAAAAAATTATTTGTTGTCTAAACTCAAGCCCTCTAAATGATTTAAAAGCATTGAAGATTTTATTGCTGCTTAGGCCCACTTCTTTCAAAATTTCATATGAGAAGTGGTAGTTTTGGTCGTTACTCAGTAAATTATATTGATTTTCATTTAATTTTTTAATGGAGTTTTTTTTATTTTTATTAATCTGCTTTAAATTTTTCATTTTATTCAAATGATTATTCTTTTTTATTAATTTTTTAATAATTGAATCATTATTAAAAAAACCTTTTTGTGAGCTATTTATATTTTTAAAAATATTTAATTTAGCATTACCATAATTGGACATTGTATTATGTCTCGCCAAATGATCTGGAGTTAAATTAAGTATACAGGCAATATCAGGTTGAAATATCTTGGAGCTCTCTAATTGATAAGATGATAATTCTAAAACATAAAAACCTTTTTTAATCATCTTTGTTTCGAAAATCGGGTTACCTATATTCCCCGCAAGCACTGTATTAAATTTATTTTTTTTAAGAATATGATGAATAAGCGATACTGTTGTTGATTTTCCATTTGTGCCTGTAACCGCAATTATTTTAATCTGGTTCCTTATATTTAAATTATCCAGGTATATTTGAAATAAATCTAATTCACTTATCAGTTTAGTATTTTTTGAAGTTAATTTTTTTATCAGTTTATGTGCTGACTTTCCTTTTGTAGAAATTCCAGGACTAGGTATAACATAGTCTATTTGACTTATTTTAGAAGAATACTTTTTATATCCTTTATTTGATATTTTTTTTGAGTGTTTAGGATTATCTTCCCAAAAATATACTGCAGCTCCACTATTTATAAGAGATTTATAAATTGAACATCCTGTTTTTCCCATGCCAATGACTACATAGCTTTTCTTTGAAAAACATTTTGACTTCAACATTTAGTTACCTAATCTTAAGTGTTGCGAGTCCAATCAAAGCAAGAATTAAAGCGATTATCCAAAAACGAATTACTATTTTTGATTCTGCAATACCATTCTTCTCAAAATGATGGTGTAAGGGAGCCATTTTGAATATTCGTTTGCCGGTTAACTTATATGATCCAACCTGAAGAATTACTGACACCGCTTCTGCGACGAATATTCCTCCAACTATTGCTAATACAATTTCTTGCTTGGTTAGAACACTTATACCCCCCAATGCAGCACCTAATGATAAAGAGCCTGTATCGCCCATAAAGACCATTGCAGGAGGCGCGTTGTACCATAAAAAGCCAAGAGCGGATCCAATTATGGCTGCGCAAAGAACGGTTAATTCACCTGCTCCAGGTAAATAATTAATGTAAAGATAATTCGAAAAAATCATATTCCCTGCCAAGTAGCAGATCACAGCAAAAGTCGCAGAGACAATCATAATGGGAACAATTGCTAGCCCATCAAGACCGTCTGTAAGATTAACCGCATTTGCTGATCCTAGAATTACCAATATAACGAATGGAATTGAAAATAAACCTAAGTTTAGAAATATATCCTTGAGAAAAGGTAAGGATAATAACTGAATATCAATTTCATTATAAGTTGTTATCCAATAAATAAATATCAACGATATTATTATTTGAAAAAAGATTCTTATTTTCGCTGAAATTCCATTACTTGATTTTTTCTTAACTTTGCTAAAGTCATCTGCAAAACCAACCAATCCAAAAGATATTAGAAGGAATATAATTGGCCAAGATATATAGCTTTCAGGATTGACCCATAGAATCATTGATCCAACTATAGAAATCAAAATTATAATTCCTCCCATTGTTGGAGTCCCTTTTTTAGCTACTAAGTGAGACTCAGGGCCGTCTTCTCTAATAGGCTGACCAATTGATTGGTATGACCCAATTCTTTTAATTAAAAATGGGCCAAAAAAGAGAATAAAAAAAAATGAAGTAAACAACGCCAGACCTGTTCTAACTGTTAAATAATTTAAAAAATTATTTAGGGCACCAAGATTTAAATACTCAATTAAATATAAGATCATAGTTAACTTATTAAATGATTTGACAACTTTCGTAAATTGATTGAATTTGAACCTTTTAGAAATACCTTGCTATTCCTATTAAATATTTTTTCTGCATTACTTATAACACTATCTATATTCTCATAATATTCAAACTGAAGTCTTTTGTATCTTTTTCTAAGCGAATAAAGTTTTGACCCAACAAAAATTACTTTTTTAGCCTTAATAAGTATTAGATATTTAATTAAATCCATATGAAATTTTTTAGATTTATTTCCAAGCTCATTCATATCACCTATGACATAAACTAAATGTTTATTTTTAAACTTATTAAAAATATCGATTGTGTCTCTCATAGAAACAGGACTAGCATTATAAGAATGGTCATGTAATTCTAATTTATTTCCCTTATATTTTGATTTTAGTATTTCGCCTCTTCCTTCTGTAAAAGGAACATTTTTGAATTGATTGATTAGTTTTAAATTTAAACCTAGCATATAAAAGCAAGTAATAATGGCTAATGCATTAAAAATAAGATTTTTTTGATTTTTTCTTAGATTAAAATCAAGTTTACTGGCATCAGGCAGAATTACTTGGTATTTAATAATATTCGAAATATTTGTCTCTTTTTTAAGATATACTTTTGATGATTTAACTTTTCCAATGTCTAAGCAAGTACTGATCTTTGATTTTTTGAATAATATATATAGCAATTTATAAAAATTTGAATTTCTATTAATAATTAAGTTTTCAATACTTTTTGTTGAAGTGAATATTTCTGATTTTGCTAATGCAATTTCTTTTAAAGATTTAAAATTACCAAGGTGAACATTTTCAACATTTAAAATAATAGCTGTTTGTGGCTGCAATACCTTTACTAATCTTTTTATTTCTCCTGAATGATTCATGCCTATTTCAAAAAATCCATACTTCGTATGCCGTGGCATATTTAGTAATTCGAGAGGCAGGCCATATTGATTGTTAAATGATTTACGCGAACAGAAAATATCTTTCTCATTTCTAAGCAAATAATTTATTGCATCCTTTGTCCCAGTCTTCCCAATACTACCTGTAATACCCACAATTTGTGTTTTTAGCTGTGCTCTGTACTTTGTTGCGAGCTTAAGAAGTGCTTTAGACGTATCTTTAACATTAATTTGAGGTATTTTTATGCCTCTTACTTTTTTATGAACAAAAGCAATAGATGCACCTTTTTTTTCTGCTTCTACTAAATATTTATGACCATCTGTATTTAAGCCTTTAATTGCAAAAAAAATATTACCTTTTTTTAATGATCGTGTGTCGATAGATGCGCCAGTTATTCTTTTACAAATAATATTGGTCCCAAATAATTCGTTTATTTCAGTAGTTGTAATGAATTTTTTCATTTTTTTTGTAAATATTTTTCAGCAATTTTAACATCATCAAAAGGAAATTTTTTTCCCATGATGGATTGAAATTTTTCGTGGCCTTTGCCGGCAATAAGAAGCAAATCGCCTCTTTTTAATTCGCTAATAGCTTTTTTTATGGCTAGTTTTCTATTACCAATTTCAGATATATTTTTTAAATTTCCAATCACTTCCTCTCTAATCCTTGCTGGATTTTCATATCTTGGATTATCATCTGTGACTGTTGCTTTATCAGCGTATTTTGAAGCTATTTTACCCATTAGCGGTCTTTTTTTTCTATCTCTATTTCCACCGCAACCAAATAAAACATGTACGTTTGATGTCTCTAACTTTTTTGACTCTACAATTGAATTTTTAAGAGCATCAGGCGTGTGTGCAAAATCAACGTAAACTTTTCCACCTGTTTTTGTTCTACCAACATATTCCATTCTTCCTAATACTGAAGGGCAATTAAGACTGCTTTTTGATAGCTTTCTAGGATCAAATCCAATTAAATTCAAAATTGAAATTGCAAATATAAAATTTTCTATCTGAAAATTTGGAAAATTTTTAAACTTTAAAAGAATTCGCTTACTGCCCACTATTGCTTTTACATGTTGAATATCATTTTTTTTTAGGATTTTAATAATTTTATAATTTCTATTTTCTTGAAAATATAATGGCTTAACGGATTTATTTTTTTTTAAAATTGATCTTATTTTTTTAATGTATTTTGTTTTTGAATTAATAATTAATTTACTATCCTTATGTATATAATCTTTGAAAAGGATCATTTTACTTTTTATGTAATTATTTATAGTTTTATGATAATCAAGGTGATCATGTGATATATTTGTTAACGCACAAACATCAAAATTCATTCCATAAAATCTGCTTTGATGTAAGCCATGACTTGATGCTTCCATAACTAAATATTTTATTTTTTTTTGACCTAGCTTTTTTAATTGCTTTGAAAGATCAATCGGTTCGGGTGAAGTAAGGTTATATTTATTTCTCTTTAATACAGAGTTTCCTAAAGTACCTATAGTAGCTACACTCTTTCCTGAAATTCTCAGTAAATAACTTAAAAAATATGCAACAGATGTTTTTCCATTAGTTCCAGTTATTGCAATTTTTGTTTCAATATTATTTTTGTTTATTTCAAATGCTAATAGCGATAGTGATTTTCTAATATCTTTAGCTTTTATCACTGTCGTATTCTTGGGATATCTTTCTTTGCTATATGATGGAACAACAATAGCTGCTGCACCCTTTTTAATTGCTTGATTGATGAACCTGGATCCATCTATTTCATTTCCAGGGATTGCAAAAAAAATATTTCCTTTTTTTATCGATCTCGAGTCTGATGAGACTCCATTAAATTTTATCTTCTTTAATTTAATTTCTTCTAGAAGGGAGTGATTTGGCATTTATTAAAGAGAGGTATTAATAAGCATGTTTTCATTAGGTATGTATCTTACCTTTATGTCCAAAATAGGACTTACTCTATCAATAATTTGTCTTGAAACTCTTGCCGCATTCCACCCAGCATCACTCCAGTTCCAAGTATTATATGGCTCTCCATATTCTCTATTAATCCCTTTCGGGTCGTCTAATGAGATAAGAACTACATACTTAGGCTTGTGTATGGGTAGTACCGATATAAAAGTAGTTAACTTTTCTCTTGTGTAGGATTTTTTGTCTATTTTGTGAGATGTGCCTGTCTTACCTCCAACCAAATATTTAAACTTACCATCTTCTGTGTATGCTTTATCAGCATCCTTGTTAAAGGCTTCTTTGGCAGTCCCTTTTGCAACAACTTGGCTTAAAAGGTAACGCATAATTTCACTGGTCTCTTCTGAAAAAATTTGATTTTCATATCGCATATCATCTCCTAATTTTGTTAGAGATGGCTTAATTAAATATCCTCCATTTACTACAGCTGATGTAGCTACAGCCAAATGCAATGGTGATACTGAAAGGCCATAACCGTAAGAAATTGATTCTGTATTAACTGTTCTCCATGGGTCAGGAACAATTGGAATTGCTTTTTCTGGTATTCCAATATTTACTTGACGAAGTAATCCAAGTTGAGACAAATATTCTTGCTGTAATTCTTTACCAATATCTCTAATCATTTTTATCGTTCCAATATTTGATGACTCAACAAATATTTCTTCAACAGAACACATTTTTATCTCACAAGGCCTGTGAACATCCTCTACACGGTGCTTTCCAATATAAATATGATTTTCAATCTCGTACTTTGTATTTGGCTGAAAAATTTTTTCCTCAATTCCCATTGCTGCAGTAAATATTTTCATCACTGAACCAAACTCATATACACCTAATGTGTTTTTGTTGAACTTATCATTGTCATTCGCATTTTTAGTATTGGGATCAAAATCTGGAAGTGATGTCATGGCAAGAATTTCTCCATTATTGACATTCATTATGAGTCCTGAGCCACCAGTTGCTTTATATAGTTTCATAGCAGCTAGTATTTCATCGCGAACAATGTGTTGTATTCTTGTATCTAAAGATAATATCAAATCATTATTTTCTTCATTTTGAAGAAACTTATTAAAAGATTTTTCTAGTCCAGATACGCCTGTATTATCAATGTCAACTTTTCCAACTAAATGACTAAAAAGTTCACTGTGAAGATATTTTCTTTTATAAGCATCTCTGAATTCAATTCCAGTTTCACCTAAATCTATATACTTTTGTAATTCTAAGGGTTCAACATTTCGATCAAGCCAGAAGAATTTTTTTTCAGATACCAATTTATCAAGATCAGTTGCGGAAAACCTATTATTTATTGCTGAGACTTTACTAATAAATTTTTTCTTATCGTACACAGCTTTTGGATTTACAGATATATGGGATGTTAATAAATTTGCTGTAAGAGAGGTATTATTCCTATCTAGAATATTTCCCCTTTTTGTCTCAACATTCTCAACAAAATAATTTCCCTTTTCGGTGTAAAGTAAATTAATTTCTATCATCTTGATTGTTACTGCCAAAAACAAACTACTAAAAACAATCGCTGACAATATTAAACGATTATTTATTTTAAGAGCAAAATTACTCTTTAAAGACTTTAATCTTTCAAAAGCAAACTTTTCTTTATTGTATCTGTGTGTAAATGAAAAACTCTTTTGATATATATCAATTTTCTTTCGGCCAGTATTCCGCTTTTTTTTCACGGAATTTACCTTGCCAAATTTTGATTAATTGTTGATGTTTCATAAACTTCAATAACATCATTAAATAATTCATTATTTTCTTCAATATCTTCATTATCTAATACAACAAAATACTTTTCGTAATCATTAGTAATAATCATTTCTGATATTTTTTTAATATTCATTGGCGAGACTAAATGGTCCCACTCAATTTTATAAAGCTCATTTATCTTTTGTTCTTCTCGAAGTGTTAATTCAAGTTCATTAATATACTTTTGCTTTTCGGCTGAAATGTTTTTTATAACCATAATTGCAAGTAATCCGGTTAACAAAATAGCAACGGACAATATTTTAAAGAAAGCACTTATCATAATTCAAATCCTAACTCAGATATCGGAATATAATTAAAGTTTAATCGCTCACGCTTAATGACTCTAAGCTTTGCCGAACGAGATCTTGGGTTACTTAATATTTCCTTGGAAGATGGTTTTATTAATTTGGTCTTTTTATTTCTTAAACAAACTTTATTTGTAAAATTCTTTACCAACCTGTCCTCAATTGAATGGAATGTGACCACGCATATCTTCCCATTCGCTCTTAGTAAATTAAAAGCTTGGTTGAGACCAGCATGAAGCTCTTGTATTTCATTATTAATAAAAATTCTAATAGCCTGGAATGTTTTCGTCGCAGGGTGTTTTTTGTAATATTTTGAAGGAAACGATTTTTTGATTATTTCTGCAAGCTCAATCGTACTCTCAATTTTTTTTTGAGTTCTGTTCTTCTCTATGTTTCTTGCAATTTTTCTTGAATTTCTCTCATCTCCGTAATGATAGATGATATCAGCAAGCTCATCTTTGTCCTTTTTATTTATTAAGTCTGAAGCTGTTTGGCCATCCTGACTCATTCTCATATCTAGGGGGCCATCTTGCATGAATGAAAACCCTCTATTTGCATCATCTAGTTGCATTGATGAAACTCCTATATCAAATACGAAACCGTTAATTTCTTTTTCTTTTGTTTCTTTGAAAATTTTATCAATCTGACTGAATTTAGAATGTACAAAAGAAAACCGACTGCCGAATTTTTTTTTAAATCTTTCAGCTTGTTTTTTGACTGTTGGATCTCTGTCGATTGCAATGACTTTACATTCACAGCTTTGAAGGATTCTCTCTGTATATCCCCCGTATCCAAATGTTGCATCGATGTATGTTTCATTGTCTTTTGGCCCTAATTGTTCAATAACCTCTTCAATAAGAACTGGCCTGTGGCCAAGTTCTTTATTTGTCATTTACTCTGTCTTCTCAAGAAAGATGGAATTTCAAGTAAATCTTGATCGGTTTCTAATTCTTCATCAGCTTCAATAGAATTATGTGTTTCATCCAGTTGATGCACGTTTTGGTCACTAAATAAGTCAGGCGAATCGCTATCTGAATTTTCCCTATTTGCGTGTATTAAATCCATAATACTTTGAGAAGACTCTTCCTGCTCCATTACTGCCTCTTCGATTGGTTCTGGTTCAACTTCAGGCTCAGCAATCATTTCTGGTTCAGAAACTGGCTCTGATTCCAGTTCTGGCTCAGCAATTACCTCTTCTTCAGCAACTTCCATTTCTGGTTCTTCGATTGGTTCTGGTTCAACTTCAGGCTCAGCAATCATTTCTGGTTCAGAAGTTTCCTCTTCAACAATTGTTGTTTCATCATTCATTGAATCTAAATCCTTTTCATCTGAGCTATCCATGTACATATATGGATCAGAATTTTTATGGATTTCATCTTCTTGATTAGCTGAAGCATGAATAGATCCTGTTCCATTCACTTGAGCTGCTGGAATTGATGAAACTGTTGAACTATTATTTACTTGTAAATCAATTATTCTCTTTGATGGCTTGTCATGAGATTCTAACCCAGTTGCAACAACAGAAACTCTAGCTTTACCCTCAAGATTTTCGTCAAAGATTGATCCAACAATTACGTCTGCATCAGGGTGAACTTGTTCTCTTATCTCATTTGTAATTTTATCAACCTCATGCAATGTTAAATCAGTTCCACCAGTTATGTTGATCAATAATCCTTTGGCTCCATCCAAAGAGTAGTCATCAAGCAGTGGATTTGTAACTGCATTGTGAGCACATTCTATTGCTCTATTGTCGCCAGACGCTTCACCTGTGCCCATCATTGCGCGTCCCATATTATTCATGATTGTCTTTACATCAGCAAAGTCTAAGTTGATTAATCCCGGTACGACCATCAAATCGGTAATACTTCTTACTCCTGCATGCAATACATCATCAGCCATAGAAAATGCATCGGCAAATGTTGTTTTCTCATCAGCAACTTTAAATAAATTTTGGTTTGGAATAACAATTGTTGTATCTACTAAATGTTCTAACTCTTTTAGCCCTTGCTCAGCAATTCTCATTCTTCCAGCACCTTCGAATTGAAATGGTTTAGTAACAACTGCTACAGTAAGTATACCCAATTCTCTAGCAACACGCGCTATCACTGGAGCGGCGCCTGTACCAGTACCGCCACCCATACCAGCGGTAATGAAAAGCATGTTTGTACCTTCAAGTCTTTCCATTATTTCGTGTTTAGTTTCATCGGCTGAGGATTTACCGATATCAGGATGAGAACCAGCTCCCAATCCCTTAGTAACCTGAACACCCAATTGCATTTTTGAATCACTTAATGATTTAGACAGAGCTTGTGCATCTGTATTGGCTGCAACAAATTCAACTCCCGATAATCCGGATTGAATCATATTGTTAATTGCATTACCGCCTGCACCACCGACTCCAAATACTGTTATCTTTGGCTTAAGCTCTTTTAGTTCTGGAACACTTAAATTTAAAACCATGAAATTATCCTCCTATTTTCATTAGTTATTCATTTTTCCATTTGAGATTTGCTAAATTATTTTTTGCATTATCACTTTTTTCTTTTTTGAAAGAATCATACGTATCAGGATTCCACATTTGGAATGTTTCACCCATACCTACGAAAGAAACTTGGTCAATAATACCTGCAATAGAGATTAGTCCATCGGGTATGATGACTCTGCCTTCTTGATCAAAATGAATTTGATGGCTGTCAGCAAAAATAGAAGTTGAAAAGGTATTTCTTTCCTCACTGAAGGGACCGGATGCTTCTATCGCATCACTGATCTTTTGCATTCTATTAGCAGTACATCCTTCAATTGACTTCAGAGTCGGTGAAGGATAACAAATCATGCCCTTCAGTCCGTTTTGTTCTAAGACACTTCTAAAAGAAGACGGAACAGAAACACGACCTTTTTTGTCAATGCGATTGATGTATGTAGATAGAAACAATGCCATTTTTAAAAAAAAGTTAGTTATTAAAATAATCAACAAAATTACCTCATTTGGGTTAAATTGGGATTACTTGGGATAGTATGGGATTATATGGGTAATGTCTATACCTATTTATGATATTTCTTTTATAATCAATTATTTAACTAATATTATACATTAGCCTTTATTTATAAACTATTGAAAATAAATGAGAAATTTAGCCAGATAATTTATAAGCCGGGTTCTGTGATTTTTTTACAAAAAACCGATAACTATTCATCTAGCTCAATTGTTACCAATTGAGTCGTGCGATCAACCCGGTTACAGCCAAGACAAGCCAATGTAACCCTATTTGATCTTGCTCCCAGTGGGGTTTACCATGCCTTTTTTGTTACCAAAAAAGCGGTGAGCTCTTACCTCACCTTTTCACCCTTACCCTTAAAATTTCAATTAGGGCGGTCTATTTTCTGCGGCACTTTCCCTAGAGTTGCCTCCGCCGGGTATTACCCGGCACTGTTGCCTTGTGGAGCCCGGACTTTCCTCTTGATCAAGCCAAGCAGTTATCCAATTATCTGGCTGAAAGGGTTTATCCTCTTAAAAGATATTGGTCAAGTCCCTCTTTGAAGAGATATAAGTTCTCTCAGATATCCCAACAATTTGCGCTTAACTGTAAAATCCTCTAACTCTTCGGGGCAATAGTGACTTTCAAAAGCGTAAATAACTTGAAGTGTTTCTTTATCCATTAAACTCGATAAAGTAATTTTATAGCCAAAATCTCTTAGTAATTGTTGTAAAGATTTAATCTCTGAAGCTCTAAGTGGCGTTTTAGAATTATTTTTCTTTGGTAAAATTACTAAGCCTTTTGCAGCCAATTTATGCCAAGGGAATAAATATCCCGGATCTACCTTTCGCAGCGGAGCAATATCTGAGTGGCCCAAAATATTACTTTTTTTTATTTTGTACTTTGTCTGTAGACTTTCGATTAATGATATAAGTGATTTTATCTGAGATAACTTGAATTTGTGATATCCAAATTCTTTACCTTTATTTTGTAACTCTATGCCTATAGACTTTGAGTTTAAATTTCTATCTTTTTTCCAATTAGATATTCCTGCGTGCCAAGCAATATCTTTATCATTTACGAGTTGGGTAATTTTTCCTCTTTCATTAACAAAATAATGTGAGCTCACTTTATGTTTTTTTGATCTAAGTCTTTTAATTGACTCCTGCGCTGTTTTCATTCCTGTATAATGTATGATTATATATTTAATATTTCTTCTTTTTACTTGTTCAAAATTTGGGGATTTTAGATATTCAATTTTCATGGTGAACTTGATACCTTTTCCTCTTCTGGTTCTCTCATCATTACAATAGCAACTCCCGTGAATGACATAGTTGCACCAAAGATAATTTTAAATGTAAGCACTTCATTAAATCCCTCATAAAAAGAAAAATAAGAAATAATCAATGCATTTATTATCGCAAGTACTGGAGCAAGAAGGGTTAAAGGTGTAATTTTTGATAATTCATATTTTGTTATTAAGTAATAAAAACCTGCATGGCCGATAGCTGTTGCGGCAAATGCAGTAAACAATATAGCTCCCCAACCAATAATGGATGCATTTAAAACTAGGTCTAATTGATTTTCCTCAAATAAAAATGAAATCGTTGCCAAGAATAAAAAGCTTATAAAAGCAATCCAAGCTTGTAGATCAAACACTTTAACATCTTTTAACTTCTTCATAAAAAGAAGGCTGATAGCAATAGATAAAGCTGCTAATAATGCATAATAAACGCCACCGAGATCAGAAAATATTGTAGGCTCAAATATCAAAATAATAACTCCACCAAATGCAAGTGCTATTCCAAGAATACGCCTCCACTTAATCACCTCACCTAAAAATATAACGGATAATATAGTTGCAAATGGTACACCTAATTGAAGAACCACAGCAACAGAGGAAATAAATTGAGAATTATCGAGAGCAAGATAGAAAAACGCAAAATGAATACCTCCTCCTAATATAGAAATTATTAAAATATTAGTCATTTGGCCGCGGTGAATTTTCAAAAAGGGTATGAGTAAAACTGCAATGATTAAAAATCTCATTGTGGTAAATAAAAATGGTGGAAATTCATTTACACCAATTTTTGCAGAAATAAATGCCAGTCCCCACGCTAGATTAATGGATAGTACAATGAATATGTCTATTGTTCTCAATACTGCCTCATTTCTGCATTATTTTCTATTTATAATACGATTACACTAAAATATTAATTTGATTAGAAAATTCATATAGAATAGCATTATTTCAATGAAATATAGAATATTAATAGTTTTATTTCTAAGTTCTGTTCTTATGTTGCAAGGATGTGCTTCAAAAGAAGCCGCGGTAAACTATAACAATTCTGAAACTGAAATAGTTAGCGTTAATGACCCACTTGAAAAAGTAAATCGTGTGGTTTTTCAATTTAATATTATTTTTGATAAGCTTATCTTAAGGCCAATTGCTGTTACGTACAGAGCCATTGTTCCAGAATTTGTTCGAAACAGAGTTACATACTCATTAAATAATTTAGGTATGCCAATTACAGCTGTGAATAATGTATTGCAAGGCGAGTTAAGAAAAGCCGGAGTATCAACATCTCGATTTATTATTAACTCAACAGTTGGAATACTCGGTTTCTTTGACCCAGCAGCAAGTATGGGTCTTGTATCTGAAAATGAAGACTTTGGACAGACTTTGAGTGTATGGGGTGTTGAGTCTGGTCCATACTTAGTTTTACCTTTCTTAGGACCTTCCACACCAAGAGACTTTGCAGGCATGCTATCAACATCACTATTGGATCCAATGTATCAAGTGGGAGGTGGGTCCGCTCCTGACTCTTTAAGAACTTACAGAATGGGCACTGGCGCAGTTGATTTTAGATCTCAAAACATAGAAATTCTTGATGATCTACAAAACAATTCAATTGATTACTATGCAGCAGTAAGAAGCTTTTATTCGCAAGGAAGAGAAAGTCAGGCCTCAAATAACTTAGAAAGCAATACGCAAGATCAAGAAAATGATATTTTTGATGACTTTGATATCGATGAAAGTTATGTAGGACCGGATATTGAAATTATTTATGATTAAAATAAAAAATTATAGCTGGATTTTAATTTTGTTGCTTTCTTTCGCAACTTACGCCCAAAGCTCAGAGTTTGCTCAAGAAGAGGAGTTTGTTTCAAAATTTGCTGACCAAGCAATTGAGATTTTAAGTGACGAGGGTATTAGCGAAAATGATAAAACGTCTCGTTTCACCGATGTTGTAATGAACGCAATTGACCTAAATTTAATTTCAAAATTCGTACTCTCTAAAACTTGGAAAAATTCAACAGATGAACAAAAAGAAAGATATTTGATTGCATTTAAAGATTATTTTATCAACTCCTATGCAAATAAGCTTGATCAGTACTCTGGAGAACAAGTTCAAATCGTTGGGTCTGAAGCTGCAGGAAAATACGTAATTGTTGAAAGTAATATTGTACGAGAAGGAACTGATACTTTAAAAATAAATTTAAAGTGGAGACTGATTAATAGAGACGGTGATATAAAAATAATTGATCTGAATATTGAAGGTATCAGTCTTGTAATTGCACAAAGAGAAGAGTTTCAGTCATTTTTAGCAAATAACGATAATGATATAGATAAATTAATCGATAAGATTATTACTGTTTCTAATTAAATCTTTTTAAATTATTTAGATGGCAAGCCACTTGGTTTCCAGCCAATTACAAATCCGTCCTCAACATTGTAAAGATTTTGATAACCATTTGACTCTAATATTAAAGCAGCATGCATGGACCTTGCCCCTGACTTACAAATAAAGTAAATTTCCGAATTTTTTGAAATTCCATTAGAATTGAATTGATTCAGAAAATTAATGTTTTCAACACCCTCTTCATTAATGAGAGTTAATTCAATATATTGAGCATCAAAAGAGTCTTTATCCACTCTTCCAAATGTTTCCCATTCGTAAGGTGTGCGTACATCAACTAGATATGCATCTTTATTTTCTTTAATTATGCTATAACAATTTTCTGCAGATATATTTTTTATATTACTCATTACTATGATTTCTGATTAGATGATTTAAATCGATCTGAAATTGGACTAATTTTAGTTTTTCTTCCCCTTACTCGCTTTCTCCACATTAAAAAAGAGGACCTTTTCATATTCTTTTTCATTAATTTAATAACTTCTTTCTCTTGTATTCCAAATTGTTTCCTAATATCAGCGAAAGTTGTTCTATCTTCCCAGGCCATTTCTATAAGGCGATCGATGTCTGACTGCGATAGATTATTGTCCATTTTAGGTTGAAATTTTTACAGCTTGAAAATTACCAGGGCGATGTTCCCCTTTTTCCACAACGCCAAGAAGTTTTTCCCAAATTTCCAGTGCACCTTCTGCCTCTTCTTTTCCTATTAGATTTACAACATCATCATAAAGTGGCCCTTTTATATCTGATATTTCTGTCTTAACTTTTTCGAGATACCATTTATTACGATCATTTAGTGAGAGAACTTCAAATCCTGTTTCTTTTAAAAGACTTTCGTACTTTTCTAATGAGCACATAAACATATCGAGGCCTTCTGCGGCAATATATTCTTTCATCTGCTCTGATGGTTCGTTGTCATCATTTCTCATCCAATCACCAACCGCAAGAATACCATTGTCAGCTAAGATCTCGTTTATCTCTTTAAGCAAGTTTTTTTTATCGATAATATGTAAAAATGCTTCTTTACTAAACACTGCCTCAAAACTTTTATCTTCAAATTTATATTCTCCAGGCTTTGTACAAATAAATTTTGCTTTATCAGATAAATTTTTCTTTAACGCTAAATTATTTGCTGTTTCAATTACTAACGGTTCTGGATCTATTCCAATAACTTCTTTTGCACCATATTTTTCAATCATATGAAAAACTGCACCGCCCGTTCCACATCCAATATCTAGAACTTTTTTATTTTTTAGATTTAATCCTTTTAAAATCTGATCAATTTCTTCTGTCCCACCAGGTGATAGAAAACCCTCTCCCCAGACAGTTTTGAGCATGTTTAGTTGTTTGGGGCCGTAATGTCCTTCATCGGTTAAGCTCATATTATTAATGATATGTTTTAGATGATCTAATTGTTTTGTTTAAGTCAATTAAACTTAAATTACATTTTCTTTTGATGACTAGCTTAATTACAGGTGGAAGCAAATTTTTAAACTTTACTCGCCTTACTAAAATATCTTGCTGCTTCATCATATGATCTATTTGCGTAAAATTTAGAAATACACAAAAGTGTTAAGTGCAAAGGTATGCCAAATAACAGCTCTGGTAAATCTAAATGCATAGAAAGATCTTAACCTGATTTATCAGCTATAATCAAGAACAACCGTTCCTGAAACAGGATCAGTTACGCCTAATTCAGGAGATAATTCCTCTAGTAAGTGTCTAACTTTATCCAAGTTTCCAATCATATTTTCTCTTTGAGCGGCTATAGCTTCCTCAGATTCCCAAATTCCAATAAAACAATATGTACGGTCTCCTGTTTTAAAAAGACGACTCATTTTCTGACCCGGTAAATTTTCAAAACTTTTGTTAATTTTTAAGTATTCTTCTTCACAACCTTCTTTAACTTTAAACCTCACGGCATTACAAAATTCCATATTTTGTCTCCTATATTTTGTTTTTTACAAATTCTAATTAAAATACTTACCTTTGAAAGAATAAATATTAGTTCAAATTTACTTCCAAGATACTCGTGCAAATGTTCTTGTTGAGCAATAAAAAATATCATTCTTTAAGCCTGGCGTTAAAAACATGCCATTGGCAAGAGGTGAATTGAGTGAAACCTTTGAGAGTATTTCTCCACTAGATAGGTCTATTACCACTAAGTGATCGTCGTTATTTTCAAAACTATTAATTACTAACTCTTTGCTTTCAGGAAACACAACCGGTTGCATTGTTGGTCTAAGACTATCAATCTTCCACGATAATTTTAACGAATTGTTTGATGTATCAATACCTGCTATGCCACCATTTATACTATCCCAGCATACACAGATATTACATTCGGGAATATTTACGGGTGGTGCAATAATACCCCCTCCATGATGTTCAAATGGTTCGATATATTCAAATTGTTCTGACATTAAATCAAATCTATAAAGCCTTTGCTTACATGACCAAGGAGCAGGACGTCTCCAACTTAATTCTTTTGGTGCAGTTTTAAATCTACCATTTGGATGAGTTGAATAAATAGCTCTTAATGAGTCGATGTCTCCGTTATTCATCAGCCAGAGTGATCCATCTGATATACAACCATCCCATGATAATCCTTGATCATCATTTGATTTCCTATAATTAGGTGACCAGTCTGAAGTAACTTCTAGATTGTTAGGCAGAACTTTTATTTTCCATATTTTTTCGATACCTGGAATAAAAATGAACTCACCATCTTCTGTTTTGTCTGATGCAATTCTTCCCATAGAACCTTCAGGCAATTGCATGGGTTCATGTAAAATATCTAGATTTTGATCTAATCTTGTAATTGTTGAACAACCTTGACCTTCTAAACGTAAATCTTTAGTGACGATTGTTCCATCTGATAATATTAGTAAACCGTTATGCGCCTGATCAATGGGTAATTTTGACTCTTTAATCACTTCACATTCTTTTGAAATACTATGCATGTAGTTTCCATTAACCTTGATTATATTGCCGTTTGTATGTGCTGCAATAGCGCCACACCAGACGTGATCACCGCATGGTAATTTTGGAGTTTCCCCTAATATTTCCAAAGACTCAGGTTCAATTTTTTGAAGCCATCCAAATGGTTCTGGACCTGTAAAGCTTGGCATCGTACCGCCCAAAAAAATTTCATTATTATCGCGATAAATTGTCATAACATTCCAGCGTTCATTTCGTATGCTTTGTACAACAGCTTTTTTTTTACGAGCGTTCAACGATCCTTCAGTTGCCTTTTGACGTCGATTTCCACCACATTCAACAGGCCAGTGAGATTTATAGTATCCCTCAAGTATGGATAATCTGTCTAGGGCAGTCATTATTTTGAAAGCAGAGCTTTAATTGACTTTCCATACAAAGATGTTGATGTCTTAGCGTAAAGCCTAATTATCTTTAGAGGCAATGGATCATTAACCTCTTTAAAAAATTCTTTTCGAGAATAAAGATCAAGAAACCATTCAGATATTTTTGGGTAACGGTCTTTAAATGGAAATCCTGAGACATAAAGCCTATATGTATAAATAAACCAGGCAAGATCAAGCATTGAAAGATTATTGCCCATTAAGTATTTTTGCTTATTTAATAGAGATTCGTATTTATCATAACATTTACAAAAATTATTTAGTGAGTTTTTAACTGCTTCATCAGTTATTCCATTTTCACGAAATGACTTATAAAACTTTACTTCTTTTAATTTTAGATAGTCCAGCTCACTATTAGATGATTTATATTTTTCAAACGCATCTAATTCATTAGGGTCTTTTTTGCCGAGTCCACCAAACATATATCGATAAGCAATATTTCTTATATCCTCATGCAAATCATCTTCTTCTTTCAGTAACGTGCCAATTTCTGTTGTATCGGAGTCAGGAACAAGTGGGTTTTCAGGAAATTTATCCTCGAGATACATAAGAATATCATTGCTCTCAATTTCTACACGACCATCATCCACGAGAACAGGAACCAGGCCTTTAGGATTAATACCTAGAAAGAATTCTGAATAGTTTTTTCCTGTAGCAAGATTTATGCTGTGAGGTGTCCATGAAATTTTTTTTAAATTTAAATAGATCCTAAGTTTTTGTGAACATGATGAAGTTCTATAATGAAATAAATGCAAACCCTTCCAATTTAGTATTTCTCTAGATTTAATTTGATCGCTTGGAATTTGAACCATTATTTTCTTTCCTTATTGTTTTGTTTAGTAACAAGGTAAGCCAGTACAAGAATTACAACCGTACCTGTCATCATTGAAATATCAACCGACAGACCAAAGCTCAATAAAATAAAACCTATAAGGGCGCCTGCAAAAAAAACACCAAGAATCTGTAATACATTTTTCATTAATTATTCATCTGTTTTTAAACTAGTTTTTTGAATGATTATAACAGAAATTGTTGGTACCAAAAGAGTGAGCAGAGTTACAACAATCAATAAAATACCAAGATCAGAATAATCAGCTATGGAGAGTATCTCATTTGTGACCTTATCCTTGACTTCCCTCGTTACTTCGTAAATTTGATTGAGATACTTTGTAAGCAACGCACTTGCGGATAGAGCTAAATTTGTGAACGATGCAAATACAGCAAAAAATGTAGCCTTTAGATGAGCTGGAGCATTTCTTGCAATCCACGCAAGAAGTGGGATCATTGAAACTTGTCCCAAGGGTGATTCTAAAGCTGTATTAAATATTGCAATAAACCGTGCATCTACAACATCGTTTGTTAATGATGAAGTCCATTCATGAAATCCATAATACATGCCAACACTTGGCAAAAATAATACTGCTCCAGCAATTGATAATATCACTATAATTTTTGCAATTGAGTTATTGACCATAAAAGGCCTTAAAATAATGATGCCAAGTAAAGTCAAACAAGAGGCAAGAAGAGAAAGCACAGAAAAAAACTGCTCATCAAATCCTAAATTATCAATCTCAAACCAGGTAAGTCCTGGGCCTGGGCCTGGCATGGCTCTGAAAATAAATATTATAATTGCAGTTCCCAAAATTGTGAGTCGCATCGACTCTGGAAGTTCACGCATTAGTTTAGCCATCAGAAAAAATATAATACTTACTGATCCAAAGAATACGATCTCTTGCGCATACGGAAGATTAAATCCTCCCACGCTAAGTGTAAAAATTACAAAAACGAGAGAGCCTCCAAGTATCCACCAATCAACCTTAGTTTTTTCAATTTCGATTTGATGATCTATACCTAACTTTGAAAGTTGGTCATTTTTTTTCTTTTTTAAATAAATTGAAAGCAATACCCCTAATACTGATATGAACGGAATGATCAGTGCGAAGAGATAAATATTCCCGTATAAAATTATTTTTTCTTGTTCAGTTTCAGCCTCAACGCTACTGAAAATAACAACATTAATTAATGCAACAATTACTGTACCACCAATAATAGCAAATCTACCTAGTGTTTGCATGGTGGTATGCATATTTTTTATTACATCGGGTGAGTATTGGTTTCCTTTTGGATCTATATTTGGGACTGCTTCAACTGTCATTGCATCAGCAACAACGTCCTGAACCACATAACCAATCGGAGCTAAGAGAACGCTAATAATATACCAAGTTTCAATACTTAAGTACCTTACCATAAAGTCAGTATGAATAATAAGGCCGAACATGATAGCAAGACTTAAAGCAATGAGTGATGCGCCCACATAAACAAGATAATTTTTTCTTTCCCAGATTAGGTCAACTAAATGACCAAGTGGCATTTTTAATGCCCATGGAATTCCTGCCCAAAAACCAAGGCCTGCTAAAAAAGCAGCCGAAAGATTTAGATAATCTTTTACAAAAAAAGTTCCAACGATTCCGGTTAAACCTGAAACACCAGCAGCAACATATATCATCAAAGGCGGTAGATAACTTAATTTAAATTGCCTTCCTAAATCAATAAAAGTGCTGTCTATGAACGCATAAAATTTACTCATTCTGTAATTATACAGATTAAGATTTATCTAACAACTCAGGGCTATTGTTACGAGGACTATTAACATTTTTTGAGACTTCATAAACTTGAACTTGATCGTCTTTTTTTCTTTTAATTTCATGCTTTCCTTCTATCCATTCAGTTGTTTGAGATTCATCTAAAAGCAAAGGTTGTCTATGATGCACATGAGAGACAGTTTCACTTGACTGGCAAGTTACAACTGCACATCCACTATTCAAATTATAAATACCAGCGAAATAAAGCAATTCATTTTCAATATAATGGAAAAAAGGCGTTTTAGCGTTATTTTGCCTTTGCCATTCATACCACCCATTTGCAAGAAAAACACATCTAAGTGATCCCTTAAAAGAAGGCTTATCTAGTAATGTTTCGTGACGACAATTAATCAAGTTCATATCATCTTTCCATTTTGGTGAATATGACCATTTCATAAAAACGGGATCTGGTTTTATAACCAATACATCTTGTGAAGGAGCTATATTATACGAGGGTGCTAGTTCAACATTAAATTTATCTTTAATAACTTTTTTGTCGGAAAGAATAAAACGCCCACACATTGTTACACAATAAGTTCGTTAATTAATTTGAGTCGGTCTTGAGATTTTTTACTTGTTGGAATAATTTCTAGAATTCTTTTATACGTTGCTGCAGCTCCCAAAAGATCATCTTGAATTAAATAGATTTCCGCAAGTCCATCAAGTGCTCCAAAGTGTCTTGGTTCTAGTTCAAGAGTTTTTTGGATATCAGAAATTGAAGCCTCTAACTCACCTTTTAAAAAGAGAACAGTAGCTCTTTTATTCCAACCTTCTGCAAAATCAGGCTTAATATCAATTACCTGCGTAAATAAAGCTATTGCTTCTTCTAAACTTCCACGATCCATCATTTTGTTGCCTTCATCAAATATTTTTTGGGCTTCAACGTTTTCTGCAATAGACCATATATTCCAAATGTCAGCTAAAATAGAACTGGCTTGCATATTGTCATTACTTAAAAATAACTCATCAAACAAACTGTTCAGTCGGCTATCTTTTTGATCAGCCAATACAAAAGATGAATTTAAAAGTAACAGTATAAAAATTATTCTTTTCAATCTAAATCTTTCCAAAAGGCTTTATACTTTTTGCTATTAGCAGAGTCGTCTCTAAAGTGATCCAGAAATGCTTTAAAAAGTCCCAACTTTGTATCAACCTCATTGCCGTCAGCGATTTTCAATATTTGTCGATAACACCAATAAACTTGAGCAGCTTTATTATTAGATCGCATAAGTGATATCGGGCTGTTTAAGCCAAGTATCCACGGACCAAATTCCAACATATTTTCATACAGAGTTGCTGATTTTTTTTCACCACTTATTAATTCATTTACAATATCGGGCTCAGAGCAAAGTGGTCTACCCAAACCAATTACATCACAAGCACCACTTTGAAGGGCATGATTCATCCCCTCGGTAGAACGAAATCCCCCAGTTACCGCCAAAGGAATTGATATAACTTCTTTTATTGCTTCAGCATATTTCAAGAAATAAGCTTCTCTTACTTTTGTACTACGCTGAGGTTTGATTGTTTTGGCTTTTTTAAGGTTCAATGAATCAATTTCTAAGGCAGTAAAATTTTCATAAGTTCCACCTGAAATTTCAAGTAAGTCTAATGATGTATTATTTAATATTTTAGCAACCTCAATACTTTCTTCGTGAGAAAATCCCCCTTTTTGAAAATCACTTGAATTAAGTTTAATTGAAATAGGAAAATTGCTTCCAACTTTTTCTCGGATCGCTTCAATTGTTGTAATTAGTAATCTTGATCGATTTTCTATACTGCCTCCCCACTCATCAGTTCGTTGATTAACATTTGGTGATAAAAATTCTGAGAGAAGATAACCATGTGCTGAATGAAGTTGAACACCAGTGAATCCTGTTTGCTTTGCAACCTCAGCTGCATTAACAAATTGATCAATTATATTCAAGATTTCGGATTGGCTTAGCTCTTTTGGTACTCCAAATTTTAGTATTCCTCCCAGTGTTGGCAAAGGTTGAACAGAGGGCGCTCTGCTCTCTTTGTTAATACTAAAAGGCGTCTGTCTGCCAGCATGACTTAATTGCATCCATAGGTGAGTATTATTTTGTGTTCCAGCTTTTGACCAGTCGGCTAAAGCAGCCAAACTTTCATTAGACTGTTTTCCTTCTATTACAACATTACCAGCTCGTTCAATATATCGATGATCAACTTGAACATTTCCTGTAACAGAAATTCCTATTCCGCCTTTAGCCCATCTTTCATAGAGATTATTATGTCTTTTATTTGCTGTCGCATCACTTTTTGCTAAACCCTCAGTCATTGCTGATTTAAGAAATCTATTTTTAATTTCAGCGCCACAAGGAAGTGTCAATTTTTCATTTATCATAACTTTTAACAAATTTAATTTACTATAAAATTTTTGATATCTTCAGCTAATATTTCTGGGATTTCCATTGGAGGCATATGACCAACTTTAGGGTATAAAATTAAACTTATACTAGGAATATTTTCTAAAAAGTGTTTATTAAATCTTACATCAACTAAATTATCCTGTTCACCATGAAGTATTAAAGTAGGAATTTTAATATTCTGCAGTAATTTAGGATCAGCAATAAAATCTTCTTCATTATTAACTATAAGATTACCAATTGCCTCTCTAGAGCCTTCAAGTAAAATTATTTCATGAAATTGATCAATTAATTCCTCAGTTATGATATTCTGATTATAAACCGTTTGGTAAGCGGCCTGAGTTACAATAAATCTTGGTGTTATATAACCCAGCATTTGCCTAAAAAATGGAATTTCTAAGAGTTTAAATGCAATTGGCGGGGCATTCTCTGACTGAAATTCTTTGTATTCTTCCTCGTTTGCTAAAAAAGCTGAGCCTATAATTACTAAACCGCCCACTTTTTCTGGATAGTCAATTGTAAATTCCCATACAACTCTTCCACCCATAGAGTGGCCTGCAAGATAAAATTCATTTATATTTTTAATTTCTAATACTTCGTTGATGACTGTAATAAATCCATCAATAGAATAATCATCACTATTGACTGGTCCTGTTAATCCATGAGCTGGTAAGTCCAATGAAATTATTCTAAAATCATCTAATAAGAATTTATTCATACTTTCGAAATTAAAAAGTGATCCATTAAACCCGTGAATTAAAACTAAAGTATTTCCATTTTTATTACCTTCATCCCTAACATGAATTAACGAACCATCTTTGAGCTCTATAAATTCTGAAGCTCCCTTTGCATGTTTAGCAATAACATTTTCTTTTGGTATATCAAAGTATACGGAATTATAGATAATAAATGCTAATAAAATTAGTACGAGTAATAGAAAGTATTTTAAAACTTTTTTTAATTTTACCATAAAATATATCTTACATTCCGTAGGCTGCAATAGTTGTACGATGTAAAAGACGTTCTTGTCCTTCATAACCGCCTGTTGCTCGGTGTAATACACTTCTATTGTCCCACATAATTAGCATATCTTTTTTCCATTTATGCCTATAAACAAATTCATCTCTACACTGCCATGCACTCAATTCCATGAGTAATTTCATAGCTTCTTGATTATCCATACCATCAATACCAATGATGTAACCAACTGTGCCATAAATAATCTCTTTATTTGTTTCAGGATGATACTTAATAATAGGATGTATTTGTTGAGCAAAAGCATCATCTGAAGCTCTGATATCCATGCTTCTTCCCATTTCTCTATCCTTATCACCATAACCACCCCCTGGTGAATAAGGTACAAGGGCTGAGTGAATTGCTTTTTTTCCCTCCAGCTTTTTTCTTAATTCTGAGGGCATGCGTTCTAATGCTAGATGTTGGTTCGCAAACAACGTATCACCGCCTTCTGATGGAATTATTTTTCCAAACAAACATGTACCTGCCGGTGGATTTTTTTGAAAACTCCAATCAGTGTGCCAATTATCTGCGAAAATTGGTACCTTTTCATCTGCCGTTCTTTTTACTGCAATAATATTGTCTCTACCTGGTATTGAGGCAATAAATGGGTCATCTCCAAAAGATCCAAAATAAAGTGTGAAACGTTCTAGATCATCGTCAGATAAAGCTTGGTTGGGAAAACTCAGTACATGATGCTTAAGCCAATAATTTCTTATTTCAGAAATTTGACTCTCACATAAATCTTTTTTTAAATCAATTCCTGTTATTTCTGCACCACAGGCCTGTTCTGAAGTGACTATATTTAGAGACATAATTAAATTATAGAATAAGTTAAAAAAGATATAAGGGTTAAAATTTATCTTTTTTGGTGGGCCCACTAGGACTCGAACCTAGGACAACTCCGTTATGAGCGGAGGGCTCTAACCAACTGAGCTATGGGCCCTAATATAAAACTTTTATACACAGAGAATGGTAGTCTTACAAACTAGTTTTTATCTAAGAAGCTTTTTAAAAGTTTTGCACGAGTTGGGTGCTTGAGCTTTCTCAGCGCTTTTGCTTCAATCTGCCTTATTCTCTCCCTAGTGACTGAAAATTGTTGCCCAACTTCTTCAAGTGTATGGTCTGAATTCATGCCAATACCAAACCTCATTCTCAAAACACGTTCTTCACGAGGAGTTAAAGATGATAATATTTTCGTTGTAGTTTGTCTCAAATTTGAGTGAATAGCAGCATCAATTGGAATTACAGCATTCTCATCTTGTATAAAATCACCTAAATGACTGTCTTCTTCATCTCCGACTGGAGTTTCTAAACTTACTGGCTCTTTTGCAATCTTTAGGACTTTTCTAACTTTCTCAAGAGGCATATTTAGCTTTTTAGAAATTTCTTCAGGTGTCGGCTCTCTACCTATTTCATTTAAAAGCAACCTTTGCGTTCTTACAATCTTATTGATTGTTTCTATCATATGTACCGGTATACGAATAGTTCTAGCTTGGTCCGCTATTGATCTAGTAATTGCCTGCCTAATCCACCAAGTTGCATAAGTTGAAAACTTATAACCCCTTCTATACTCAAATTTGTCGACGGCTTTCATCAGGCCAATATTTCCTTCTTGTATTAGGTCTAGAAATTGTAAACCTCTATTAGTATATTTTTTTGCAATAGAAATAACTAAACGAAGGTTTGCCTCTATCATTTCCTTTTTTGCGATACTTGATTCTCTTTCACCTTTTTGTACATTACTAACTATTCTTTTAAATTCGTTTAGAGTTAAGCCTATATTACTTGCAGCAGCTCTTACTTCGTTCATAATATTTTTAATATTATTTTTTTCTTGTTTGACAAATTTTTCCCATCCAGAAAGTCTAGTGATCTTTCTTAACCAATATGGGTTATTTTCATTTCCAATATATTTATCAAGAAACTCATCTCTAGAAATTTTATATTGTACGGCAAGCCTCAATAATTTTCCCTCTAAGGAAACAATTTCCCTATTGATTACGTATAACTTGTTAATTAATTCCTCAATTTTGTTTGTATTTATCTGTAATCCTTTGATTAGTTCAACAACAATAGCTCTAGACGTTTGATAGCTTTTTTCTGATCTAGAAGGAAACTCTCTACCTTTTTCTTGAAAAGCAATTTTATCCTTTTGAAGTTTTTGGAGCTTCTTAAAACTTTTGTTTAATTTTTTAAAGGTTTCAAGTATCTGGGGCTTTAACTCTTCCTCCATTATGGCAATTGAAACATTTAATTCATCATCAGCATCTTCATATTCCTCAATTATTTGATCATTATTATTTTCAATCATTGGCTCTGTATCATCACCATAAGTTGAAGATTTTTTTTCAGCTTCTTTTCTTTTTCTGATTTCTTCTTTTTCTTCTTGTTCTTTTCTTTTCTTTGCTTCTTTAATTTTTTTACTTAACTCTTTCTTATTAGGAGATTCTTCAAATAACGACTCAAGATCAATTACTTCCCTGAGAGTAATTTTTTCAGCAATAATATCATCTCTCCAATCAAGTATTGCCTGAAGCGTAAGTGGACTTTCACACAATCCAGAAATCATTGCTTCTTGTCCAGCTTCTATTCTTTTTGCAATTGCAATTTCACCCTCACGGGAGAGCAAGTCTACCGTTCCCATTTCTCTAAGATATAACTTTACTGGATCGTCAGTTTTTTCTGTCCCTGATTTAGTCCCAGAGGATTCTTCTTCTTTATCATCATCATTATCTGAGTCATCAGAGTCAATAATATCAAATCCAACTTGGGATAATTTAGTTGTGTATTGCTCAATTTGTTCAGATGTAAATTTATCTTCAGGGAATGATTTTTTAATTAACTCATTAGTAAGATATCCATCTTTTTTACCCTGTTTAATAAGTTTCTTTATTATGGATTTTTCAAGATCTAGTACTGGGCCGTCTTGCTCACCTATTTGAGATTGCGATGTTTCAACCTCAGTTTTAACTTGCCTCTTTTTTCTTCCTCTTTTTTTCATCTTAGTTCTTACTTATACTTTCTTTTTTTATTTTCATAAAATTTTCAAAGCTTTTCTCATCCATTTTTTCTTCTAGGTTACTTATTGCAATATCTAAATCATTTTCATCGAGTAGATTTTTTTGCAGATCTAATAAACCAATAAAACTTTTTTCCACCTCAACCTTACTATTTTTTATGATTGAACTATAAGTACTTAACAGTTTTGGTTGAAAAATATATTTAATTTCTCGATTTAATCCCCTTTGCAGTAAATAAGACTTTAAATCTAAGTTTTCAAGCTCTTTATCTCGATTGGCAACTGAGAATTCCAGAATTTCAGATAATATCGATGATAAATTAAGGTCATTAAAGCGTATTTTTCCTAATTCTTCAGCATGCCTATTAATCAGAAATGGGTTTTCTATCAAACATATTAGGATAATTTTTTCTCTTATAACTGAGTCATGACTCTGGTTTTTTACTCTTTCGCTTGTCAATATTTCTGAAGAAATACTATTTCTTTTTAATTTATAATTGAAATTTTTAGAGTTGCTTTTAACATATTTGAGATCTTCTAATTTATCATTAAAGAATTTCACATAGTACTCGCGTACTGTTTTGTTACTTATTTTCTCTGACAAGGAATTAATTCTTTTTTCAAAACCAGCCTTCTTTTCAGGAATAGAAATATCCTCTCTATTCAATTCTGACGTCCAAATAAATTCAGATAATGATAAAGAACTGTCAAGAATACTTTGAAGGCTAGCTGGGCTATTTCTTTTTAAATAATCGTCAGGATCATAATCTTTTGGAAGCAAACAAAAACGAAGTGAATGATCAGGCGATAAGTTATTTAATGCTAATATAGCAACTCTCTGAGCAGCTTTTTGTCCAGCTTCGTCACCATCAAACATAATGATAGGACTCTCACAAACTTTCCATGCTCTTTCTAATTGATAACTTGTAAGAGCTGTTCCTAATGGAGCAACAGATGTCTTAAAGTTATTTTGATACAAAGAAATCACATCCATGTATCCCTCAACAATAATTAAATTTTTTGGCCTCCTATTTTCTTCAATTGCAAGATTTAAATTGTAAAGTTGATAGCTTTTTTTGAATACAGCGCTATCCGCTGAATTGATATACTTTATATTTGAACCGTCTAATGCTCTGCCTCCAAATGCAATTATGTTAGATTTGTAATCTTTGATAGGAAACATAAATCTATTACGAAAAAAATCATAATATTCACCTTCTTTTTTATTTGATTTTTTAATTAGACCAGTTGATATTGCATCATTAATGTCCAAGTTCTTACTTTTTAAGTGGTTATATAAATTATTACGTCCTGAACCAGAATAGCCTAAATCAAATTCTTTAATTATATTTTCATCGATTGATCTTTTTTCAATATACTTTTTAGCTTCACTACTATTATTTAGCTGGTCTTTAAAGAACTCATTAGCTTCATTAATGATTCTTCTTAAACTAGAAAAATCTTTTTCTACATAATTTGGGTCCTTAATAATTCCTCTTTCTGGATCCATACCTGCTTGCTTTGCCAAGTACTCAATAGATTCTGGATAAGACATATTTTTATATTTCATTAAAAAAGAAAATATGTCTCCGTGTTCAGCGCTACTAAAGCAATGATAAAATTCTTTTTCATCATTAACTGTGAATGAAGGAGTTTTTTCATTTTTAAACGGGCTTAATCCAATAAATTCATTACCTCTTTGCGTGAGTTTTACAAATTTACCTACAACCTCTGAGACACGTAATCTTGATTTTATTTCTCCAATAAATTCTTTAGAATATCTAGGCATAAATTAAGTATATTACTTGAGCGCAGTAAAGAATAGCTATCAAATATTATAAATTTTGAAGTCTTTCCTTTATAAGTTTGCTTGCTAGCGAAATATCAAGAGCTGGTGAGCTATTTTCCTTCAAATACTTTATCACTTTTCCTATTTCCTTTAGTGATTTTGCTTCGGTTGCACCAATCGCTTCTTCACAAGCTATCATAGTCTCTTCCTCACCAAGTTGCTTAGGAAGAAACTCACTAATTATATCGATCTCGCTATTTTCTTTTTGTACAAGTTCATCTCGTCCAGCTTTTTTGAACATATCAATCGAATCATTTCTTTGCTTCACCATTTTTTTGAGAAGACTGATAATTGTATCATCTGAAATAGTAGAATCTTCCCCTGAGGATCGACTTGCAATTTCTTTATCTTTAATAGCAGCTAGTACTAGTCTTAATGTATGGATTCTCTCTTTATCCCCATTTTTGAGAGCATTAGATAATTCGGTTGAGATATCTTCTTTCATTTGAAATAAACATAAAACCTACATCATCAGATATATTGTGGCAATAATAGATCTAATATTTATTATCTTATCTAACTATTGCATGAATTCCCCATTTGCACTAAATTTCTATAAATCTAGAATCACTACATATGGCTAATGCGAATAGGTTGAAAAAAGATCTCTCAACAGCTCGGCCTAAACCTATTGAAGGCCAACTTATTTTAGAAGATGGCTCCCGATTTAATGGACTAAAAATTGGCTCTCCCAATATGGAAATAGGAGAAGTTTGTTTTAATACCTCAATGACAGGTTATCAAGAAATAATAACTGACCCTTCATATGCAGGACAGATAATCAATTTTACTTTTCCTCACATTGGTAATGTAGGAACAAATCTTGATGATAACGAGTCAAGTAAACCGTATGCAAAAGGAGTTATAATTAACTGTGATATTTCTGATCCTTCAAACTATAGATCTATCCTTCATCTTGATGCGTGGCTTAAAAAAAACAACGTACCAGGTATTTGTAATATTGATACCAGACTAATTACAAATAGAATCCGATCTAAAGGAGCGCCGAAAGGTGGTATTATCGAAGGTCCAATAAACAATAAAAAAACTGCATCCTGTTTAAAAGAAATAAAAAAATGGAAAGGGCTTAATGGACTTGATTTAGCTATCAATGTGTCACGCAAGGATATAAAAATTTATAAATCTAAAAAAAGTTCAAAATATAAAGTTGTAGCAATAGATTATGGAATTAAGAAAAATATATTAAATTGCTTATTAGATTTAAATTTAGAGGTTATTTTAGTTCCAGCTAAAACCTCTGCAGAAAAAATACTTTCTTATAGTCCTAATGGTATTTTTCTCTCAAACGGTCCGGGTGATCCGAAAGCAACAGGAAAATACGCTATTCCAATTATAAAAAAACTTATCAAATCAAAGACTCCATTATTTGGAATATGTCTTGGTCATCAACTTATTTCTTTAGCATTAGGGGCAAAAACAAAAAAAATGTTTCAAGGCCACAGAGGAGCCAATCATCCAGTTAAAAATCTTGAAACGGAAAAAGTAGAGATCACATCTCAAAACCATGGTTTTGAAGTAACTGAAAAATCTATTCCAAAAGATATAAAAATAACTCATAAATCATTATTCGATGGAAGTGTTGAAGGTATAAGAAAAGGAAGAAATATATTTGCGGTTCAATACCATCCAGAAGCAAGTCCTGGACCGCACGATAGTCATTATCTTTTTCAAGAATTTAAAAAAATGGTTAAACAAAATGCCTAAGAGAAAAGATATAAAATCTATTTTAATTGTTGGAGCCGGTCCCATAATAATCGGACAGGCGTGCGAGTTCGACTATTCAGGAACACAGGCATGTAAGGCATTACGTGAAGAGGGATATAGAGTAATTCTAATTAATTCTAATCCTGCAACCATAATGACTGACCCTGACACTGCTGATGTAGTATACATTGAACCAATCACGCCTGAGATAGTTGCAAAAATTATTAAGAAAGAAAAACCCGATGTACTTCTACCAACAATGGGTGGTCAGACAGCATTAAACATAGCAATTGAACTTTCAAAAAATGGAACATTAAAAAAGTATAAAGTTGAATTAATTGGAGCAAATCTTAAAGCAATCAAAAAAGCAGAGGAAAGAGAAAGTTTCTATAAAGCGATGACTAAGATTGGTTTGGAATGCCCGAGAGCAGAGATTGCAAGAAATTTTAAAGACGCAAAAAAAGCTCTAAAGAAAATTGGACTGCCTGTCATTATAAGGCCATCATTTACACTTGGAGGTACTGGTGGTGGCATCGCAACTACCGAGAAACAATTTGAAGAAATCGCAAATTCCGGACTTTATAACTCACCGATAAATGAAATTTTAATTGAAGAGTCTGTGGCTGGATGGAAAGAATTCGAAATGGAAGTTGTGAGAGACAAAAATGATAATTGTATAATCATATGCTCAATTGAAAATGTTGACCCTATGGGAGTTCATACAGGTGACTCAATTACAATAGCTCCCGCACTTACTTTAACTGATAAAGAATATCAAATTATGAGAAACGCATCCATTGCATGTCTCAGAGAGATTGGCGTTGAAACTGGAGGCTCAAATGTTCAATTTGCTGTTAACCCAAAAAATGGAAGGCTTGTAATTATTGAAATGAATCCAAGAGTTTCTAGATCTTCTGCTTTAGCTTCAAAGGCGACAGGCTTTCCAATTGCCAAAGTTGCTGCTAAATTGGCAGTTGGATACACATTAGATGAACTTACTAACGAAATTACAAAAGTTACACCTGCATCGTTTGAGCCAACAATTGACTATGTGGTTACAAAAATTCCAAGATTTACCTTTGAAAAATTTCAATTAACGCAACCTTTACTATCAAGTTCAATGAAATCTGTTGGTGAAGTCATGGCAATTGGAAGGTCATTTCCAGAATCATTGCAAAAAGCATTAAGGTCGCTTGAAACTGGTTTAGACGGATTAGACGAAATAATTGTAAGTATGAATAAAAAAAAGCTCACAAAGAAAAATATTTTGTCTGAACTCAAGAAACCTCTTGCAGATAAACTTTTATTAGTGGCTCAGGCACTACGTTTTGGATTAGATATAGTTCAAATTTATAAATCCTCAAAAGTTGATCCTTGGTTTATTGGCCAAATAAAAAAAATAGTTGATACGGAAAAAACCCTAAAAAAAGGATTGCCACAGAACGCCAAAGAATTGCTTAGAATAAAATCTTTAGGATTTTCAGACAAAAAAATATCACAGCTCTGTAATACTAAGGAAGAGAAAATTTTTAATATGCGTGTCAAAAACAAAATTTTTCCTGACTTTAAAAGAATAGATACCTGTGCTGCTGAGTTTGAAGCTAAGACCCCATACATGTACTCAACTTATGCTAAAAATTCTCTAAATAGTTATGCATGTGAATCCAGTCCAACAAGTAAAAAAAAGGTAATTATTCTTGGAAGCGGTCCAAATCGAATCGGACAAGGTGTTGAATTTGATTATTGCTGCTGTCATGCTTCATTTGCCCTGAAAGAATTAAAATATGAAACAATCATGATCAATTGTAATCCAGAGACAGTCTCTACCGATCCAGATACCAGTGACAGACTTTATTTTGAACCCCTTACGAATGAAAATGTATATGAAATTATTAGAAAGGAAAAAAGTAAAGGAAACCTTTTAGGGGTTATTGTTCAATTCGGCGGTCAGACGCCACTTAAGTTGTCTGACTATTTAAATAAAATGAATATACCAATTTTGGGTACTTCAACTGAGTCGATTGACACCGCTGAGGATAGAGAAAAATTTAAAAAGATTTCTGAAAACTTAAATCTATTGCAACCAGCAAATGGTATCGCATATTCTGAAAAAGAAGCTAACCTAGTAATTAAGAAAATTGGTTTTCCAGCAGTGATAAGGCCATCATATGTATTAGGCGGAAGAGCTATGGAAATTGTTCACAATGAAGACGAATTAAAAAAATACTTTGAAGAAGCTGTAATAGTAAGTGGTAAAAGCCCTGTTCTAATTGATCATTATTTGAAAGACTCTATTGAAGTAGACGTCGATGCTGTGTCTGATGGAAAAAAAGTCATTATTGCAGGTATTATGGAACATATTGAGGAAGCAGGAATCCATTCTGGTGACTCGACATGCACGTTGCCTCCTTACTCATTGTCGGAAAAAATCATTAAAGACATAGAAAAGCAGACCAAAAAATTAGCCATTGCACTGAAAGTGAAGGGCTTACTAAATATACAATTTGCAATTCAAAATAATAATATATTTTTACTTGAAGTTAACCCTAGAAGCAGTCGAACTGTGCCGTTTGTAGCTAAAGCCACCGGTAATCCAATTGTTAAAATAGCACTAAGTGCAGCAATGGGAAAACCATTGAATAAAGATAAATTTAAAATTCATAAAACTAATTGTATATCAATTAAAGAACCTGTATTCCCTTTTAAACGCTTTCCTAATGTTGATACCATCTTAGGCCCTGAAATGAAATCTACTGGGGAGGTTATGGCTATCGATAAGTCATTTGAATCAGCTTTTATCAAATGTCAGTTAGCTTCCTCAAACCCTCTTCCTAGGAAAGGTTCTTTATTTGTATCTGTAAAAGACTCTGATAAGCCTAAAATACTTCCAATTATAAGATCTTTTCAAAAATTAGGATTTCAAGTGAATGCGACTGCAGGAACAGCTGATTACTTGATGGAGGGTGGTGTTAAGGTTAAGAAAATTAATAAAGTTTCTCAAGGATCACCTCATATTGTTGAAGAGTTAATTAATGATAAAGTTGATATTATAATTAATACAACTGAAGGAAGAAAATCAATAAATGATTCCTTTGGCATTAGAAGAACCGCTCTAATGAAAAGTTTGCCGTACTTTCTTACTGTATCTGGTGCAAGGGCTGCTATTAATTCTATTAAAGAATTAAGAAATAATGAATTGGAAGTTAACCCTATAACTAAATTTCACTAATCTAGAGGAACAGTACCTAGTTTCTTTGTATTTTTTATGACAAAGGCTGTTTTGACACTCAAAATATTTTCATTTGAAGTCACATGAGTTGTTAAAAAATTATTAAATTCATTCATATTTTTCACTACACATTTAAGAATAAAATCTATTTCACCATTTAGCATAAAGCACTCTCTGATAGGTTCCAGACCCCAAACCAGCTTTTCAAAAGACCCCAAGCTTTCTTCATTTTGATTTTTTAAACTCACAAATATCCACGCTACTAAGTCATATCCAAGCTTTGATGGATCTAGATTTGCACGAAAACCATCAATATACCCATTATCTTCTAAGTCTCTTACTCTTCTTAGTGTAGGCGGTGGAGACATTTCAATTTTCTTCGATAGATCTAAATTTGAAATTCTTCCTTCATCTTGAAGTATTCGAAGTATTTTTAGATCAACAATATCAATTTCTTTTTTTACCATCAGTCTACTGGCCACTCTGTTTCAAAAGTAACATAATTTAATTGTAAGCAGCGTCTTTCTTTTTTAATTTTTTTCTTTTCAAGTCCATGCCATGAATTTTTTTCTGAAGTAAAAATATACCCAGTATTATTTTTATAAGGTAGAGTTTTAGCAACTTTCAAATCCGGAGTATAAAAATCAGTTCCTAAATTTTCATTTTCTCCGTATCTATTTACAAACAAAATTGATGACATCAATTTTTCCTTGATGTCACAGTGAGGTTCAAGCCAAAATCCATCTCGATCGGCAATGACTTCTAATCTAACATAAGAATTTTTTAGATCTCTATTGATTAGTTTAGAAATGAAGTCAGTACATTCTTTTGATTGCATTTCTTTTATTAGTCCAGATAATTCAGAATATTCCTCTGCATTATCTTTATTGATAAATATTCTTAACTTACTAAGCAAGTTATCCCCTGTTTTATCTCCTGCTCTTGTACCATCAAAAATAACTTTACCTTCGGGAAAATTAATAGAATAAATTTCATCTATTGCTTTTTCTGAAAGAGGATTGTTAATTATCCAATGATTAAAAGGTACATTAGAATGTGATAAATTATTTTTCAAAGCATTGATTAATGTCATGCTTTTTTATTATACCTTTCTTCAATCATTCTGGCTACTTGGAAGGTCTCATTTTGATATAAATTTGTAAAGTCTTCGAGTTTTTCTCCTAAAAGTCTTGCGTAATTTTTTTGCAATAGCATCGTAATAAATTTTTCTATTCTGTTATTTTTTTTTAAGCTCGGAAGGTTGAAAATATATACTGGTTTAGTTGAAGATATAGATTCTGAAATTATTGAAACAGAGTCAGCTGTACAAATAAGATATTTAGAAAACTTCATCAAGGCTAAATAAGGATTACCTTCGCCGTTCCAAATAATATTCTGATCCAAAAAGCGTTCTTTCAGGTATTCGATAATAAATTGATCAGTTCTTCTTGAAAATAAAATATATAACTGGATGTCATTATTTTTAATAATTTTATCAACTTGGTCAGCTAACACCTTAACAACAGATATATCGAAGCGATAGTTTCGGTTTTGACCACCTAAGAAAATTGCACAAATAGGTTTTTCTATTTTTGAGAATTGAGCTGCGTAAAGCTCAGCCTCTTTGCTCAGTAGACTTTTGTTTATATGATTTAGTGCCAAATCAGTTTGAAGCACGTTTTTACCTTTTAAATCATCATGCGCTGGAGCAACAACTAAATCAAAATGAGCTGGGTTGATTTTTGGATTTTGTATATGAATTGAAAAGACTTTATTTTTTAATAATTTTTTGAGATATAAGGATGCATAAATAGACCTTTTGCCACATGATATAATAATATCTGGAGGAATATTGCTTTCTAAGCTTATTTGTTTGTAATTATTAAATATAATTTTAGATGGTGGCAATATTCCCACTGGAAGCTTATTCCAAGGAAATTTTAAGTCTATTGTCTTTTGCTCAAAATTTAAATTAAGAGCATCTGCAAGGCCTTTGACCTGACTGATCATTCCTGCTGATCCATCTGTTAGGCACCACGCTCTCAAATTCTTGAAATTGGTCATTTAATAACTATCTATGTTGAACACAAAAGTTCTTTAATTACTAGAAGATAATATATAGATTATAAAAATTAAATGCATTCAAAAGTTCTAATAATAGGTTCAGGTCCCGCAGGATATACTGCTGCGATTTATGCGGCAAGGGCAATGCTCGAGCCGACTTTAGTCCAAGGTTTACAACCAGGTGGGCAACTTACTATAACAACTGATGTTGAAAATTATCCTGGGTACGGGGATGTAATACAAGGTCCATGGTTAATGGAACAAATGCAAGAACAAGCAAAAAATGTTGGAACAAACATTATAAATGACATTATAAAAAGTGTAGACTTCAAAAGTAAGCCATTTAAGGCTATTAGCGAGTCGGGAACTGAATATACTGCCGACTCAGTGATTATCTCAACAGGAGCTCAAGCAAGATGGCTTGGATTAGATTCTGAGAAAAAGTTTCAAGGTTACGGTGTTTCAGCCTGTGCAACTTGTGATGGCTTCTTTTTTAAGGAAAAGAAAGTTGCAGTAATCGGTGGTGGTAATTCAGCAGTTGAGGAGGCTTTATATTTAACAAACTTTGCATCTAAAGTATACCTTGTTCATAGGCGTGATGAACTAAGAGCAGAAAAAATTCTTCAAGATAGATTATTTAAAAATGAAAAAGTTGAATGTGTGTGGGATAGCGAACTAAAAGAAATAGTTGGCGATGAAGATCCTCTAAATGTAAAAAGTATAAACATTAAAAATACAAAAACTAATGAAACCAGCAGTATCGAGCTAGACGGTGTCTTTGTTGCTATAGGGCATGATCCAGCTACTCAAATTTTTAGGGACCAAGTCGAAATGGATGAAGATGGATATATAATTACAAAACCTGACTCAACACTTACAAATGTTGAAGGTGTATATGCAGCAGGAGATGTAAAGGATAAAATTTATCGTCAGGCAGTTACTGCAGCTGGTATGGGTTGTATGGCAGCACTTGAGGCAGAAAAATACCTAGCTGAATTATCTTAATTTATTAAGAAAATCTCTCATTCGAACGCATGCATTTTTTAAATTTTCGTCTGAAGTTGCATAAGAAATTCTAAAATAGCCCTCCAAACCAAAAGCTGAACCTTGAACAACAGCAACTCCTGCATGCTCTAATAATGATGTCGTAAATTCTTCATCGTTTGTAATTTTGTTATTCGATTCATCAATTTTACCAATTACTCCTTTACATGATGGAAAAACATAAAATGCACCTTCAGGTACTCTACAAGTAATTCCATTCATACTAGTAAGTTCATTGATTAGAAAATCACGTCTACCTTTAAATACTCTGGCTCTGTCGGCAATGAATGAATCATCTCCATTCAAGGCTTCAACTGCTGCGGCTTGACTGATAGATGTTGGATTACTTGTTGATTGGGACTGAAGCTTGCCCATGGCTTTAATTAAGTTAGTATTTCCTCCCGCATAACCAATTCTCCAGCCTGTCATAGCATATGCCTTACTAACTCCGTTCAATGTTAATATTCTCTCTTTAAGTTCTGGAACAATGCTTGCAAAAGTATGAAATTCATTATCATCGTATATAAGATGCTCATATAAATCGTCTGTCATTATGTTCACGTGTGGATATTTTTTTAAAACATTTGCAAGTTCTAAAAGTTCATTTTTTGTATAGCATGAACCTGTGGGGTTTGATGGTGAATTAAGAATAAACCATTTGGTTGATTGATTGATTGTATTTTCAAGTTGTTGAGGAGTAATTTTAAATCCTGACTCTTCACCACATTGAACAAAAATAGGTTTTCCATTAAAATAATTAACGACGTCAGGGTAGGTTACCCAATAGGGAGCTGGAATAATTACTTCGTCTGACTCATTTAAGGAGACAGCAAATGCATTAAAAATAATTTGCTTTCCTCCTGTACCAACTGAGATTTCATTAAGCTCGTAATCTAAATTATTTTCTCTTTTAAATTTTGCTTTGATTGCATTCTTCAGTTCTGGAGTTCCATCAACAGGGGTGTATTTTGTATCTCCATCGTTTATAGCTTGAATGGCGGCTTTTTTGATATTTTCTGGGGTATCAAAATCAGGTTCGCCCGCTCCTAACCCTATGATATCCTTTCCCGCGGCCTTCAATTCACGAGCTTTTTGGGTCACTGCCATGGTGGCCGATGGCTTAATTCTTTTTATACTGTGTGATAGTTCTACCACTGCTTATCCCTAGAATTTGTTATTTATACAATCAGCTATTATATTAAATTAGATTAATACACAATTTATATTCTAAATAATTAATAAATTAATGCTAAATTCTGAAGTTCTTAAAGTCACATCTGAATACAAGCCTGCTGGAGATCAGCCTCAAGCAATTGAAGAGATTGTTAAAAGTATTAAAAGCGATGAGATGGAACAAGTTTTGCTTGGAGTAACTGGATCAGGCAAAACTTTCACGATGGCTAAAATTATAGAAAAACTTCAAAGGCCAACTCTAATACTTGCTCCAAATAAAACTTTAGCAGCACAATTGTATGGTGAAATGAAGTCATTCTTTCCAGACAATGCTGTTGAATATTTTGTATCTTATTATGACTATTATATACCTGAAGCATACGTACCGAGGTCAAATACTTACATAGAAAAAGAAGCATCGATAAATGAACAAATCGACCGAATGAGACACTCAGCAACTCAATCCTTACTTGAGAGAAAAGATGTTGTAATTGTTGCAAGTGTTTCATGTATTTATGGAATAGGTTCTGTTGAAACGTATAGATCAATGACTATTCGATTAGAAAAAAATCAAAAGATTGGACGAAATGAAATTATTCAAAAACTCATCACGCTTCAATATAACCGAAACGACACAGATTTTCATAGAGGCACATTTAGAGTGCGTGGAGACTTGATTGAGGTTTTTCCATCCCATTACGAAGACCGCGCGTGGAAATTATCGTTGTTCGGTGATGATCTCGAGTCGATTAGTGAATTTGATCCATTGACTGGAAAAAAGACAGCTGAGTTAGAAACTATAAAAATTTATGCAAACAGTCACTACGTTACTCCAAGGCCAACACTTGATACTGCCATAAAGCAAATACGAAAAGACTTAGAAGTAAGGATTCCTGAATTTAAAAAAGAAAATAAATTAATAGAGGCTCAACGAATAGAAGAAAGAACAAGGTTTGATTTAGAAATGATTGAGGCAACGGGTAGTTGTCCAGGCATTGAGAATTATTCAAGATATCTCTCTGGAAGAAACCCGGGCGAACCGCCTCCAACACTTTTTGAATACTTGCCTGACAATGCACTCCTTTTTGTTGATGAAAGTCATGTCACAGTACCTCAATTAGAAGGCATGTATAAAGGTGACCGAAGCAGAAAAACAACACTGTCAGAATATGGTTTTAGATTACCATCTTGTTTAGATAACAGACCATTAAAGTTTGAGGAATGGGAAATGATGCGCCCTCAAAGTTTGTTCATTTCTGCTACTCCAGGACCATGGGAAATGCAAAAAACTCAAGGGGTATTTACTGAACAAATAATAAGGCCAACAGGGTTGATTGATCCAGAGGTTGAAATAAGGCCTGCGAAAACGCAAGTTGAAGATTTAATAGCAGAGTGTAAAAAAATTATTGATCTTAAATACCGAGTATTAGTGACAACACTTACTAAACGCATGGCTGAGGACTTGTCAGAGTATATGCATGAAAACGGAATAAAAGTGAAATATATGCATTCAGATATTGATACATTAGAGAGAATTGAAATTATCCGCGACCTTAGAAAGGGATTGTTCGACGTGTTAGTGGGTATCAATTTACTTAGAGAAGGTTTGGATATACCTGAATGTGCTTTAGTCGCAATATTAGATGCTGATAAAGAAGGCTTCCTAAGATCGGAGAGGTCATTGGTACAGACAATCGGTAGAGCAGCAAGGAATGTAGATGGAAGAGTAATACTGTATGCTGATAAAGAAACAGAAAGTATAAAGAAAGCAATAAGTGAGACTGATAGAAGAAGAGATATACAAAAGAAATACAACAAAGAAAATAATATTACACCTGAAACTATTAAGAGGGATATTAGTGATATTCTTGAGAGTATTTACGAAAATGATCGTGTAAACGTTGATTTGAAGAGTACAGAAAAACATCTCGTCGGAAATAATCTAAAAAAACATCTTGAGGAACTTAAGAAAAATATGATGGATTTTGCTGATGATCTCAATTTTGAAGAAGCTGCTAAGTTAAGAGATGAGATAAAAAGGCTTGAGAATAATGAATTAGAGTTACCATCCAACAGCAATATAGTTTATAAAAAAAATAAAAGGAAAAAAAGAAAGTACTTTAATTAATGTTTATAGATTTCTGCATATTGTTAATAGGATTATCTATTCTTTTATACAGTGCAGATAAAATGATTGAGTCGGCTGACGCAATTGCTAAAAAGTTCAGTTTATCCCCAGTATTAATAGGTTTAACAATTGTAGCGTTTGGTACATCAGCGCCTGAACTAGTTATAACTCTATTTGCTGCAACAAGGATTGTTCCAGCTACTGATGCCATTACAGGAAATATTATAGGATCTAATATTGCAAATATTTTACTAATTTTAGGAACTTCAGCATTTTTTTTCAAAATTAATCTAGATAAATTAGGCACTAAGGATATTATTTTCTTACTTATAATATCTTTATACTTCGCAATCTTATTTTATATTAGCCAAACAGTCACTCTCATTCACACAATCGGCTATTTAGTTTTAACTTTGTTCTTTATCAATTTTCTTCGTAATTATAAATCCTCTGATCAAAATGAAGAACAAAAAATTTTTGGAAGATACACTTATTTAATTTTACTAAGTGCCTTCATAGGCATTTTTATCGGTGGGAAAATTTTTTTAGACAGCTCACTGAATATTTTTCAAACGTTAGGGGTCAACGAGGTACTAATAGGTATTTTTGTTCTTGCTATTGGTACATCCTTACCTGAATTGATAACTGTTATTATTTCTTATTTAAAAAAGAAGGGCTCTATAGGTATTGGCAATATTATTGGTAGTAACATTATGAACATACTGTTTGTATTCCTACCAGGGGTTATAATTGTTCAACTTAGAGGGCTTGAATATTCTCTGAAAAATATAGATATATTTCACATATATATTTTAATATTAGTAACTTTGATGATAGCTCTTATGGCAATTTTAAGAATTCAAATGAGAAGAATACATTCTACTTTTTTCTTGATTAGTTATTTTTTATATCTTGGGTATTCTTTTATATTATGAAAAAAACAATATTAATTACAGGCGGTTCCCAAAGAATTGGTAGATCAATTGCACTATTTCTTAAAGATTCTCATTATAATTTTATAATACACTATAATAAGTCATCAAAAGCAGCCAGAGAATTGAAAAATATTATTAATAGCAACGGGCGCGATTGCGAAATAGTGAAAGCTGATTTGTCTAAAATATCTGATGTTAAAAATATAATTAAAAGAAGTAAAAAATTTTTTGGACCAATATATGCAATTGTTAATAATGCCTCCTTATTCATCAATGATAATGTAGAAAATTTAAATGATAAACTTTGGTATGATCATATGAATATAAACTTATACGCCCCTCTAATAATATCTAAAGAATTTAATAAACAACTTCCAAAAAAGAGTTTAGGGCATATCATAAATATATTGGATCAAAATGTAGTTAATCCAGATACATCGTTTTTTTCCTACTCTATTTCAAAATCTGCTTTACTATCTGCAACTACAATCATGGCAAAATCATTTGCTCCTAACATCAGGGTTAATGCGATTGGTCCAGGCCCGACACTTAAAAATATTCATCAATCAAAAAAACATTTTGATAAATCGATCAAAAATACTTTACTTAAAATAGGTTCACCGCCGGAGGAGATTGCCAGAACAGTTAAATTTCTTCTTGAATCAAAATCAATTACAGGTCAATTTATAGCTGTAGATGGTGGGGAACATTTATCATGACAGCAAGGAATATTCTTAAATTAAGTGAATTAAGGTCAGAAACAGATTTGATCAATCCAAATTCTGGATACGATTTAATCTTTTTAAATGATTTTATGATCGATGCAAACATTGGAGTATACAAACACGAGAAAATAAAGAGCCAACCACTCCGCATAAACATAATTGCTAAAGTTAAAAATCCAAAAAAAATAAATGATGATAAATTGCACAGCGTTGTTTGTTATAATCAGATTTCTAAAAAAATTAAAAAAATTATTAAATCTGGTCATACAATTTTACTAGAAAAACTTGCTGAAAAAATATTTCAGGAGTGTTTTAAAAACAAAAGAATTCAAACTATGAAGATAAGACTTGAAAAACTTGATGCAATTCAAGAAGCTGAAAGCGCAGGCATCGAAGTTGAACGCTCTCGTTCAGAATAATGAATAATCTTGAGAATATTAAAGAAATAATTGACCAATCCCCCTCTTCTTCCGGTATTTATAAAATGCTTAATGAAAAAGAAGAGATTATGTATGTTGGCAAAGCAAAAAATCTCCAAAATAGACTTAAAAGCTATCTGAATACTAACAATCTCTCAAATCGAATCAGAAGGATGGTTAGTAGAATATCAAATATTGAAGTAATTATTACTGAGACAGAAAAAGAAGCCTTATTGCTTGAGGCAAATTTAATAAAAAAACTTAAACCTCCTTTCAATATACTTTTACGAGATGATAAATCATTTCCTTATATTTTTATTAATCATGAACAAGAATTTCCACAAATTTCAAAACATAGAGGAAAACAAAAATATAAGGGAAAATACTTTGGTCCGTTCGCAACAATTAATTCACTAAATTATACTCTGAAAATATTACAGAAAGTTTTTCTACTAAGGTCGTGCGATGATACTATTTTTCTAAATAGATCTAAACCATGTCTTCTTTATCAAATTGAAAGGTGCAGCGGTCCCTGTGTTGATTATACATTAAGTAAAAAAGAGTATTTACAAAGTGTTAAGAATGCTGAGCACTTTCTTTCAGGTCAACATAGCAATTTACAAGAGGAGTTATCTTCTAAAATGGATGAAGAAAGTAAAAGTCTTAATTATGAAAAAGCAGCTAGCTATAGAGATAAGATAGTTGCACTAACCCAGATTCAAAGTCAGCAAAACATAAATCTTTACGATGTAAAAAATACTGACGTGATTTCAATTTCAAGAAAAGGCAATAAATCATGTGTTCAAGTATTTATTTATAGATCAGGTCAAAATTGGGGAAATAGATCTTATTTTCCAAAACACAGCGATGAAGTAGAAACTTATGAGATCCTAGAGCGTTTTATTATTGATTTCTATACAAGATATTCTCCTCCAAAAAATGTATTGTTAAACTTACCTATAAAAAATTCATCTCTTATCGAAACATCTCTTAAATCTATTTATAATTACAAGACATCTTTTTTTGTCCCTAAAAAAGGAAAAAAATTAGATATAGTGAATTATGCGAGTAGAAACTCAGAACTAGCACTTAAAAATCACATTGCACAGTCTCACTCTGACAAAGAGAATCTGAGCCAACTTTCAAAAGTACTCAATATGACTAAAAAAATAAAAAGAGTTGAAGCCTATGACAACAGTCATCTATCGGGCAAAAATGCAGTTGGTGCAATGATTGTTTACTCTGAAGAAGGGTTTGAAAAAAAATCATACAGAAAATTTAATATAGACTCATCAAAAGTAAAACTTGGTGATGATTACGGAATGATGAAGCACGTACTTGAAAGAAGGTTTTCAAAAGAAGCAATCAAAAATTCGAGGAAATATGAAAAATTACCTGATTTATTAGTTATCGATGGAGGTAAAGGTCACTATGATTTAGCTAGAGAAATTTTAGAAACTAAAGGATTAAATGAAATAGAACTCATATCAATATTTAAGGGTGAAGGAAGAAAAGAGTCATTAGATCAAATAATATATAAAAATAAAAAAAACTTTATCGACAAAAATACTCCCTCCTTTTTCTTTATTCAGAGAATTAGAGATGAGTCACATCGCTACGCAATCGGGGCACATAAAGCAAAAAGAAAGAAGGAAATGCATGCCTCAGAACTAGAACCGATAGAAGGTTTAGGACGAAGCAGAAGAAAATTACTTTTGAATCATTTTGGATCAGTTAAAAATATTAAGAATGCCTCAGCTCAGGATATAATGAAAGTTAGAGGAATTAGTAAGTTGCTTTCAGAAAAAATATATGCATATTTTAATGGATAATGTCTAAGTTACCAAATTTTCTCACTCTACTTAGAATTTTTTTATTACCATTATTAATATATTTAATCATAAAAAGTAATAGCTCATTTAATTTGGCAATTCTTATTTTGTTTATTGTTATTGCATTGTCAGATTATTTTGATGGGGTAATTGCAAGAAAAACGAATAGTACATCTGAATTTGGTAAAATGTTAGATCCTATTGCAGATAAGCTATTTGTCGTACTGTTAATAATTACATTTATTTATAATGACTATATTAATGAGACAAATTTAATTCCAGCCTACTTAATAATATTTAGAGAAATTTTTATCTCTGGTCTAAGAGAATATGCATCTAATTTACCAGAAGTAAAAAAAATAGATGTTTCTATATTAGGAAAATATAAAACTGCTTTTCAAATTTTGAGTTTATTTTTGATCTTAATAGGAAGCATCTACATAGATTTGAAGCCTTTATTAAACATAGGTATTTATCTGTTCTGGCTCTCAACTATAATTACACTGATTAGCGCTTATCAATATTACAAAAGTATATTTTAAGTTAAGATCTCACGATTTCGTGATAATCCTGCATAAACTTAAAATTTTGGGTATTGTCTCCAGTATTGAATTTAATATCGTCAATAGACTGAATTGGAGTAATCTCTGCCGCGGTACCTGTTAGAAAGGCCTCATCAAAATTACTAATTTCTTCTGGCTTAATATGACGCTCAGTTACATTAAAGCCTTGCTCTTTAACCATTTCAATAACAGTTTGCCTAGTTATACCATTAAGAAAACAATCAGGAATTGGAGTATGAATTTCTTTTCCTTTAATAAAGAAAATATTTGCTCCAGTACCTTCAGCAACATAGCCCCTATAGTCCAACATTAGGGCATCATGGTATCCTTTTTCCTCCGCAAATTCTTTTGACATTGTACAAATAACGTAAGGACCAGATGCTTTTGCTTCACATGGTGCCGTATCAGGCGATGGTCGTTTCCATGGTGAAGTTATTAATCGTAGGCCAGCTTTTCGATCTTCGATTTTAAAATATGATGCCCAATCATTCCACACTGCAATCGCAACATTAATATCAGATTTAGCAGTTGAAATTCCCATTTGCTGAGACCCTCTCCACGCAATTGGCCTGACATAACAATCTTCAAAATTCATTTTTTTAATGAGTTCATCTTTGGCCTCATTAATTTGGGACTGACTATAAGGAATTTTTATGCCTACAATTTCCGCTGATCTAAATAGCCTTTTTGTGTGTTCTTCAGATTTAAAAATCTTCCCTTTATAGGCTCTTTCGCCTTCAAACACAGCACTAGCATAGTGAAGACCCTGAGTAATAACATGACATTTTGCATCATTCCATTTGATAAACTCTCCGTTCATCCAAATAAAACCCTCTCGATTATCAAATGGTGCTATTTCCATGTAGATTACTCTAATAAATTAAAAGTTTAATAACAGATAAATGGCTTGATTAATATATATTTTTCAGATTATTATGTCATAGTGGCTGACTTAAATACAATATCAAATAAATCTGCATCTCTACTTTATCTGCGTGAAGACAGAATCAAAAATTCATTAAATAGTTTTTTTGAAGTTGCAAAAATTCTGGAAAAAGAAATTTTAGCAAGCCTTGATGATAAAAAATTGGGTATAGCCGATATTAGATGTCTTTTGATAATAAATATTAAGCCTGGAATAACATTTAATGAACTACTGAAGAAATTGGATATAAGGAAACAAAGCCTTAATCGTGTACTCAGAGTTCTAATCAAAGAGAACTTAATTATTCAAAAAATAAACAATGATGATGCAAGAAAAAAAAATTTATTTATGACAGATAATGCTAACAAGGCTTTAAACGAGGCAATAAAACCCATTATCAATTCACTTTCAAAAGCCTATGTAAAGTCTGGGGCAGGTTCAGTACAAGGATTTAATCAAGTAATAAATTCATTTATAGAGGAACATTGATGAGTGAAAATAATCTACATATTCTTTTAGTTGATGATGATGATAAGATTAGAGAATTATTAAAGACGTTCTTAGTTGACAATAAGTACCTTGTATCAACAGCAAGTAATGCCGCTGAAGCAAAAGAGGTACTAAAGTATATTACATTTGATTTACTTGTTATTGACATAATGATGCCAGGACAAAATGGTTATGAATTAACAAAAGAAATTCGTGAAAAATCCCTAATACCTATAATCCATCTAACTGCAATGGGAGAGACTGAGGACAGGGTCCATGGCTTAGAAATTGGAGCAGATGATTATTTGGGAAAACCTTTTGAACCAAAAGAATTACTTTTACGCATAAATAATATCTTAAATAAAACTTCTATAAAAAAAGAAACTAAACAAATTCAACTTGATAATATTATAGTTGATTTAAAAAGTGGTGTGATCAAAGGAAAATCAACTGAACTATCTCTTAATGAGAACGAATTAAAAATATTGCGAATTTTATCAAAATTTCCTGGTAAGTCATTTTCTAGAGAGGAGCTAATTACATCACTTAATTTTAATCAAGAAAGAACACTGGACGTATGTATAAATAGACTAAGAAAAAAAATTGAAAAAGACCCCAAGATTCCAAAATTTCTTAAAACTAAAAGAGGTTCTGGTTATGAGCTATGGATTGACTAAATGATTAAAAAAATTCTACCAACGAGTCTTTTAGGAAGAACAGTGTTAATTGTTTTATTCCCAATAATTATGTTTCAATTAATAATTCTATCATATTACTATAATAGCTTGTGGGAACGCACACTCAACCGCCTATCAAGATCTGTTGCTATGGAAATAGAATTAATTTCTGACAGAATGCTCTCAAGTGAAATCAGGTTAGATCAGTATCAAGCCAAAAGTCAATTTGGTGATTATTTTCTAATGAATATCCAAGAATTGAGCAAATATGATTTGGACCAATTAAATGCCAAAAAAAACGATAATCAAGTACTTATCAGTTTAAAAAATGAACTGAGCACCAGAATTAAACACAAATTTTTTGTCATTGAACAAGATAACGAAACAGTCGATGTTATGATAAGCGCTTCAGAAAAAGTAATACATTTTAACTTCCCAATTCATCGTATTACAACCTCAAGAAACCATATATTTTTAGGGTGGCAAATTATTTCATCATTTATCCTTATTTTGATAGCGTATTTATTTTTGAAAAATCAAGTTAAACCAATTTCGAATTTGGCTAAGGCAGCAGAGCAATTTGGCAAAGGACAAGAAGTAAATAATTTCAAAGTATCAGGTGCTCTAGAAGTAAGACAGGCAAGTTTGGAGTTTTTAAAAATGAAAAATCGAATATCAAGACAAATTGAACAACGATCTCTTATGTTGGCGGGAGTGAGTCACGACTTAAAAACTCCTCTCACGAGAATGAAGTTACTTCTTGAGTCAATAAAAGATAATAAAATTAAAAATGAACTTAATTTAGAAATAAATCAGATGAATGAGATGCTAGTAGAATATTTAGATTTTGCAGCTATAAATGAGTCAAAAGATAAATCTACAATTAATCCTATTGAGGCAATAATAAATATTAAGAATGATATACATTTTACAAAACATGAAATTAACCTTGAAATCATTAATGATGAAGAAGTTTTCGTAAATGAGAATATTTTTTCTCGTTCAATTACAAATATATTAAATAATGCGATTGTACAATCAGACAAAATAATAATTAAAGCAGATATAAACAAAAACCTAATTAAAATAAACATTCATGACAATGGAATTGGTATTCCTGATAGTGAAAAAGATAATGTATTTAAACCTTTCTATAGAGTAGACCAAAGTAGAAATCAGAATGTCTCAAACTCTGGATTAGGTCTAGCTACAACTAAATCCTTATTGAATTCAATAAATGGAAAAATATCACTGCACGACAGTTATTTAGGAGGTTTAGAGGTTGCGATTGAAATACCAAATTAAGAAATTTTACTCAATTCTCTAGATCTTTTTGTAGCTTTGTTGACAGCTCTTGTAAGAAGACTTTTTAACCCTTTATTGGAAGCAAGAATACTCAGCGCTGCTTCAGTGGTGCCTCCCTTACTTGTCACCTTTTTCTGTAAATCAGAAGGCTTTTTTTTTCCACTTAATAAAAGTAATATTGATCCTAAGAAAGTCTGTAAAACCATACTGTCCGAATTTTTAAACCCCGATTTATTAGCTATCTCAGTGAGAGAATTTATAAAAAGATATATGTATGCTGGACCACTCCCAAAAATTGCAGTGAAATCATCAATTAAATCTTCTTTTTTGGTTTCACTGACTTGCCCCAATAAGGACATGAAATCTAAAATAGGTTTTTTTTGTTTCGTTTTTATTTTTCTCTCAAAATATACAATTGTGGTACCCATATTAACGGATACAGGAGTATTAGTCATAGCTCTTACAATGCCTGATGTTTTTTTGAAGACTTTATTTAAATCTTTTATTTTTTTACCAGCAACTACGGAAACTATAATTGAATTACCAAGTCTATTATCTTTATCTAATCCATTCAGTGTTTTTAATTGATTAGGCTTAACCGCAATAAGTGTGATTGTAGGTTGATAAAGATTATTAATTTTATCTATGCTATTTTTTATTTCAAAATTATTTGATCTTTTTAATTTTTTCAATTCACTTGACTGATTCTTTTCAATAACCACGATTTTTTTTGAGGAAATTCGGTGGTTAAATAATGACTTGATCACAGCAATTCCCATATTACCAGCACCAATTATTAAAAATTTTTCTTTATTTAAACTACTTGCAGTGTTTTTTTTCTTTGGCATTATTTCTATCTTTTTTAAACTTTTTTATTGTTTTGTATTCATCATTGATCGCTTGCGAAAGCTCAAAGCCTTTTGTAACAAAGTTAACAAATTTATTAATTAAAACTTTCCTTGTGATCATAATTAGTGATAAATATATTTTAAATATTATTCAAAATTAACGTGATTTATCTTAGTTTTCCATCTATTAGTCCAGTTTTTTTTTCGATTGGTCCTCTTGATATCCGTTGGTACTCACTTGCGTATATTGTAGGATTTATATTTGCTTGGAGATACATTAAATATCTCGCTTCAAATAAAGCAGTTTCTCATAGTAATGGTATAAATGAAAAACTAATTGATGATCTGATTTTTTATTCAATAATTGGATTAATTATAGGAGCACGATTGGGATATGTGATTTTCTATAATTATGGTTATTACTCTGAAAATCTAATTGAGATATTATATCTTTGGCAAGGAGGTTTATCCTTCCACGGAGGTTTGCTTGGTATTGTTACAGCCGCCATAATAATTTCAAAGCTCTATAAAACTACTTTTTTTGAAATAAGCGATTTGATATGTGTATCAGCTCCAGTTGGAATATTTTTTGGCAGAATATCAAATTTTATTAATGGCGAATTATTTGGTAGACCTTCAAATTTTCTTATTGGGATGAAATTTCCAAACGCTGACAACCAGTATCGTCATCCAAGTCAATTATATGAAGCTTTTTTAGAAGGACTTTTATTATTTATAATTTTAAATTTTTTAATTTTTAAATTTAAAAAACTTAAAAACCCTGGAATAATTTCAGGAGTCTTTCTGATGCTTTATGGGTTATTTCGATTTACCGTTGAGTTTACACGCGAGCCCGATATTCAATTAGGATTTGTATATCATTTTCTTACAATGGGCATGATATTATCTTTACCAATGTTTCTTGCTGGAATTTTAATTTTAGTAATTAAAAGCATTAAAAATGATACAAGATAAAATTTACGATGCTTTAAAAGAAAGTGCATTTCTCTATCTAGATGATTTTATGAATATTTCATTAAGAGATGAAGAGTATGGATATTATACGTCTAACAAAGCTATAGGCAAAGATGGAGATTTTGTTACTGCGCCTGAAATATCTCAAATGTTTGGTGAAATAATTGCTGTAAAAATATTAAATCTCATTCATGCAAGAAACATAAAAAAGTTTAATTTAATTGAACTTGGACCAGGAAGAGGCGCTCTGATAAACGATATTACTAGAGTACTCAATGCTTTATTAGATAAAGATGTCGAGTATACAATTCACTTTAATGAAATTAATAAATTCTATATTCAAAATCTAAAAAATAACTATCCCAATTGTAAGATACATAAAAATTTCAATTCATATCCCAATGAATTTTCAGTAATAATTGCAAATGAGTTTTTTGATGCGATACCTACGCGCCAATTAATGAGTAGGAATGGAAATATTTATGAAACGGTTATTAAATTGGATCAAAAGGATAGTCTTAGATTTGACTATATTAAGCCGAGACAAGATACTTCTAAATTCGTAAAAAATATGCAAGACCTTAAGCATCTTGAGGTAATTGAATTTTCTCCTGAGACTAATTTAATCTTTCGGGAATTGATCAATTTCTTGCTTATGAATAATGGTTTTTTCTTACTAATTGATTATGGATATATTAATCTACCTAAGATAAGTACACTTCAGTCAATTAAATCAAATAAAAAGACTGATTTTCTTGATAACCCAGGTAATCAAGATATCACATATCATGTAGACTTTAATAACCTGCAAAATATTTTAGAAGAAAATAAAATTGATGACTTTATAATAAATACTCAATCTAATTTCCTTCGACAAAATGGAATTTTAGATCGAGCTAATATCTTAATTAAGAAAAACCCAAAGAAAGAAAAGCAAATAAACGAACAGTTGGCAATACTTACCAAAAGAGAATATATGGGAAATTTATTTAAAGTTTTGGAAATTAATATTTAATGTTTTTTACAAAAAATCTCTCAAATATAGATCATTGTTTCTTTTCAAGATTGGGTGGTGTTTCGCAAGGAAGATATAAATCATTAAATTGTGGAAAAGGATCAAAAGATGAGAATGGTGCTATTGAAGAAAATTTAGTCGCTATTTCTAGATATTACGGTTTAAAAAAGTCTGATATTATTACTATGCATCAAACACACTCTTCTAATGCAATAGTTTTAGATAGCAGCAATAAGTCTGAAATTTTAAAATGTGACGGGATTGTAACTAAAGAAAATAATAAAATCTTATCAGTATTAACGGCTGATTGTGCTCCATTATTATTTTATGAAGTGAAAAATGAAATAATAGGAGCTTGTCATGCAGGCTGGAAAGGTGCCTTGAATGGCATAATTCAAAATACAATTTTACAAATAACCAAGCTGGGCGGAAAGAGAGATAATATACGCTGCAGTATTGGCCCATGTATAAGACAAAAATCCTATGAGGTAAGATTGCCTTTTTACAAAAACTTCATTAAACAAGATCAAGATAATGCAAGATTTTTTCAAAAAAATCATAATAACAGATATCTGTTTTCACTTACTGAATTCATTCTCAAGATACTTTCTGATGAGCAAATTACTAACCACGAAATTGTTGATGTCGATACTTTCAGCGAAGAAACATTATGTTTTAGCTATCGAAGAAATTATAAAAAAAATATAACCGATTATGGTAGAATGATTTCAACAATTGTTATAAAAGACAGATAAATTATGAGAATTATTGCAGGAAACAGCAATTTACCTTTATCTAAGAGCGTCGCAGAATATCTTGGCGAAAACCTTACAAATGCTTCTATTACAAGATTTGCTGATGATGAAGTTTATGTAGAAATTAAAGAAAACATTCGTGGTGAGGATGTATTCGTAATGGAGTCTCTATCTTACCCAGCGAATGACAATATAATGGAACTACTGGTGATGATAGATGCACTGAAAAGAGCTTCAGCAAAAAGGATTACTGCAGTGATCCCTTATTATGGATATGCACGTCAAGATAGAAAACCAGGGCCAAGAACCCCTATCTCTGCAAAATTAGTTGCAAATTTAATAACAACTGCTGGAGCAGACAGAGTACTTACTTTAGATCTTCATGCTGAACAGATACAGGGATTTTTTGACATACCAACAGATAATTTATTTGCAGGTCCAGTATTTTCAAAAGACATAAAAGAAAAATATGAAATTAGTAATCTAGTTGCAGTTTCTCCTGATATTGGGGGAGTTGTGAGGGCAAGAGCAATTGCAAATAAGATCGGAGCCTCAATTGCTATTGTTGATAAAAGAAGACCCAGAGCAGGTGAAAGTGAGGTAATGAATATAATTGGAGACGTAAAAGGAAAGGATTGTATTATTCTAGATGATATCATTGACTCAGCAGGAACAATTTGTAATGCAGCTGACAAAATTATAGATTTAGGGGCTAATAGTATCACTTCTTATGTTACTCACGGAGTTTTAACAGGTAAGGCCTTAGAAAAAATTAGTGCATCAAAATTGACTGAACTAGTAATTACAGATTCAATCAATAATCAGGAAAAATTAAAAGCTTGTGAGAAAATTAGGTCGATTAGCATCTCAGATTTATTGGGCGAGGCAATTAAGAGGATATCCGAGGCGAGCTCAGTATCAAGTCTATTTGAATTTTAATTTATATACTTGCCATATAGGTAATTTTAATTTAATACCAACCTCATCGTTATGAGCAAAGAAAGTAATTTAAACGCTGAAATCAGGGATGGATCTGGTAAATCCGCTGTAAAAAAAGTACTAGCTGCAGGTAAGATTCCTTCAGTTATGTATGGTTTAGGTGAAAACCCTGTAAATATATCATTAGATAAGATTACAATTCAAAAAGAGATCAATTCTGGTGGTTTCCTAACTAGAATATTTTCACTTAACATTGATGGAAAGAAAAGCTTAGCAATTCCAAGAGAGGTTCAATTTGATCCACTTTCTGATCAACCTATACACATTGATTTTTTAAGACTAGCTGCAGACTCAAAAATTACTCTAGACATTCCTACTAGGTTTATAAATGAAGAATTATCACCTGGATTAAAACGAGGCGGTGTTCTAAATGTTAATAGACGTACTGTACAACTAAGTTGCCCTGCTAATAATATACCTGAAGAGATAGTTTTTGATCTAGAGGGTTTAGAAATAGGTGACACAATCAGAATTTCTGCAGCAAATTTAGGTGATGGAATTTCTCCAACAATTAGTGATCGAGATTTCACTGTAGCATCTGTTGCTGCACCTACTGTTGTAAAAGAACCTGAAGCTCCTGCAGAAGGTGAGGCAGCTGAAGGTGAAGCTACTGAGGGTGGTGCCGCTGCTGAAGATAAAAAAGATGCAGCTCCAGAGGCTGATAATAAAGAAGAAAACAAAGATAAAGAATAGCACTTTTTCTTTTACCTATTTTGATATTTATATATCTTCAATCATATGATTGCATTAATCGGATTAGGGAATCCTGGCACAAAGCATAAAAATAATAGACATAATGTGGGCTATTTATGTATCGATCAGCTTTTAAAAGATCATGATGATGTAATGAGAGAAAAGAAATTTGATGGGGAGTTGGCATCGTTTCTTATTGGAAAGAAAAAAATATATACCTTTAAATCCAATAATTATATGAATGAGTGTGGTAAAAGTATTGCAACTTTCTTAAACTTTTTCAAAATTAAATCAAATTTAGCTTATGTTATTCATGATGATCTAGATATCACTTTAGGAAAAATAAAAATCAAGTTGGGAGGTTCTTCCGCAGGTCATAATGGGCTCAAATCAATAGATAGTAAGATTGGAAAAAATTATAATAGAATAAGAATAGGTATAAATCATCCGGGTGATAAAGAAATGGTTAATAAACATGTATTAAGTAATTTTAAAAAAAGTGAGTTAGAAGTTATTAATGAATTAAATATAAAAATGTCTGAAAATATAAAAATATTATTAGATGGAGAAAAATCCAAATTTATTAATAATTTAAAATAATCGATCATGGGATTTAAGTGTGGAATTGTAGGATTGCCAAATGTTGGGAAATCAACATTGTTTAATGCATTAACAAAGAAAATAGCGGCTGAAGCAGCAAACTATCCTTTTTGTACCATTGAACCAAATGAGGGTACTGTGATAGTGCCTGATACAAGAGTAGAAACTCTATCCAATTTAGCAAAATCAAAAAAAACAATACCAACATCTCTTAGTTTTTACGATATAGCGGGTTTAGTTAAAGGTGCTTCTAAAGGAGAGGGACTCGGAAATAAATTTTTATCTCATATTAGAGAAGTAGACGCAGTTATTCATGTGGTTCGCTGTTTTGAAGATACTAATATTACTCATGTAAACAACAAAATAGATCCTATTGATGATATTGAAACGATTAATACTGAATTAGTTCTATCCGACATCGAACAACTCGAAAAAATAAATAAAGGACTAGAAAAACTAGTAAAAAAAGGTGATAAAGAAGCCAAAATAAAAACAGAAGCTTTGAAGCTTCTACTTAAACACTTAGAATCAGGTCAGCCTGCTATTTTAATGAAGAATTTAAATGAAATCTTCGCGCATATAAAAGAGTTCAACTTAATAACAATCAAGCCAACAATTTACGTATGTAATGTTGATGAAAATTCAATAATTGAAGGTAATGAACTAACTTTAAAAATTGAAAATTTTCTGAATTCTAAATTAATTAAGATTTCAGCAGAAATTGAGTCACAAATCTCGTCTTTAAATGAAGACGATCAAAAAGATTATCTTGAAAGTCTAGGATTAGATGAGTCTGGCTTGAATAAGGTTATAAAAGCTGGATATTCGACTCTTAACTTAATTACTTATTTCACTGCTGGCGAACAAGAAACAAGGGCATGGACGATTGAAAATGGCACTACTGCACCAAAAGCAGCAGGAAAAATTCACACAGACTTTGAAAAAGGCTTCATTAGAGCTGAAACTATATCATATACAGATTATTTAGATTGCGAAGGAGAGTTAAAAGCGAAAGAACTTGGAAAGATGCGCAGCGAAGGTAAGGATTATGTAGTACAAGATGGTGACATAATGCATTTTTTATTTAATAATTAAACATGGACCATAAACTAGTATTTCCTTCATATGAAGAAATGCACGAAAAAGCGGTTAAGCTCGCGCATCTCATAAAAGAAAAAAATATTAAATTTGATAAAATGGTTGTTGTCTCTCGAGGTGGATTTGTACCTGCTTCAGTTGTCGCTTACACTCTTGGAATTCAGGACGTAGATATTGTTTCCATACAAAGTTATATCCATAGAGAGGCTGGAAAAGCAATTGTTCACAGAGCTCCGAAAACTGATGATGTTGTACTCGTCATAGATGATATTGTTGATAAAGGTGGTACCGCTAAAGCGCTAAAGGAATACATGCCTAATATGCACTTAGCTGTAATATATGCGAAACCAAGAGGTCTGCCTCTAGCTGATACATATGTCGAGGAAATTACACAAGAAACTTGGCCTGTCTTCCCCTGGGATGAGGAAGACAAAGCCAATCATTAACTAAACTAGAAGATAAAGTATAGAACCGATAATACTCCAATCACTATCGAACCAGCATTTAGGTCTTCATGCCTACCACTTAGTGCTTTAATTACAACGTAAGCTATAAAACCAAGTGCAATTCCATGAGCAATACTGAATGTGAGAGGCATCAAAACTGCCGCTAACACTGCTGGGGCATATTCACTGACATCATCCCATTCTATATCCCTTAGGTTTTTCAAAAAGAATGTTGCAACAAACACTAGAGCTGGAGCAGTTGCAAACGCAGGAATACTTTGAGCTAATGGTGCTAAAAATAAGCAGATTGCAAAAAGAACCGCTACAGCAACCGCTGTAAGTCCTGTTCGCCCACCTTCTTTAACGCCTGCTCCAGATTCAATGTAAGATGTAGTATTCGAAGTTCCAACTAATGCACCGATTGTTGTAGCGGTGGAGTCTGCTAAAACTGCTCTACCTATCCCATCAACGTTTCCGTCTTGGTCAACTTTACCAGTTAAATTAGCAACTGAAGTAAGGGTTCCAGCAGTATCAAAAAAGTCTACAAAAAGAAAGGCAAATGCGACACCAATAAAACCTGCTGTTGCTACAAGACTAAAGTCCATTGAGAACGCATGAACAGCTGGTGGAACTGATCCCACAACTCCATCAATTGCGCTCACACCGCTTACCCAAGCAATAATACTTACTGCAAGTATACCGATGATAATTGATCCTGGAACACCACGCTTATCTAAAATTGCCATAATTGCGAATCCGACAGCAGCCAATATCACAGGCATTGAACTTACATCACCTAAACCAACTAAAGTTGCAGGATTATCGACAACCACGCCAGCATTTTTTAATCCTATAATAGCTAAGAACAATCCTATGCCTGCCCCTACGCCAAACTTCATACTTTTTGGTATGCTATTTATTATCCACTGACGTGCTGGTGTTACAGACAAAATTAAAAATACTATCCCTGCAATAAACACTGCGGCAAGAGCCTGCTGGTAAGTATAACCCATTCCAAATACAACTCCAAAAGCAAAGAAAGCGTTTAAACCCATACCAGGTGCTAGGGCAATTGGCCAATTAGCCCACAGGCCCATTATTAGACAGCCAACTACAGCAGCTATGATTGTGGCAACAAATACACCGCCAAAATCCATACCAGTCCCCTCAGTAGATAAGATGGCCGGATTAACGACAATAATATATGCCATTGTTAAGAACGTGGCTAAACCTGCCAATAATTCAGTTTTTACACTGGTGCCGTTCTCTTTTAATTTAAAAATATTTTCTAACATTCAATTCCTCCGTTTAGTAAGAGTTTAATTTACATTACCAAAATGAAGTAATCGAGATCGATAAAATGTTTCTGTGGATAAGGATATTAATATTTTACTTAAAATTATTTTTTTAAATAATTGAAAATCAATTATTTTTAGGAAATCGGTTAATGTGTATCTTTCCAAATTTGTCGATTAGTGAAGTAGAGTAATACAGAAAGAATTAATAAGTATGAAATTACCTTGAAACCGATTCTTTTTCTCGCCTCTAGCTTTGGTTCTGCTGCCCATGTAAGAAACATTGTGACGTCCCGTGCCATTTGTTCAGGCGTTGCAGTTGTTCCATCTGTGTAAACTACAGCATCCTCATATAATACTTGAGGCATCGCTATTTTTTGGCCTTTTGCGTACTCATTGTAATAAACACCATCATCGAGTTTAATATCACTTGGTGCATCAACATAACCCAACAATAAAGAGTACAAATAGTCTGCTCCACCATGTCGTGCTTTAACCATTACAGATAAGTCCGGTGGATAAGCGCCGCCGTTCGCAGCTCTTCCCTGTTGTTCATTCTCATATGGGCTAACAAACTTGTCAGATAATATTGCAGGACGCATTTCAACTTCTCCATCGGCATTTGGAGCAGCTTTTACTTCAAATGCTGCAGCCATTGCTTTAGCTTGAGACTCGCTGAATTCAGGGCCACCCTCTTCAATTAGATTTCTATAACTTAAAAGGTTCATTGAATGACATCCTGAACAGACTTCGGTATAAACTTGATAACCTCTTTGAAGCGACGCTCTCTCAAATTTTCCTAATGGTCCTTCAAATGACCAATCAGGATGCATAGGCTCTTTCATTTCACCAGCAGCATGTAATTGAGTGAAGCTAAAGCTCAATAGCAATGAGAAAGATACAAATAAATTTATAATAAATTTCATATATCAATAGCTATGCACTGGCTCCAGAGGCAGCGGCCTTCATCTGTCTTTCCTCGGGAGAAAGAACAGGCTCACTCAAGCTCTTAGGCAAAGGTTTGGTTTTTTCAATATAGCCAAGTAGAGGTAAAACAATTATAAAATGAGCAAAATAATAAGCGGTAGCAATTCGTCCAATAATTAGAAATAGACCATCAGCAGTCTGAGCCCCTAGATAACCAAGCAATATTACATTAGCAAAGAAAAGCCATACAAACTGTCTATAGAGAGGTCTGTATTTTGCTGACCTAACTTTTGAAGTATCCAGCCAAGGTAAGAATGCTAAAATAGCAATTGCAGAAACCATTAAAATTACTCCGCCGAGTTTATCTGGTACAGATCTCAAGATTGCATAGAATGGAAGAAAATACCATTCTGGGACAATATGTTCCGGAGTTTGCAAAGGATTAGCTTCAATATAATTGTCAGTATGCCCAAGTAAATTAGGGACAAAGAATACAAAGCCCGCGAATACAACTAAGAATACAACAAGTGCAAACATGTCTTTTACAACGTAATGAGGATGGAAAGGAACTGTATCTTGAGAACCTTGAACAACATTAATACCCTCAGGATTATTATTACCAGGTACATGTAGTGCCCAAACATGAAGTATAACGAGGGCAAAAATCAGGAAAGGCATCAGGTAATGTAATGTGAAAAACCTGGTTAAAAGTGGGCTACCAACAGCATAACCTCCCCACAACCAGTTAGTTACTGACTCACCTACCAAAGGAATTGCACTGAATAAATTTGTTATAACTGTAGCTCCCCAGAAACTCATTTGGCCCCACGGAAGCACATACCCCATAAAGGCAGTAGCAATCATGAGTAAAAATATAAACACACCAATAATCCAGATTAATTCTCTTGGTTCTTTATACGAGCCGTAAAATAGCGATCTTGCCATATGAATATATACCGCCATAAAAAATAGTGATGCACCGTTTGCATGTATGTATCTTAACAACCACCCATAATTAACATCTCTCATAATATGCTCTACACTTGCAAAAGCTAAGTCGGCGTCAGCAACATAGTGCATTGCTAGAACAAGTCCTGTAATTATTTGGGTAACAAGACAAAAAGTTAAAATTCCACCAAATGTCCACCAATAATTTAAATTTTTTGGCGTTGGATATGGAAGTAAATGTCCATAAATTAAGTTTAAAAGTGGTAGACGGTCATTGAACCATCTTCCAACTGCTGATTTAGGTGCATAATTTTCGCTCATACTTTATTTATCCAATTTTTATAGTAGTTTCATTTAAGAATACATAATCCGGAATCTCAAGATTTGTAGGTGCAGGCCCCTTTCTTATCCTACCTGAAGTATCATAATGAGAACCATGGCATGGGCAGAACCATCCGTTGTAATCACCTTTTTGCCCAAGTGGAACACAACCAAGATGGGTGCAAATACCAACCATAACAAGCCACTCGGGATTTTGTGCTCGATCACTATCTGCTTCAGGGTGGGGCAAATCAGCTAAATTAACTTTCTTTGCTTCATCAATTTCAGCCTGTGTTCGCCTTCGAATAAATACGGGTTTACCCCTCCACATTACAGTGATGCTCTGCCCAGGTATTATAGGTCTGAGATCAATTTCAGTAGATGCTAACGCTTTGACTGAAGCATCAGGATTCATTTGATCAACGAAAGGCCATGCCAATGAAGCTGCTCCCGCAGCTGCAAACGCACCTGTAGTGACATAAAGAAAATTTCTTCTTGTAACTTGTTTTTCTGACAACTTAATATCCTAGAGTTATATTGCTAATATACTTGTAAATCGTCGATTTTTAAGGGAAAAAGGCAATTAGAGGCGCAAAAAATTGTGTCATGATGACGCATATATTAGGATCAAAAAGTTATAAAATATTTATTAAATGAACTTAGCAATTTTTGAACCTGATATACCTCAAAATACTGGAGCAATGGTGAGGATTTGCTCCTGTTTCGATGTCAATATTGACATCATCCATCCAGCTTCTTTTGCAATGTCGGAAAAATCTCTTAGCAGAGTTGCAATGGACTATGGTAAAAATATTAATTTAACAGAGTTTGACGATTGGAAACACTACGAAAAAAATAGAAAAGGAAGAAAAATACTGCTGTCTACAAAAGGTAAACTTAGTCACTATGATTTTGAATTTAAGGATACTGATAATTTAATTGTTGGAAGAGAAAGCGCGGGAGTACCAGATTACGTTCACAAACAATCTGACCAAATAATAAGAATACCAATGAACAGTTCCGCAAGATCTTTAAATGTTGCCGTGTCTTCAGCTATAGTTATTTCTGAGGCAAACAGACAGTTAAAACTATTTTGAAATGTTAAATAAAAAAAAGATAACTAAAGCATGGTTCAAGGGATTGCAGGATCTAATCTGTGAGACTGTACTTGAACTCGAAAAAAAAAATGGATCAAAAGCAAAATTCAAAGCTAATAAATGGAAAAAAGGTGAATATAGAATAATTAAGGGAAATGTCATCGAAAAAGGCGGTATAGCATTTTCAAATGTGACAGGTACCTTTCCAAAAGAATTTGCAAAACAAATTCCAGGAACTGAAAAGAATAAAAAATTTTGGTCCTCGGGAGTATCTGTAGTACTTCACCCGGCAAATCCAAAAGTTCCTGCATTACATTTCAATACCCGGCATATAATAACAGGTAAAAATTGGTTTGGTGGCGGTATTGACGCTACTCCATGTTTTAAGGACGCTAAATTAAAGAAACAATTTCACACTAAATTAAAAATAATGTGTGAAAATCATAATAAATCTTATTACAAAAAGTATAAAAAATGGTGCGATGAATATTTCTATCTACCTCACAGAAAAGAAATAAGAGGTATTGGCGGAATATTTTTTGACTATAAAATGGATAATTGGAAAAAAGATTTTGATTTTGTTAAGGACGTTGGCTTAACTTTTAATGATATTGTAAGAGACATAATAAGCCAAAAAATGAATGAAAAGTTCACAAAAAAAGATAAAGAAATTCAGTTATTGAAACGTGGGAGGTACGTGGAATATAATCTTTTATACGATCGAGGAACAAAATTTGGCTTAAACACCGGTGGTAATATTGATGCAATTTTAATGTCAATGCCTCCTAATGCTAAATGGAAATAAAAATGGAAACTGAACCAATTACATCAAATGGCGCAAAAAAACTTCAAGATGAATTAAGCGATTTGATAAATAATAAAAGGCAAAAAGTAATTCAAGCCATTGCGGAGGCGAGAGAGCACGGCGATTTAAAGGAAAACGCAGAGTACCATGCGGCAAAAGAGGAGCAAGGTCACATTGAGGGTCGTATTCAGGAAATTCAATTACTATTAGCTAATGCAGAAATCATTGATATTTCAAATATTCCTAAAAATCAAAAAACTGTAGTCTTTGGTGCAACTGTTGAAGTTGAAGATATTGATAATGATACAAAGACAAAGTTTCAAATTGTTGGTGATGATGAAGCAGATATTGAATCGGGACTGTTGTCTTACCGATCCCCTGTTGCTAAAGCATTAATTGGAAAAGAAAAAGGCGATTTCGTATCAGTTTCAACGCCAAAAGGAGAGAAAAACTACGAGATTAAGAAAATTTTATATAAATAAAAAAAATTATTTTTTAGATTGAACGATTGCTTTAAGCCTCTCAATTAATGAAAACTTATCGTCAATAAAATCATTTTCTGCCCACCAGTCTTCAACCTCTTTTAAGATGTCTCCAACCATTGGGCCTTGAGATATTCCCATGTTTATTACATCTTTGGCTGTTAGAGCAAAAGATGGCTTCTCCCAGCTTTGAGCAACTTCATATAGAGATCTCCAATTTACTTCATTTTTATTATTTGTATCCTTAGCCCAATTAACAAGTATTTGTTTTTGAAAACCGTCACGATCTAATAGATAAAGTAAATATCTAACTTCTTTCATTGACATGTAAGAAACGATTTTTTTATTCAGTGTGCTTAATTTCAATAAGTCAGTAGAGTCTGATTTTGATAAAGGTAATTTTTTTATGATAGTATTCGCTTTATCCAACGAGTTTTCAATTAGAGTACTTAATCTCAATATTGGATCAATTGAAAGGGATATTCTACTTTCTATTTCAATTAAATTTACAAATGCATCATTTATGCTAGTGCCATCAAAATAAACATCAAGCAAACCTATTTCACTCATTGCAGATATTGCATGATTTGGAGCATTTAGACTTAGAATTGACTTTAGTTCATTCCATTGCCTTTCCTTAGAAACAACTGATAACTTATCAAGATTTGCTTTTATTGTTTTCATCACCTCTGCGTCAGGAGATATATCGCCAAATAATGCTAAAAAACGAAAATACCTTAGTATTCTAAGGTAATCTTCTTTTATTCTTTCATCTGGATTTCCAATGAAACGAACGACTCTATTTTCTAAATCTGTTTTACCATCTTTAGGGTCTATTAAATTTCCACCCTTATCTAAATACATTGCATTTATGGTAAAATCTCTTCTTAAAGCATCTTCCTCTAAACTATTTGAGAATGAGACTTGAGCATGTCTTCCATCAGTAAAAATATCGTTTCTAAAAGTTGTAATTTCAAACTTTCTTTCATTAATTATTGCTGTAACCGTTCCATGATCTATTCCTACATCAATAAATTTAATATTTTCTTTATTGAGTATTTCGGTAATAGTCTTTGGTTTCAAAGAAGTAGCAAAATCAATATCTGTGATTTCCCTATTTAAAAGTGCGTCTCTGATAGAGCCCCCTACAACATAAATACTATTTTTTTGATAGGTTTCAAAAAGATCAAAAACTTGCGCAACATCGTTTTGTTCTAGGATTGATGAAAATCTACTCATAAGACAGATTATTTATATTATTTTAGAATTTGATAAAGATTAATCAACATTCCAGCAGTTGCTCCCCAGATATTGTAATCTTTATAAGGTAAAACGTAATAGTCATATTCATATTTTTTATTGTTTACCTCATATGTGGCACTTTCTTTCTTATGATTGTTTGAGTCCATTAAGAATTCTAAGGGGAGAAAAAATATTTCATCCACTTCATTTTGATTTGCCTTTAAATAGGAGTAATCAGATACTATAGATACAATTGGCATGATCCTAAATCCTGTGCCAGTTATATATACATCAAGATTTCCTAACACATTTACATCATCAGACCTTAAACCAACTTCTTCGTTAGCCTCTCGCAAAGCAGTTTCTATTGGAGACATATCATTTTTTTCAATTTTACCTCCAGGAAAACTAATTTGTCCTGCATGATCTTTTAAATTATCCAGTCTTTTAGTTAATAATATTTTTACTTCATTATTTGAATAACATATGGGTACAAGTACAGCTGATGGATTTAGTTTAGCTTTATCTTTTTCAGCTTCTGCCAGAGGGTGATGATGTCTTGTTAAAAAATCATTCGTAAGTATTTCAAAATACTCATGAGATATCTTCTCTGGACCATCAAATAAACCCCTCAATTTATCTAAAGGCATCATTCTTTTTCAACTTCATGAATGTTGAAACATTCACCCATACTTTCTATAACTAAGCATTTTTTATCATCAACTATCTTCTCCTCTGCAAGATCCACTAATTCATAAAAAACTGATCTAGATAAAAGTGCATGGAGATTTTTTCTGATCAGGATATAAGGTGACGGTTCTGAATTTTCTCCAATTTTAATTGTTAATGGATTCTCCTTAGAGAGAAGAATTTCTTCATTGAGATTTGTTTTAAATAGATAACCAGTTTTACTACTTATCTCAACTTTATTAAGGGACACAGCAACAAACGGTGCATCTTCAACCTGAATTCTAACTTTCTCAACGGGTGTAACTAAGTAGTAGCATGCATCTTCATCTAATCTTAATATGCTTGAGAAAAGTTTAACCATCGCAGGTCTTTTTATTTCAGAGCCCATGTAAAACCATTTTCCATTTCGTAAAATCTTCATGTCAATATCACCACAAAATGGAGGGTTCCATTTTTCTACAGGCGGCAGTGATTGCTTATTTTTTTTGCTGAAACTATAAATTGTTTCTAGTCCTTTTAAATTTACTGGATTATCGTTCATGCTTCACTTGAATTTATAATTAATGGATTTATCAATATTTTTCATTATAAAACTTCAATAATATTTTTAATTAGATAATATTCTCAAGATATAATTAATAATTTTGGAGGTATACTATGCAAAGTGTGGATGTAAAGGATTTAGAAAATTATAAAGGTAAAGATATGGGACATTCAGATTGGATGTCAATTGATCAAAATAGAATAAATTTATTCGCAGATGCAACTGATGATCATCAGTGGATTCATGTTAATGAAGAAAAAGCACAAAAAGAACTTCCTACTAAAAGCACAATTGCACATGGTTTCTTAAGCCTTTCTCTATCAGTACCGTTGGCTGGTAAAATCTGGACAGTTACAGGGGCCAAAATGATGATTAATTATGGCTTAAATAAAGTAAGATTTATTAATATGGTTCCAGTTAATTCCCGTGTGAGAATGGGAATAAAAATTAAAGAGGTAAACAAATTGGATAACGGCGGAACGCAGGTAATCAGTGAGGCTACTCTCGAAATTGAAGGACAAGACAAACCAGCGTATGTTGCAGAACAAATCATGGTAGCATTTCCTTAAAAATGAGTGATAAATCATTTCCTGATCCAGATGCAAGTTCAATTAATTTAAACACTGAGATAATTAAGCTTTTAACCTGGAACGTATGGTGGAAATTTGAAAACTATAAGGAACGAGAAAATCTAATCATTTCTGAAATCAATAATTCTTGTCCAGATATTTTGTGTCTACAAGAAGTGTGGGAAGAAACTGATGAAAGTCAGGCTAAAATAATCGCAGATCAACTTGGGTATAACTATATCTTTGAAAAATCATTTGAATTTGATGGTGTTGCGTTTGGAAATGCAATCATTACTAAATTCCCAATCAATTCTCACCATACTGTAATGTTTGAGACTGAAGCAGAGAAAGATGAAAAAAGATTTTTGCTTCATCTCTCATTAAAATATAAAAGTGAGACGATAAACGTTATTTGCACTCACCTTAATTATAAATATGAACATCAGCAAGTAAGAGAAGATCAAGTAAATCAAATAATAGAATACATTAGTAAATTAGAACAATCAAAATTCCCTATAATTTTGTGTGGAGATTTCAATGCGGATCCAGAAAGTGATGAAATTAGAAAGATTACTGGTTTAACTAAGCCAGTAAACGATATCGTTTTAAGAGATGTATGGAAATTAACAAATAGAAATGATCCTGGTTACACTTGGTCAAACAGCAATGATTGGGCAAAAAAAACTTTAGAATATAATCGACGAATTGATTACATATTTTTAGGTAAACCTGGACCTAATGGTCTGGGTCATCCAATTGAGTGCAACCTTGTCGGCACAGAAAAAAATAAATTTTTTCCAAGTGATCACTTTGGATTACTGGCTCATTTGGTCGGTATGAACTGATGAGTATTTTGTTATCCATTTTTTTAGGTGGAGGCGTCGGAGCTTTATTGCGTTTTCTTATAAGTGAACAGACTGATCGATTATTTTTAAGTTCATTTCCATTTGGAACAATAGTTGTCAATGTTCTTGGGGCATTTTTGATGGGATTAGTCGTTAGTTATTTTGCAGATAAAGTTAATATATCTCAAAATATAAAAATGTTTTTAACTATTGGTTTCCTCGGAGGTTTCACGACCTTTTCAACTTTTAATTTGGATTTTTATCAATTATTCAGCAACGGAGAAATTTTAGCCTCGCTTTTATATCTGTTTGTGACATTCACATTTACAGTTATAGCTTTTTATCTTGGGCTAAGTTTATTCAAATTTCTTTAAATTATTTATTACGTCTTCTTAACATAAATTCAGCAAGCCCATCGTAACCTTTCTCAATCATCATTTTCGCTGATGCAACATTTTGAACTTGATCAAGAGGCTTTATTTGATGAGCAACAACTGTGGTATTCATAAATTGTGCAGCAGAACAAATGGAGATAATTTCGGATATAACTTTTTCATCAAAGCCATATTCTAATATAGCAGCTACATCTTCTTCATTAATTGAGCGAATGTCTTCATTTACTTTGTGAGATAATTTTAGAATTGGCTTATACTTAGCTTCTATTTGTGATTGTTCAATATCATTCATAAAATCTAGGTCATTCTTGTCTCTTAAAATTTTCTTTGATATTTCAACATGAATATTCTTGCAGTACCCACAGCCGTTTAATCCTGAGACATAGGCGAATATCATCTCTTTAATATGTGTTGGTAATAGTGTTTCTTGTCTCATTAGAGACTCTAAATAAGCCACATAATGTTTCTGATAGCCCCAGTTATCTAAAAAGACATCATATACTGATTTATACTTACTTAAAAAATTACTCATATTTTTGATCCTAATTGGCTGGGGCGGGAGGATTCGAACCTCCGAATGCCGCTACCAAAAAGCGGTGCCTTACCGCTTGGCCACGCCCCAACGCTATATAATTATTTAATTTAAGAAAAAGATTTTGCAATCTTTATATTAACCTCGTTAAATATGTCCACCAATTGGGGTGTTCTTCAGATATCCTCTGTATTGCTTCCTCCGCCTTTTGTTTATCTTCATAAACAGTAAAATATGCAGAGCCACTTCCTGTCATTCGTTCATACTTACAATTTATATCATTATCTAAATATTCTCTTATTTTTTTCATTTCTTGATTAGCAAGAAGTGCCGTGTTTTCCAATTCATTTGATGTACCTTTTAGAATTCCATCTAAGTTAGTATCTTTATTGTATGAGAATTTTTCGCCACTTAAATTAGAATGTTTATTAAAAATATCCTTAGTACTATTTTGAACATTTGGAAATATAATTAGAAAATGCTTATCCGAATTGATTTTTAACCTTTGATCAACATTCCCTTTTCCAGAAATAAGCGCAGATCCCTCATCAATAAAAAATTCAATGTCTGACCCAAGATCTCTTGCAATTTCAGTTGAGCTTGAATTATCTAACAAATTGGATCTTATTAAATATTTAATTATTTCTGCGACATTTGATGAACCGCCACCTAAACCCGATCCCACTGGTATATTTTTTATAACATGAATAGCAAATGATTTCTGCTTTAAATAATTCTTATCAATTAAATAATTAAATAATTTAGAAATATGATCATTGGATCCCACTTGGTCTCCAAAAGGGCCATTATATGAGATACTAAATGAGCTTTCATCTTTTATTCTTATCTCATCATAAAGATCGATCCTTGATAACACTGAGTTTAATTCGTGAAAACCAGTATCAAGTTTGTCTACTACATTTAAGAAAAGATTTATTTTTGCATAGGATTTTATGGTATTTAACAACGTACTTAGATTCCTTTAAGTAGTTTGATTTTAACTTTGTCCTTAAATATATTTTCCTGATCTAAATCTATGGCTTTCTGCCAATAAAAACGTGCTTCAAGTTCATTTCCCAGCTTCCAGAGCACATCACCATAATGATCATTTACAGTTGGATCGTATGGCATCATATCTAAAGAAAACTCCAACAAAGATAGAGCTTCATTATACTTACCAACTTTAAAATAATACCATGCAAGGCTATCAACTATGTATGGATCGTTTGGTTTCAATTCCATTGCTTGTTCTATCATAACTTTAGCCTCGGATATATTTTGATCCATATCGATATAAGAATATCCTAAATAATTGAGAACATCTGCTTGATCTTCAGATAGTTTCAATGATCTTTTTAAATTCTTTTCAGCTAACTTCCAATTTTTAGAACGTTCATGAACAATTCCAATGTTAAAGTAAACTTCCCAAATGTTTTCTTTATCAAATTTTTTACCAAGCTTTAATGCATGATCATAGTTATCAATTGCATCGGACCAATTCTTCTCATAACGGTGATAATTTCCTAGTGAAAGGTAAGCTTCAAAGCTATCATCAACCTCCACAAAGGTATTTAAATTTTGAATTGCTTTTTCATTGTTGCCCTCGTAGCTATATGCATCTGAAATTTGAATTGCGGCAAAATTCCCGAGATAATGCTTCTTTGGAATATAACTCAGCACCTCTCTTGCTTTATCATGATTTTCCAACTGATTAAGAAAAGAGGCAAATATATACTTGATCTCATGTAAATTAGGAGAGGTGTCAATTGCTAGTTGATATAACATATGTGCGAGTTCTTCATTTAAATCCTCAATCAAAAGCTGTGAATTAAATAAAACCACTCCTATTCCTTGAAGAGGGTTTTGAATAATCCTATTTTTATTTGAAGTTAAAAATTTATTTTGAAATTCTTCATCATATAAAGACAAAAACTCATCTGCAAAAGCATCTTTCTTCTCAGTCAAATTATTTCGATGTAGAAAATTATAATATAGACGTAAAACGTATAAATCTCTTTGTACTGATAAAGATTGGTCATAAAAAACCTCCGCTAATTCAATCTCATCAGCATAGTCATAAATTAGTGCTTTATGCACAAGTGTTAGGTGTTGATGTTCGCCTGTGGAAATTAAATCGATTAGCGCCATACTTTTATCTATTGTGTTACTATCGGCCCATACCCAAGCTCTAAGCAGTCTTACAAACGTGCTATCAGATAAATTCCCTCTCCAAATACTTGCAAAACTTTGATCAGCAAAACCTGGCTTATAAGAGTTTAAGTAAGAAATCCCATTAACAAGATGACCTTGTGGTGATTGATTATTCATACAACATGAATTCACATTTTTATCACAGCCTGCTTTTGCAAGTTTGAAAGAGTAGTTATTTGCACTGAGCAAATCTCCATCCAAGATACTAAGCAACAACAGTCTATCTAAAGCAAGTAAATCGTTTGGATTCGATCTGTGCAGCCTTTGATAATATCTCTTAGTTGTGCTGTAGTCATTTGAGTCACTAGAAATTTTTGCAACCAAGTAATCGCCCACCTGAGGCGGAATAAATTGTGCTGCATGAAGATTAATGCTTGAGATGTTAAATATTAGTAAAAATATAATTGTTCTTATAAGCATAGACTTATGCTTTACATATTCGCATATTTTGGGCCACCGCCACCCTCTGGTGTTACCCAATTTATGTTTTGAGACGGTTCTTTAATATCGCATGTTTTGCAGTGTATGCAGTTCTGACTATTAATTACAAATTTTGGATCTGAACCATCATCATTTCTATGAACTTCATAAACACCTACAGGACAGTACCTTTGAGAAGGCTCATCAAACTTTTCCAACGTGTAACTAATTGGTAATTCTTTATCCTTCAATTGAAGGTGAACAGGTTGATTTTCAGTATGATAAGTTCCAGTAAGAAATACCGAACTAGCCCTATCAAAAGTTAAAACGCCATCTGGTTTTGGATAATTTATTTTTTTTGCTTCTTTTGCATCTTCTAATGTTTCATGATCAGCATGTTTATGCGATAAAGTAAAAGGAAGCTTTCCCATAAATAACCACTGATCGATACCTGTAAGTAAAATACCAAGGATATTTCCAAACCTTGTAAAGAAAGGTTTAACATTCCTAGCAGATTTTAATTCGCTATAAACCCAACTCTTTTTGAATAAAGCCTCGTAACAAGATAGATCATTGGACTTACCCGAAAGGAATTCATTAATAGCTTCAGCAGCAATCATTCCACTTTTCATGGCAGTATGAGTTCCTTTTATTTTTGGCATATTTAACGTACCGGCATCACAGCCAATTAATAATGCGCCAGGCATGTGCATCTGAGGCAGACTTTGTATGCCACCCTCAATCAATGCTCTGGCACCATAGGAAACTCTTTTTCCGCCACTTAACATTTTTTTTATTGCAGGATGTGTTTTAAACCTTTGAAACTCTTCAAAAGGTGACAAATACGGGTTCTTATAATCAAGTCCAACTACATATCCCAAAAATATTTGATTATTTTCTGCATGGTAAACAAAACTCCCTCCATAGGTTTTATTGTCTAAGGGCCAACCGGTTGAATGAAAGACTAAGCCTTCATCATGATTTTCTTCAGGTACCTCCCATATTTCTTTCAAACCAATTCCGTACTGTTGTGGGTCTGAATTTTTTGCGAGTTCAAACTTCTCTATTAATTGCTTACCTAAATGGCCTCTACACCCTTCAGCAAATACTGTTGTTTTTGCGTGTAGCTCAATACCAGGCTCATAGGAATCTTTTTTTTCATTATTTACGTCCAGTCCCATGTCATTTGTGGCCACGCCTCTTACTTTTCCATCTTCATCGTACAAAATTTCAGAAGCTGCAAAACCAGGATATATTTCAACTCCTAAGTTTTCAGCAATTTGTCCAAGCCATCTACACATATTCGCAAGGCTAGCAATGTAGTTTCCTTTATTATGTTGAACAGGTGGTAATAAAAACGAGGGAACAGTAAAGTGAGACTTTTCAAAAAGAAACAAAAACTTTTCTTTTGTAACTTTTGTTTTCAGAGGACAGCCGTCTAGAGTTTTCCAATCTGGAAGTAGCTCATCAAGAGCTCTTGTTTCAAATACATTTCCACTTAATATATGAGCGCCAACCTCAGATGCTTTCTCTACAATGCAGACATTAATTTCTGGGTTTATTTGCTTGAGTTTTATCGCGGTTGAAAGACCCGAGGGACCTGCACCCACGATTATAACATCGTACTCCATTGATTCTCTTTGCTGAATAGTATCCATTATTAACTATATATTTAGTTTATAGGTATTATAATTCAATTTGTTTATGACCAACGCAAAAGTTCAAAACACACTGAAGCAGCTCAACCGATTAAAGATGAGTGGGGTGAATGAAAACATTGGAAATAAGCCAAAAAATCGCTACGGAAATAAGAAATCATCGAAATCAAAAACTAGTGACAGCTCTATATCTGTTAATAACTCATCGATTGAGGATCAAAAAACTATCAACTCACTAGAATCATTAGATTCATTAAAAGACTTCATGGCAAACTATGACAAATGTAAGCTTCACGAAAGTGCAACAAATATGGTTTTTTCTGATGGAAACCCAAAATCAGAAATTATGCTTATTGGTGAAGCTCCTGGCCATGATGAGGATATTCAAGGAAAACCCTTTGTTGGTAGAAGCGGCAAACTCTTAGATAAAATGCTTGAGGCGATAAACCTTAATCGAGAAAAGGTATATATTGCAAATATTGTACCTTGGAGACCTCCTAATAACAGACGGCCCACTGATGAAGAAATAGATATGTGTCTGCCAATGATTAAGAAACACATAGAGTTGATTAATCCTAAAGCAATATTGCTATTAGGATCAACAGCCACTTATGCACTTATTCGAAATACTGAAGGTATAACAAAGATTAGGGGTAAATGGGTAGATATTGAAATTAATAAAAAAAAATATCCCACCCTACCCACTTTCCACCCTGCTTTTTTATTAAGGCAACCTGGACAAAAAAAATATTCGTGGGAGGACTTAAAAAGTCTTAAGAAAAAAGTTGAATCATAATTTTAACGATCAAATCAATTTGTTGGATTTTGAAAAAAATTTTAATTGTCCAGTTGCTGGTGTTGATGAGGTAGGACGTGGTCCTTTAGCGGGACCAGTAGTGGCAGCAGCAGTAATTTTGGATAAAAACAACCTTCCTGCAGGTATTAGAGATTCAAAAAAAATATCAAAAAATAAAAGAGAAATAATTGCAGAAAAAATTAGATTAAACAGTCATTATGCATATGGAGAGGCGTCAGTAGAAGAAATCGATAATTTAAATATTTTACAAGCTTCGTTACTTGCAATGAAAAGAGCTATTGAGTCTCTAAAAATAGTGCCATCAATGTCTCTTATTGATGGAATATATACGCCTAAAGTTGATTTAAAATGTAAACCAATTGTTAAAGGTGACAGTAAATCAATTTCAATTGCTGCAGCTTCAATTCTAGCCAAAGTTTACAGAGATAAGATTATGACCAATCTTGCTGACAAATATCCTGAATATTCATTTGAAAAAAATGCAGGGTACGGAACAAAAGAGCACCTTTTGGCTCTGAAGTCTCATGGAATTACCCCTATCCATCGAAAAAGTTTCAAACCAATCTACAATATATTGAATTAAGAAAATAAATTAAGTCATTGATTCTAAATATCATTGACCTCGATTCTATTTTGAATCATATTACTGACCATGAAATCGGTCGATGAAAGTCTTATGGCAAAGACTAATAAAATTTTATGCGGTGACACAGTTGAGGAGTTGAGAAATTTACCTGACAATTGTATAGATCTAATCTTTGCCGACCCTCCTTACAACTTGCAATTGGATCAAGAGTTGCTTCGACCTAATAATTCCAAAGTCTCAGCTGTTGACGATGAATGGGATCAGTTCGAAAGTTTTGAAGAGTACGATAATTTTTCTGACCTTTGGCTCAAAGAAGCTAAAAGAGTGCTTAAACCAACAGGAAGTATATGGGTGATAGGCTCATATCATAATATATTTAGGATTGGTTACATAATGCAAAATTTAGGTTTTTGGATTTTAAATGATGTTATTTGGCAAAAAGCAAATCCAATGCCAAATTTTAGAGGAAAAAGATTTACTAATGCTCATGAAACTATGATTTGGGCAAGTAAAGATAAAAACTCAAAAAAATATACATTTAATTACGAAGCGATGAAGTCACTAAATGAAAATATGCAGATGCGCTCAGACTGGTTCTTACCTATTTGCAGTGGCCATGAAAGATTAAAAAACAAATCAGGAAAGAAAGTACATCCCACGCAAAAACCTGAGGGATTATTACATAGAATAATTGTTTCATCTTCAAATCAGGGTGAACTTGTACTTGATCCTTTCTTTGGATCAGGAACAACTGGCGCTGTAGCAAAAAGGCTAGGAAGAAAATACATTGGTATTGAAAAAGATAAAAATTATATAAAAGAAGCCAAGAATAGAATTGAAAAAGTGAGTATTTATGAAAATAATGCACTAACGTTAACTCAATCTAAAAAATCTGAACCAAGAATACCTTTTGGTTGGTTAATTGAACGAAAATTGATCGAGCCTGGAACAATTTTATATGATCAAAAAAGAAAATACTCTGCAAAAGTTAGAGCAGATGGTTCTGTTGTTAGTGAGAAAAACTCTGGATCAATTCATCAAATTGGCGCAGAAGTTCAGTCTGCAAACGCATGTAATGGCTGGACTTTTTGGCACTTTGACGTTGAAGGCGAACTCAAACCGATTGATATATTAAGACAAAAAATTAGATCTGAATTAAATTAAGCAGATTAAGTGCCTTCTTACTCATCGTTGTGACCGCATATTTATTTAATTTTTTTAAATCCACCCACTTTAAATCATCCTCATTAAATTGGATCTGACTGTTATTAATATTGGATTTATAAACAGTATTTTTGAGATCAATGTGGCTAAAGGAGTGTTTGAATTCAACATTTGTTTTTTTCCATTTAGCATTTGGTATAGGGGTACTCTTTTTACTAAACTTTACTGGTTTCACTTTCCAATTAGTAGATGGAATTTCCCATTGATTTGCAAGAATCTTTTTACCAGTTCTTTTCTTTAAAAGAATTTTAGAATTATTATAAATTGTAAGAAATGAAATACAATTTAGCTTCTGTTTTAACGGCTTACTTTTTATAGTTGGAATAAGATCTACCGTATTTTTTTTATGGGCTGAGCATTTACTCTTGAGACAGCAATTGTGACAGTCTGAATTTTTAGGCTTACATATTATTGCCCCTAACTCCATAACTGCTTGCGTGTAAGACCTATTTTTCGAATTGGGACAAATTCTTTCGGCAATTTCAGAGATTTTTTTTTCAAAACTTTTATCATTGCCACGAATTTCATAATACCTTGCTATTACTCGCTTTACATTTCCATCAATTGCTACCGCTTTTTTATTAAATGCAATGGAACTTATTGCGGCAGATGCATATTCCCCAATGCCGGGCAATTTAATTAAATTAATTTTATCTTTTGGAATTTTTCCGTTGTAATCTTTATCTATAATTTTAACAGTTTGTAGTAAGTTTTTTGCTCTTGAGTAGTAACCTAGACCTTGCCAAAAAAGTAAAACATCTTCAATTTTTGCATTAGATAACTTTTTTAATGTTGGCCATTCTTTAATAAATTTTTTGAAATATGGTATTACTGTTGCCACTGTCGTTTGCTGCAACATAAATTCACTTACAAGAACTCTATATGGATAATCCTTATGTCGAATATTCTTTCTCCAGGGTAGTTCTCTTTGATTTTTTTCATACCACTCAAGTAATTTATTCGAAAAAAATTTGTCTTTACTTGTCATTTTCGTGTTACTTTATTTTTTATGTTTCAAAAGAAATTAAAAGGCCCTCAAATATTATCAAATCTTCTTCCAGAAGAAGCAAAGAAAATCCTTAAATCAAGAGGTTTTTCAGAGTTAGAACTCTTAGCAAATTGGGAGAGAATTGTGGGCAAAAAATTTGCAAAATTAACCATTCCATTACGGCTTAAAATAGGTAAGAGCAGTGAAAAAAATAATGGTAAATTAATTGTTAAAGTTGATAGAAGTGTGGCTTTTGCGTTTGAGCACGAGCGAGAGAAAATAATTAAAAAAATTAATCTTTTTTTTGGCTATGAAGTGATTAACAAAGTTGAAATAATACAAGCATCAAATAAGGTTAAAAAAACAATTAAAATCAATAAATTAGAAAGTGATATTAAGAGCCAAAGTAAGAATTATGATGAACTAAAAAAATATCCTGATCTTAGAAGAAACTTTGAAAAAATCGCTTCAAAAATTTTAAAGTCCTAATTCAAACAAAATTTTCTGCTACTCCAACAGAGTAATAAATCCTATTAAAATAAGGAAAAATTGAGTATATTCAACATGTTGTATATATATAAAAAAAACAAGCAAAATATGGGTTTTAAATCTAATTTTTTATTCAGTACTAGTTTTATCGTATTTCTATTTGCGTTGATGTTTCCAATTAGTGGATTGTATGCCAGCAGTACATTAAAGGGGATGCAGTTAGGTGATAGCGACGCACCAGTGAAAATTATTGAATATAGATCGCTCACTTGCAGTCATTGCGCAGACTTTAGTAATGACACCTTTGCAGAAATTAAAGAAAATTATATCGATAAAGGTAAAGTGAATTTTGAATTGAGACCTTTTGCTCTCAATGCGATTGATCTTAACGCTTTTAAATTACTTCATTGTGTTGATGAAAATGATTTTTTTGCAATGGACAAAATTCTGTTTAAAGATCAAAAAAAATGGATTGTAACTAATCAGAGCGATAAAGTACTAGAAAACAGCACTAATGCACTTAAGAATTATGGGGCCTTATTCGGCGTATCTGAGGAGGCGTTTAATAGCTGTATGGAAAATGAGAATATTACTGATTTTATACTGGAGCAGCGCATAGAGGGTGTTGAGGAGTATGATATATCTTCAACTCCAACTTTCATAATCAATGGTGAAATTTATGCAGGTAATATGTCGATTAATGAATTTGATGAAATAATTGAAAAAGAAATTAATTAATGAAATTTAAAAAAATAAAAATTTTAGGTTTTAAATCATTTGTTGATCCTACTGAATTAGACATCGATGAGGGATTAACAGGCATAGTTGGTCCTAATGGATGTGGTAAATCAAATGTTGTTGAGTCCCTAAGATGGTGCATGGGAGAAACCTCTGCAAAAAGCATGAGGGGTTCAGGAATGGAAGATGTAATTTTTTCTGGTACATCAGATAGACCAGCAAGAAATAATGCTGAAGTAACAATCTATCTTGATAATGAGGAAAGAAACGCGCCGTCTGAATTTAATGATCAAACTGAAATTCAAGTTAAAAGAAAAATAGAAGTTGAAAAGGGATCAGATTATAAAATTAATGGTAAAGACGTTAGAGCCAGAGATGTACAAAGATTATTTGCAGATTTATCTACAGGAGCTCATTCTCCATCCTTGATCAGCCAAGGACGCGTAGGTTCATTAATAAATGCTAAACCTATAGATAGACGCTCGGTATTAGAAGAAGCGGCAGGAATATCTGGGCTGCATTCACGAAGACATGAAGCGGAGCTAAAATTGAAAGGCGCAGAAACTAATCTTCAAAGGGTTAAGGATTTGATGAAACAATTAAATAATCAAATCAATAGTCTTAAAAAACAAGCTGAACAAGCTGAAACCTACCGCTCAGTATCGTCTGAAATTAACAAATTAGAGGGTATCGTTTTATTCCTAAAGTGGACATCTTTAAAAGAATCTTATGAAAAGTCAGATGAGAATTTAAGATCAAGTGAGTCTCAAATCCAAAAATTTACGTTGCAAGTAACTCAGGCTACTAATGAACAATTAAGAGCCAATGAGAAAATTAAGCCTTTAAGAGATAAAGAAATTGAGTCTGCGGCAAAATTAAATCGTATTAATCTCGAGAGAGAGTCATTGGATCATGAGGAAGAACGAATAAAAGAAGAAAAAAGAAATCTTGAAAACGTAATTCAACAAATAATCAGCGATAGTGAGAGGGAGCAGTTTCAACTGGAAGATGCTAAAAAAGATCTTGATTTACTAAATGCAAGAAAAGATCTCTCTAATAACGAAGAGTTTCAAGAAATAAACAATGAAACAATTGATCAACTTAAGTCAGAAAAGGATACTTTGGAAACAGAGATTTTAAATCTTGAGCAACAAATAGAACAATATAATCAGATTAAAAATTCTAAAAGAGATGATTGGCAAGACACTTTGATTAAAGCAGAAAATTTGAAATCAAGGCAATTAACTTTAAAAGACGTGGAAGGTTATGATGATCCTGAGAAATGGACAAATATATTTAAAGAAAAATTTTACAATGATCTTGGTGAAATCAGTGAGAAAGTGGATCAAGCAAGCAATATTTCAGACGAAGCTAAGGCAAATTATGACAGAGCAAGTAATGAGGCAAAAAATGCAGCAACATTATCAATGGAATTAAGAGAAAAACTCAGACAAAAAGACGTTGAACAAAAACAAAGTGATTGGACATATGAATTTCAGAGATTGAATAAAACAATTAAGTCATCTCAGGAACAAATCGAAACATTGCAAAAAAGAAAAATAAAAACTGAGCAAGAGCTAGAGAAAATCTCTAATCGCCCAGAAGAAATTGCCCAGAGAAGAGGTCAATTAATTGAAACAAAAGGCTTTGCAGAGACAGAAAGACAGTTTGCAGCTGATCGTTTAGCTGAAGCTGATAATGAATTAAAAAAAATTGAGACTAATTTAAGAAAAGCCCAAAATGATCTCGCTAACATAAGAGAGTCTAAAGGAAGGACAGAAGCGACAAAAGAATTAGCTGAATCAAGATTAAAAGAATTAGAATACGAGTCAAAAGAGAAATTTAACTGTATTCCTAGTGAAATTGTAAATTCTCTCTCTATATCAGATGATCTTGAAACTATGAGAGCTAACCTCGAAAGAACTGAGATGAGACTTGATCGACTTAAGCAGCAGCGTGAAACAATGGGTGCTGTGAATCTAAGAGCAGATTTGGAAACAAAAGAAATAGATGAAGAACTTGAAAAAATGACCACTGAAAAAGAAGATTTAGAAAACGCAATCAAAAAAATGAGGGAGTCTATAGAAGATTTAAATAAAGAAGGTAGAACAAGACTGCTTGGAGCGTTTAAAACTGTAAACACACATTTCAAAGAAGTTTTTGTAAAATTATTTAACGGTGGAAAAGCGCACCTTGAACTTATAGACTCTGATGATCCACTTGAAGCGGGGCTTGAAATGATGGTAAGTCCACCAGGTAAAAAACTTCAGTCAATGTCATTGTTATCTGGTGGGGAACAGGCACTAACAGCATTATCTCTAATCTTCGCTGTATTTTTAACAAATCCTTCCCCAATTTGTGTACTTGATGAGGTTGATGCGCCACTGGATGATGCAAATGTCGATAGATTTTGTGGTCTTTTAGATGACATTACAGAAAAAACGAATACCAAGTTCTTAATTATAACTCACCACGCGCTCACAATGTCGAGAATGGATAGATTGTTTGGTGTAACTATGGCTGAACGAGGCGTCAGTCAAATTGTCTCTGTAGATCTTAAAAAAGCTGAAGAGATTGGGGCCGTTGCCTAGTATATTGAAGATGAATAATGATGCTAATTCTCTTGAAAATAGAATAAAAAAAGCAAAAGAAAGCCAGTCTATTAAAGAAGCTAAGGCCCCCAAACCATTCGGTAAAATCATGAAAGTAGTGGTTGAAATTGTCGCAGCAATGGCTGTTGGACTAGGAATTGGTTTGCTGATTGACAATTATTTTAATACCAGACCCATCTTCACATTAATTTTCTTTCTCTTAGGTAGTGCAGCAGGAATTCTTAACGTTTTTAGGGTTGCAAAAAGTCTTCAAAATAACTAAAAAATATATCGATGGCTGCTGATAATCCTATAGATCCTATACACCAATTTGAAATATCAAAAATTGCAGATATTCAGTTAGGTGGTATTGATATTTCATTTACAAACTCTTCTTTATTTATGGTATTCGCACTCGCTGCAACAATGGCGCTATTTGTTATTGGTCTTTCTAAAAAATCAATCGTGCCAAATAGAATGCAGATGTTATCAGAACTTTCTTATAACTTCATTGCGAACATGTTACGAGACCAGGTAGGTGATCAAGGAAGGGCTTATTTTCCGTTCATATTTTCATTATTTATGTTTATTTTCTTTTGCAATTTTATAGGCCTAATACCGTATACGTTTACTGTAACAAGTCACTTAATTGTAACTTTCGCTTTTGCTGGTCTTATATTCATTGCAGTCACAATAATCGGCTTTGTAAAAAATGGATTAGGATATTTAAGAATTTTTTATCCATCTGGTATTCCAATTTTTCTAGCGCCTCTCATTGTCCCAATTGAAATCATTTCATACTTATCAAAACCTATCAGTTTATCAGTCAGACTTTGTGCAAACATGCTAGCAGGTCACAGCATATTAAAAATATTTGCCGGATTTATTGTAATGCTTGGATTTTTAGGATTTGCACCATTAGTTTTTTTGGTCGTGTTATATGCATTAGAAACTCTTATTGCAGCACTCCAGGCATATATTTTTACAATTTTAACATGTATATATCTTAATGATGCCCTTCATCCGGATCATTAATATTTACAACAACGAAAGGAAAAAAAATGGAAGTAGAAGCAGCTAAACTTATCGGCGCAGGATTGGCAACTATTGGAGTTGCAGGTTCAGGAGCTGGTATCGGAACAGTATTTGGGGCTTATGTCTCGGGTATATTTAGAAATCCTTCAGCAGCACCACAGGCGTTCGGACAAGTTCTATTAGGATTTGCACTTGTTGAGGCGATTGCTTTATTTGCTCTTGTAATAGCTTTCTTAATTTTATTTGGATAAGAAAAGTGAAAATCTTATTAAAAGCTTTTCTATTAACTGCGCCAATTAATTTCGCATATGCTGCAGAGGGCCAGAAATCTGCTGGTCTTCCGCAGATGGATATTGCGACATTTCCATCTCAATTATTTTGGCTTGTAATTACGTTTTCACTTTTATACCTGTTTATGTGGAAATTTGTAATACCAAGGTTAGGCGCAACAATTGAAGAAAGAAGAGATAAGATTTCAAATGACATCAATGATGCCGATAATCTTAATACAGAAGCAACTGATATATTAAAAAAATATGATGAGCAAATGGCAAGTGCATCGCAAGAATCAAATGAGATTATCACTAATTCAAAAAAAGCAATGCTTGATCATTTAGAAATGCTTAAAAAGGAGAATGAAGTAAAATTAAACTCCCTAATCTCTGAGTCTCAAGCTAAAATAAAAGCTCAAGAAGAAAAATCTAAGACTGAAATAAGAAATGCAACGTTAGATACCATTAAAGCTATAGTATCAAGATATATTGAAAATATTCCTTCAGATGAGGAAATAAATAAGAAATTAAACTAATGCTAGGAAGTATTTAATGTCATCATTCTTTTCAGATCCATCGTCTTGGGTATTAGTAGCTTTTATAATATTTGTCATAATTGCGCTTGTAATTAAAGCGCCATCAATGATTGCGAAACTTCTTGATGGTGAAATTGATAAAATCAAATCTGAGTTAGATAATGCCCGAAAATTAAAAGAAGAAGCAAATTCTCTTTTAGCCGATTACGAGAGAAAGGTTCAGTCTGCTGATGAGGAAGCAAAAGCAATTATTGATCAAGCAAAGGAAATTGCAAAGAATCATGAAGAAGAGTCAAAATTAAAAGCAGAAGAATTTATTAAAAGAGCCGAACAGCAAGCCATAGAAAAGATATCAAGGGCTGAAAAAATGGCTATATCAAAAGTTAATGACGAGATTGTAAATAACTCAGTAAATATTGCTGAGAAAATTATCTTAGAAAACATCAACGACCAAAATGCAGATAAGCTTGTAAAACAATCAATCGATCAAATAAGTAAACTTAAGGTATAATTTATTATTTATATCTCTCTTTCTAAGCTATAAATAAATTATGGCAGTCTATACGCACATATCTAGAGAAGAATTGGATCTTTTTACTGAACACTATAGTATTGAAAATGTTCTTGAATTTTCAGGTATAAAAGGTGGAACTTCTAATTCAAATTATTTACTAAAGACTCTAGAAAAAAATTACATACTTACAATTTTTGAAGAAAGAACAAATCAGAATAATCTTCAATTCTTTTTTGATCTAATGAATCATTTGAATAAGAACAATGTAAAGTGCCCTGAGGTAATACAAGATAAAAAAGGAAATTACTCAAACTCAATTCAAAATAAGAAAGCTGTAATCACATCGTTCTTAAAAGGTAGGTCAATAGATCAAATTAAACCAATACACTGTGCGTCTTTAGGCTCCACTATCGCAAGAATGCATAAAGAATCAGCTAGACTTGAAATGACTAGAGAAAATGAGCTTGGATTTGTAAACCTCAACAGCTTAATTGAAACTTTAAAAAATTTTGACGATAATATAGACGCGCAGGTAATCGACTTAATCAATGAAGAATATACTTTCCTATCTGGAAACCTTGGTCATAGTTTACCTTCAGGTATAATTCATGCAGATCTTTTTCCAGATAATATTTTTTTTGAAGGTAATGAGGTTACAGGTATAATAGATTTTTATTTTGCATGCACCGATTATTATGCTTACGAAATTGCTATCTGTCTGAATGCATGGTGTTTTGAGCCAAATAATAACGAATTCAATCCAACAAAAGCAAAACATTTATTGGGCAGTTACAATCAGTTGCGAGAATTTTCAGAGGAAGAAAAGAAAGCTTTACCTCTTCTTACAAGAGCATCATCTCTAAGGTATCTACTAACTCGTTTAATCGACTACTATTCACATGATGATAATGAACTGATCCTTAAAAAGGACCCTAATGAGTATCTCACTAAACTCCAATTTCACCAATCCGTTAAAAAAGTAGGCGAATATGGCCTCTAAAAAGGTTGTTATGTACACCGATGGAGCTTGCTCAGGCAATCCGGGCAATGGAGGTTGGGGAGCTTACATTGAAATTGATGATAAGAAAATTGAGTTAAGTGGATCTGAAAATAACACCACAAATAACAGAATGGAATTAAAAGCAGTTATTAATGCTCTAGATTATCTTAATGAAAAAAGAGACATAATAATTTTCACTGACTCAAAGTATGTCATGCAAGGTATTCAGGAGTGGATAAAAAAATGGAAAATCAATAATTGGAAGACTGCACAAAAAAAAGACGTAAAAAATAAAGATCTTTGGGTTGAATTAGACAATCTGACGGATAAACACTCGATAAAATGGGAGTGGGTGAAGGGTCATTCAGGTGATTACGGAAATGAAATTGCTGATAAACTGGCGGTCGCTCAGATAAAAGGATAAATTATAGTAAATCCATCATTTTATTTGCTCCACTTACATCAACTTTACCACCATCAACTTCGACAAAAAACTTTTCAATAATTCCATCATTGACAAGTAGTGAGCATCTTTTTGTCTTGATCGATGTTCCAAATGTATCGGGATAGTCTGTGCCTAATGATTTTGCAAACTCAGCCTTACTATCTGATAAAAATTTTATTTTTCCATTTGATCCAGACATTTCCTCCCATGCTGACATAGTAAATATGTCGTTAGTTGCAAAACATACTATTTCATCAACAGCTTTTTCTCTAATTTTGTCAGCATTCTCTATAAAGCCAGGTAAATGATTTCGAGCACATGTTGGTGTGAATGCACCTGGTACACCAAAGATTACTATTTTTTTCCCTTTGCAGAAGTCCAATATCTTTAATGGTTGTGGACCTTTGTCCTTATCCATAAAAACTAAAGTTTCATTTGGTAATTCATTTCCAATTAAATCTGACATTTGACGACCATACTAAATTTATTCCTTAATACAAGATAAAAGTAAGTGGTCCTCCCACTTGCCATTGATTTTCAAATACTGTCTTACTAATCCTTCAATGCAAAAATTATTTTTTTCAAGTGTCTTTAAAGAACGCTCATTCCTTGGTAGGCACGCTGCCTCTACTCTGTGTAAATTCAATTCATCAAAAATAAATTCTTTGATAAGTTTTATTGACTCACTCATTAAACCTTTGCCCATCTTAGTTTCACAAATCCAATACCCAATTGAGCAAGATTGAACTACGCCTCTTTGAACATTATTAATATTAATTTCGCCAATCAAATTATTATTTTTTTTTTCAAATATCAGAAAGGAATATGCGTTGTCATCTAATGCAAGTTTTTCAAAATATCTTACTCTTTTTACAAATGAACTTCTTTCAAGTTCATTTGGTGACCATGTAGGTTCCCACGGTTTTAAATATCTTTTATTTTTTTCTTTTAATGAAGACCATGATTTCCAATCTTTATAATCAGGAGGTCTTAGGGTGACGTTTTCACCTTTCCTCTCAAATGTTATCTTTTTTGGATAATAAGTTGTTAAAAATGACACTAGCTTATTTGCTCCCTAATGAATTCTTTAATTCGAATTGTGTTATTTTCCATTTTATACATTTTTTCTTCAGCATCAAATAAGTAATTGTATTTACTCATTAAATTTAAACCTTCACCTATTGATTTTTCAACAACCTCAGAAAATTTTACAGGGTGAGCTGTAGCCAAAACAAAATTAAGCCTATCCATATCTTTTTCAAATCTTGATGCATCCAGTCCTGTAGCAGTGTGGGGGTCAATAACATATGAAAAATTATCTTTCACGGATTTGATTGTGTTTTGAACGATATCCATTGAAGAACTATTCGAGCTAAATACCTCTCGAACTTTTTCTAAATTTTCCTCAGATATTGATATTTTTCCACTTTCTTCAAAATTTTCCATTGATACTTTTGTTTCAGTATTTGATTGATTAAGTATATCAAAAAGCAATCTTTCAAAATTACTTGCTACCTGAATATCCATACTTGGGCTTGATGTTTTTATGACTGTTTTAGATTCATATACTCCTGACTTCATAAACCTATTTAGAATATCGTTTTCGTTAGTAGCCACTATTAATTTATTGATAGGTAATCCCATTTTATATGAAACATAACCAGCATAAATATCTCCGAAGTTACCAGTTGGGACAGAAAAATTAACTTTATTGGAAGCTCTTTCAGTAAAATTAATAAATGTATAAAAGTAATATACTGATTGAATGATAATTCTTGCCCAATTAATTGAATTAACTGCTGATATATTATTATTCATACTATAATCTGTATCTTTCAAAATATCTTTAACAATTTTTTGACAGTCATCAAAAGTTCCTTCTACTTCACAAAGAAAAATATTTTCCTGATTAACAGTAGACATCTGCCTTCTCTGAAATTCTGAAATCCTACCCTTAGGATATAAACAGAAAATATTTATGTTTTTACTTCTTTTTACAGCGTTGATAGCGGCTGATCCTGTATCGCCTGATGTTGCTACTATAAGATTTATTCTTTTATTTTCTTTTTCTAAAAAATGATCAAAAAGAGGGATAAGTAATTGCATTGCGAAGTCTTTGAAGGCTAAAGTTGGGCCATTGAATAGCTCCACGATTATTTCGTTTGCATTAAGCTCCTTGAATGATACACAGCCACTTTCTGTAAAGTTATTTGAATACGCTTCTTTAATAATCCTCTTCAATTGATCGGATTCTATTTCGTCACCAATAAATGGAGATAAAATAATTTCTGTTAAGTCCTCATAACTTACATTTCGATTAATATCTTTATGGTTTATATTTGGCCAATTTTCAGGAATAAATAGGCCTCCATCATTTGCTAAGCCGGCAAATAAAACTTCTCTAAACCCAAAGTAATCGCTGCCCCTTGTGCTTCTATACCTCATTTTTTTGCACCTTTTGTCTAATATAGTAGATATACATTATCATAATTACAAAAGACAACAAAAACCAGGTGACAGCATACTGGAGATGATTATTTGTTATATTAGAAGGCTCAAATTCAATTAGAACATTATCAGAATAGCTTTGGTCTAATAATTTTATCATATACTTACTAGAATTTAATTTATGATATTTATCCATTTCACTTGTATTGAGCAAATACCAGGTATTTGCAATTGTATCATTTTCTGGAATAAGCGGCTTTCGATCCTTCGAATAGATTAAAGCTCCTCTGATTTCTATCTCACTATTTTTGAAAACTTCATCTAATTCAAAATTATCTTTAGAGTCAAACGGTATCCAGCCAAGTATTACATAAATAAATTTTTTGCTAATCATTTGCATTGGTAAGACAATTTCATAACCAGACTCTCCTTTAAGATTAAATTTATAAAAAAACATTTTTTTACCAGTTAATAGTTGTCCTTTTACCGAAGTATTCATGAATTCATATTGAGAGTTCTCGTCGTTTGATGGAAATTCATCTAGTACAGAATTATAATTAGAATTAATTGACTCTATTAAATTATTTTTCCATTCGAGCCTTTGTGTTTGCCAAAAACAAAGCAAAAGAAGCAGTACGATTGTTGAAATAAATATTAAGTGGAAAAGAAGATTTTTAATCAATTATAGTATTTATTAATATGAGCCCCAAACATAAATTGCTGCAAATAAAAATAACCAAACAACATCAACAAAATGCCAATACCAAGCAGCGGCCTCGAAACCAAAATGATGGTCCGATTTAAAATGGCCAGCAATCGATCTTGCAAGGCAAACAATCAAGAATATTGTTCCAATTAGAACATGAAAGCCATGAAAGCCAGTCGCCATATAAAAAGTTGCGCCATAGATGTGCCCAGAAAATGAAAAATCAGCATGCATGTATTCATAAACCTGAAAACCAGTGAATACGACACCAAGTCCTACCGTGCACCATAGTCCCTGTATTAGCTCTTTTCTATTTCCTTCTAGCAATGCATGATGAGCCCAGGTAACTGTTGTTCCTGATAAAAGCAAGATTAACGTGTTGATTAGAGGTATATGCCATGGATCCATTAGATGAATATCTGGTGGAGGCCATATAGCTCCTATTTGTTCTGTAGGGAATAAACTTGCGTTGAAATATGCCCAAAACCAAGCAACAAAGAACATAACTTCTGATGCAATAAATAAAGTCATGCCGTATCTAAGGCCAATTTGAACAACTGGGGTGTGATGACCTTGATGCTCGCCCTCTATAATCACATCTCTAAACCACATATATGAGACATAGATAACAATTGCTAAACCAATTATCATTGTCCACATGTCATCAGTCCTAAAATAAACAACCGCACCAACGCATGCGATTAAAGCTCCAATCGATGCAAGAAGGGGCCAAGGACTCGGATCAACTAAATGGTATTCATGTGTTCTTTTTGTATTTTCTGAACTCATATCTAATTATGTATCACTGTTTTCATAAAAGGTATAGGACAAAGTAACTTCTGATAAATCAGATATGTATTTATCATTTTCAATTTCAGGATCTATAAAAAATGAAACTGGCATAATTTTAGTTTCGTTAGCCATGAGCTCTGTTTCTTGAAAACAAAAGCATTCAATTTTATTAAAGTACTTGCCTGCCTCAGTTGGTGATACATTATAAACAGCTGTACCGCTTAGAGTTTGGTTTGTATTATTCTCTATCACATAATTAATCAGTTTATTTTCACCTATCTTTAATTGATGAATTCTTTGCTCAGGATAGAATTCCCAATCGAGGGTAGAACCAACGTTGGAGTCTAATCTAACATTGATAGTTTTATCGATAGAATAAATGCTTTCAGAAGAATACACATTTGGAGTGCCCCCAAATCCTGTAACTTTACAAAAATAGTTGTATAGAGGCACTGACGCATAGGCTAAAGCGATCATGGCGATAACTATTCCTATTAGTCCAATCGCAGTGATACTGTTGTTTGACCTAATAAAATTCATTTAAATCGTTCCCAACTTATAAACAGTGTAAGAGAAAAATAAAGCCACAAAGAAAACTAGTACGAGGGCAGTTATTATATTTCTTTTTTTTATTTTTTTATCCATTAGTAAATATTCCATAGTAAATTATCGATTAATAGAATTGAGAAAATATTAAACAGATAAATAATTGAAAAATAAAATAGCATTTGAGCTTTTCGCTCAAGCAAGCCATCTTTCATCCACGATCTTTTGAGATCAAATGCCAAATAAATGAAAAAAATACTTAGAGCTGTTGACGAAACTCCAAAGAACAAAGAATAGTATGAACTCATAATTAAAGTAAGTGGCAATAAGGTAATCGAATATGCGATAATTAAATTTATCGTTTTACGCTCACCAACAATCAGTGGCATCATTGGAATTCCAGCCCTTTTGTAATCATCAGATTTATAAAGTGCAAGAGCCCAGAAATGAGGAGGCGTCCATAGAAAAATTAACATGAAAAGAAGGCAAATCTCAGTTGAGATTCCTCCTGTCACAACTGCCCAACCGATCATCGGAGGAAAGGCTCCCGCTGCACCTCCTATCACAATATTTTGAGGTGTCCTCTTTTTAAGCCATATTGTGTAAACAAATATATAAAAGCAAATTGTCATTAAAAGTAATCCTGCAGCTGCTAGATTTGAAACCAAGTAAAGCATTGATACAGCAATTATTGAGAGTGTTATGCCGTAGATGAGTGCCCCATTTGCGCTTATTTGGTTTGTTGGCAACGCTCGGTCTTTTGTTCTATTCATTAATTTGTCAGTATCTCTCTCATACCACATGTTTAGTGCTCCTGACGCGCCAGAACCAATTGAGATAGCAAGAATAGCGAGCAAAGCTGTAGTAAAACTTAAACTTCCGGGTGCGATTATCATTCCTACAAAGCTTGTAAATATAGAAAGTGACATGACCCTTGGTTTAAGCAAGGAGATGTATAGAACTAGTTTTGTCGCAATAGAACCTAGCCCAAATTCCTGTTTGTTAGAAACTGAGGTAATATTTGCCATTGTAATTTCTACTTAACTTTTGGTAGCTCCTCAAACTGGTGGAATGGTGGAGGAGAAGGCAATGTCCACTCAAGTGTTGTAGCTCCCTCACCCCATGGGTTGTCAGCACAATCTCTAACTTTCATGAGAGCGTGTACTAACATTATAAAGAATACAGCTAAACCAAGGACTGATATGAATGAGCCAATTGAGGAAATATAATTCCATCCAGCGTAAGCATCAGGGTAGTCAACATATCGTCTTGGCATTCCCGCTAAACCTAAGAAGTGTTGTGGGAAGAATATTATATTCACTCCAATAAAAGTTAACCAAAAATGTAGCTTACCCAAAAACTCTGAGTAGTTTCTGCCAAACATTTTACCAAACCAATAATAGAAACCAGCAAATATTGCAAAAACAGCTCCCATAGAGAGAACGTAATGAAAATGTGCAACAACATAGTAAGTGTCGTGCAGCGAATGATCAATTCCTGCATTTGCAAGAACAACACCTGTCACACCACCTACAGTGAATAGGAAAATAAAGCCTATTGCCCATAACATTGGTGTTTTAAGATCTACTGAACCACCCCACATAGTAGCAATCCATGAGAAGACTTTAATTCCGGTAGGCACAGCAATTACCATCGTGGCAAACACATAATAAGCTTTCACATCTGCGTCCATGCCAACAGTGTACATGTGGTGAGCCCATACAATGAACCCTAGGAAACCAATAGATACCATTGCATAAGCCATTCCAAGATAGCCAAAGACTGGTTTCTTAGAAAATGTTGCTACAACGTGACTCACAATTCCAAAACCTGGTAAAATTAAGATATAAACCTCAGGGTGACCAAAGAACCAAAATAGGTGTTGAAAAAGTACTGGGTCCCCACCTTCAGCGGCACTAAAGAAAGTTGTCCCAAAATTTCTATCTGTAAGAAGCATTGTGATTGCACCGGCCAATACTGGCAATGAAAGTAGTAAAAGGACAGCTGTCACAAGAATTGACCACACAAATAAAGGCATCTTATGAAGAGTCATGCCAGGAGCCCTCATATTAAAAATTGTTGTTATAAAGTTAATTGCGCCAAGAATTGATGATGCTCCAGCAAGGTGTAATGAGAAGATTGCTAAATCCACTGCAGGGCCAGGCGAACCTAAGTTAGCAGACAATGGTGGATATATGGTCCATCCACCTCCAACGCCTGCACCGCCCGATGTTCCCTCAACAAATAATGATGCGATAAGTAGTATTAGTGATGCTGGCAATAACCAAAAAGAGATATTATTCATTCGTGGGAAAGCCATATCTGGAGCGCCGATCATAAGCGGCACAATCCAGTTTCCAAAACCACCAATCATAGCTGGCATAACCATAAAGAAAATCATTAGTAAACCATGACTTGTTACTAGAACATTATATAAATTATGATCACCTCCCAATATACCGTCTCCCGGATACATTAGCTCCATTCTCATAAGAACAGACATTCCAGTTCCTACTAAACCTGCTATAACTGCAAATATTAAATAGAGAGTTCCAATATCTTTATGATTTGTTGAGTATAGGTATCTTCTCCAGCCAGTTGGATGATGATCGTGACTGTCTACCTGATCTGCTGTAATATCTGCCATTTATATGTTTCTCCTCTGAATAAAATATTTTATTTTTTAGCTATTTCAAATGTATCGTCACTGTAATTAATCTCTAGGGATGCATACTCAGATTTAGCAAATTCGATCCACTCTTCAAACTCTTTGTTTGAGACGACTTTTACATTAATGGGCATAAATGCATGTTTTGGACCACAAAGCTCTGAGCATTGGCCATAATAAATTCCTTCTTTATTAGCCTTAAACCATGTTTCATTTAATCTTCCTGGTACAGCATCCATCTTGACACCAAATGCTGGAATTGTCCAAGCGTGCAGCACATCTGCTGAAGTTAACTGAAGCTTGACCACTTTATCTACTGGTACAACAATTTGAGTATCAGTCTCTAACAATCTTAGCTTTGGATCTGATAGCTCATGATCAGCAAGCATGTTAGCATCAAAAGAGATATCATCGAAATCAGGGTACTCGTAAGTCCAATACCATTGATTGCCAATAGCCTTAATTGTTATATCTGCCTTCGGTATTGTTTCAGAAACGTAAAGTAATCTGAAAGAAGGAATAGCGATAATAATTAACAATATTACTGGAATTACAGTCCACAATATTTCAATTGTTGTGTTATGTGTTGTCGTGGAAGCAATATGATTACGGCTGCTATTAAATCTGAACATGATATATAGCAGAAGACCAAGTACTAAAAGTGATATACCTGTAATGATAGGCATTAAAATATAACTATGAAATGATATAATGTCAGACATTAAGTCAGTTGCAGGCTGTTGAAAACTTAGCTGCCAATTTTCAGAAATGCCTTCATTTGCTAAAGAAAAAGAGGGTATAAGAAGAAAAAATAATATTTTAATAGTATTTTTCATAGAGAAATTATTGATTTAATGTTTTGAGCTATTACGTAATATATACTGCTTAATTTGCATTAAACTACTCATTATTTCGCGACAGTTTGACGCAATTTTTGCTAGTTTTTAGGGTTTTTTTAATATATTTTAAAACAATATCTTTTATTCAGAACAATTCGAAATGATTAACAAAAAAATAGAGAATCAGTCCAATGACAGCCTCTTTTTCACTAGAAGCAATTTAGATAACTCAAAAGTTGATAAAGTTGTATCAGATGCTTTACACAAAGCAGACGATGGAGAACTATTCATGGAATTCTGTGAAAGTGAGAGCTTTGTTTACGATGATCAAAGGCTAAAGAGTGCATCATTTGATACATCAAAGGGTTTTGGATTAAGAGCTATAGCCGGCGAAAGTTCAGGATACGCTCATTCATCCGATATTGATGAAAATGCTCTAAAAAAAGCCAGTGAAACAGTAAATTTTATTACAAAAGATCATAATGCAAATTTCAACGCTAATTTTTCAAAAACCAACCGAAAACTTTATAATGAGATCAATCCAATTAATGAAAATGAATTCTCAGAAAAAGTAGAAACTCTAAAAAAAATTGATGAATACGCGAGATCAAAAAATCCAAACGTTAAGCAAGTTTCGGCCTCACTAAACGGTGAATGGCAGGCCGTGAGAATTTACAGACCTGGTGGAATTATGATTGAAGATCTTCGCCCTTTAGTGAGACTTTATATATCAATCGTTTTAGAAAAGGATGGACGGCAGGAAAATGGCAGCAGAGGTTCAGGTGGTAGAGTAGATTACTCAACTTTCTTGAATTCCTCGCATTGGCAAAATCAAGTGGATGAAGCAATCAATCAGGCTGAAATAAATCTAACTTCTGTCGACACGCCTGCAGGTGAAATGGATGTAGTTCTTGGACCAGGTTACCCGGGTGTACTGCTACATGAAGCAATTGGACATGGGCTTGAGGGTGATTTTAATAGGAAAAAAACTTCCGCATTCTCTAACCTCATGGGAGAAAAAATTGCTGACGAGTCAGTGACAGTTGTTGACGATGGAACAATTGACTCTCGTCGAGGATCTTTGAGCGTTGATGATGAGGGCACACCAACTAATTGTACAACGTTAATAGAAAATGGAATTTTAACTGGATACATGCAGGACAGACTAAACTCAAAACTGATGGGCGTTAATCCTACAGGGAATGGTAGAAGAGAGAGTTATGCTCACTTACCCATGCCTCGTATGACAAATACATATATGTTATCGGGTAATCGCCATCCGGAAGAAATTTTGAAATCAGTTAAAAATGGACTATACGCAGTTGATTTCGGCGGTGGCCAGGTTGACATAACAAGTGGCAAGTTTGTATTTACTTGCACTGAAGCTTACAAAATAGAAAATGGCAAAGTTACAAACCCTGTAAAAGGTGCGACTCTTATTGGTAACGGTCCTGATGTTTTAAAAAGAGTTAAGATGGTTGGTAACGACTCAAAAATGGATACAGGAATTGGAACGTGCGGTAAAGATGGACAAAGTGTTCCTGTTGGAGTAGGTCAGCCTACGATGTTGATAGAGAATCTTACTGTTGGAGGTACGGCTACAGCTTAGCTTACTTGTCTTTCTTGATTCTTCCAATACGGTTCTCTCAATACTTTTTTTAAAACTTTTCCACTAGCATTTCTTGGAACTTCATCGATAAAGTCTACTGATTGGGGTTTTTTATAGCTTGCAATTCTGTCTTTACAAAAGCTTATCAAATCATCCTCAGTTATATTTGACCCTTCCTTTTTCACAATACAAGCTTTAACTACCTCACCATATTTTTCGTCCGGAACACCAATAACCGCGGCATCAACAACATCAGGATGTGCAAATAAAGCTGCTTCAACTTCAGTTGAGTAAATGTTCTCACCTCCAGACACAATCATGTCTTTTATTCTATCTTGTATAAATACAAATCCTTCTTCATCCATTCGACCTGCATCACCTGTATGCATCCACCCACCTTTAAGCGCTTTCTCACTCTCCTCTTTTTTATTCCAATAACCTTTCATGATTTGAGGTCCCTTTGCGCAGATCTGACCTATTTCTCCAATGGGAAGAGGGTTATCATTTTCATCTCTAATTTCAACTTGTGTATCAATTGCAGGTCTTCCACATGATTTTAATAGCTCGGGTTTTTCATTGAGTGCACGAATATGTTCTTCTGGGGTCATTAAACAAATAACAGCTACCGTTTCTGTCATTCCAAAACCTTGTCCAAATTTACACTTAAAAACGTCCATTGCTTTTTTGAGTGTTTCCGGGGCGATCGGTGAGGCTCCATAATGAATCTGATCTAAATCATTGTATTCATTGTTTGCAACATTTGGCACTGATACTAAGCATGCTTGAATCATCGCAGGAACTAATACTGTATGCGTAATTTTTTCATTTGCTAGGCAGTCTACTACATCTTGCGGAATAAAATCCTCTTGAATAACAATAGTTCCACCTATTGCAATGCATCCACACATATTAATCATTGCAGCGGCATGATACATTGGAGCCACCAAAAGAGTTCTTGAAGGCCTTGGTAAAGTTAAACTATTTAAATACTGTCTAATATTAGCAGCAACATTTCTCTGTAAAAGAACGGCGCCTTTTGGATGACCTGTAGTACCACTTGTGTACATTTGATATACATCATCATTTTCATGGATTTTTAAAGTTGGTTTTTCATTCGAACTATCTGAAAGCCAATCATAAAAATCCTGAAATTTTTCGATGCTATTATCAAGCGATATAGAAATATATTTTTTTACATTTTTTAACTCTGATGAAATCTGATTTATTCTATCCGAATATTCATTACCTTTGACTATTATAAGTTTGGCTTCAGAGTCATTTATTATGTATGCCCACTCTTGGTCCGCTAAACGATAATTCAGTGGAACAGGTACAGCACCAACTTTTGACGCTGCGTAATACATAATTGCCATTTCAGTACAATTTTTTGCAAGAAATGCAAATCTATCTCCAACTTCTAAACCCTCAGAAACAAGTTTGTTAGCCAATTGATTGCTTAATAAATTTGCTTCTTGATAAGAAAGCGAATTTCCTTCAAATTCAGAAAAGGGGAAATTAGGATTTTTATCTGCTCCATTTTCTAAATGCTCGTGTAACAACATGAGAAAATTTTATATAATTATTTTTTTTCTACAAGCTCAATTAAAGAATGTATCTTTGAGCTTTTCACTTGCAAATAAATTAATTTGATCATCATAGTGCGGGGAACCCATGTTCATTGTAGCGCTTCCAAATTGGTGAATGCTTTTTGATACCTGTTCTTTATTTTCATCCCATTTTACATAGATATAAAGGCCGTCTCCAGCAACAGCTTTGAGTATACCATCATTGCTTCGCGGGGCGTAAATTGCCCTTAAAACATCGGGCCCTCCTTGAATGTGCACTAGATTTGATCCTCTCTCCAAGAAATTAACATCACTCCATTTTACACTTAATGTCCCAAAGTTTTTCTCAAACTCATCAACACAATTAATGAAGATGTCGATTGGATCTGGGCGTGGCTTTCTTGTTATTTCTGCCAACCATTCAGGAGACAAGATACAAACTCCAAAAGCAGCATGTAAATTATCAGAATCAGTTCCTAGATCCCAATCTCTCAAAAATTCTTGAGCATTTTTTAATTTATTTTCTGAAAATTCATGATTGAAAATTTCTTTCATAAACTTGTATTGTCTTGAATTGTAAGAAAACTTATTATCGTGTTTGTATTTATCAAGTTCACCAAATGATATTGATTTATCAGGATCAAGAAGTTCGTAAGCTCTATATGCCCTATTCGTTGTTCGTGTTTGAAAACCCATAGTTGGATTAAAGTTAGATAAAGATAAGTTATCTACCTTAGCTGTAACAAAAAAAGGATTTTGATTAGTACTAAATATATATCCAGAGCTTGGGTTTAAGATCTGAGGCACACTTTCAAAAGGATGAAAATTATTCCAAATTAAATCACTCTTATTTCCGGGTACCACTTGCATCCAATTGTAGTTCGGGTCTCTTACTGGCGATTTAACATTATGAACAAAAAAGATATTATCTTCTTTATCGGCGTAAACTAAATTTAAACTAGCTAGCTGTTCCATTCTTAAGGCATCAAGCCATTCATCAATATTTTTTGATTTATTCATTTTGAGCCATGCAGTTGAGTGATTGACATCATTCATTCCTACAAACCTAAGGGCATAGGCTTTATTGTCATCTTTCAGAACAGGCCCATGTGCTGAATGGTACATTTGTATAGGATATGTAATACTGAAAGGACCAAACAGTTTAACTTTAAATTCTTGGTCCGTTTCGGTGAAATTGACCCATACACCATCTAGTTCATACTGATCATTATTCTCTGGGTTAAGTTTTAATTCATAAATATCCGATAAATCTGGCTGATTAACTGTAGCTCCCCACCCGAGATTTTCATTAAAGCCAACATGTACAAATGGTGACCCAGGAAAAGTACCACCCATAATATTTAAGCCCTCTCCACTTTTTATATGAATTTCATACCAAGCAACTGGACCCGTTAATGGCTGGTGTGAATTAATGACAAGCATTGTCTCATTGTCTTGTGATCTACTTTTGGAAACAGCAAATGCGTTTGAACCTGATGGTTTAAAGTAAGTATTTATGCTTGCGACTATTGGATTATCGGATAGAGCGTTCATGTTCATTGTAACTTTCTCTTCTTGATCATCCATTAAATTGATGAGTTCAGCAATTGAATGATCAATACCATAAAATAACGGCATCCTAAATGTCATCCCTGCAACCAAATCGTATGCAGTAGCTGGATATAAAGATTGATCGACTAAGTTTGGATTTTTTGCAGCATAATAATTAAGTCCATCTGCATAACCTTTTATATAATTAATTGTTTCTTCAGGAATTTCTGAGATTTTTTTATTTACAGTGTCCTGAACATTAAAAAATTTAAATAAAAAATCTAATTCTACTCCTTCAATTGCATCTAGGTTTTCCATTATGTCTCCATCACCAGTAATGAGTGAATAAATAGCTGCGATTGTTTTCGAATTAAAATTTAAACTTGAAAGCTCACCACGAGACATTTTAATCATCATCTCTACATGTTTTAAATCATCCTCTGCTTGTGCATAAGCAAATCCGAATGCTGCATCTTTATCAGTATCTCCATATACATGTGGTACTCCAAACTGATCTCGTTCAATCTTGTAAGAGTATTTTTTTTCTATTTCTAAAAAACTAGTTTGTGCAAAATTTCTAGTATTATATTGATTAACCAATATAAGTGTTGAAACAAAAATAAGAGCTATTCCAAGAATTGAAAATAAAAATTTATTCAAAATTATGCAGCGTTTTTATCTTTGTAGCTCACATGCTGTGGTGGAAGGAATTCATTGCCAAGAATATGATCAGAAATTTTATCAGCTATCATAATTGTTGGCGCGTTCGTATTTCCACCTATTAGAGTTGGCATTACAGACGCGTCGATGACTCTTAAATTTTCTACTCCTCTAACTCTTAATTTATCATCTACAACTGCAAATTCATCACTGCCCATTTTACAGGTACCAACTGGATGATAAATTGTTTCAGCGGCATTTCTGATAAATTCCTCTATTTCAGCATCTGTTTGAACATGAACACCAGGGGTCATCTCTTTACCTCGGTATTCATCAAAAGCAGACTGATTCATAATTTCTCGAGACATTTTTACTCCCTTGATGAGTGTGTCTCGATCTTTTTGAGTTGCAAAATAATTTGGCTGTATAATCGGAGGCACTGAAGGATCAAGAGATTTTAAAGCAATGTAGCCCCTACTTTCAGGTCTAAGCATACACACGTGATTACTAAAAGCATGTGAGTCAGGTCTTGTCTTCCCATGGTCTTTTAAAAGTGATCCAATAAAGTGCATTTGAATATCTGGAAGGTCCAGTGTGTCATCTGTCTTTAAAAATGATACTCCTGACAAACCAATGTCATTACCTGGACCTTTTTTAGTTATCATCCATTGGGCTAAGATTGCTGCCATTCTAAATACTGCAAGTCCACCCGCTGTATATTTTGCTTCCGTTACCGGCTGTGTACACTCGTAGTGAGATAATACATCTAAATGGTCTTGTAAATTTTCACCTACTCCGGGAAGATCAGCAACAACTTTTAATCCCCATTTTTTTATGTAATCTCCTTTACCTATTCCTGAAAGTTGCAATATCTGAGGTGAGTTAATAGCACCTCCACAAACAATTACTTCCCTATCAGCGTATGCTTTTATAACTTCTTTTCCTTTTAAATACTCAAGCCCAATGCATTTTGTTCCCTCGAATAAAAGTTTATTGGTTATTGAATTTGTTGCAATCGTTAAATTTTTTCTGTCTTTAATAGGATTTAAAAATGAGAAACTTGTACTTGCTCTATAGCCTTTTGAAATCGTTTGAGGACATGGTCCAAAACCTTCATTATCGTATTGATTGATGTCTTCAATGTATTTATAGCCAGCCTCTTTGCCAGCATTTAAAAAACATCGATGTAAAGGATTATTTGTAAACACCGGATTTTGAACACTTAACTCTCCATCACTTCCATGAAATTCCGATGAACCGTTTTCATTTTTTTCAGCTCTTTTAAAATAAGGCAACACTTCCTCATAAGACCATCCTTCATTGCCGAGCTGTCTCCAAATATCATAATCACGTGAGTGACCTCTTACATAAAGCATTCCATTAATATTGCTTGAACCACCCAAGCCCTTGCCTCGAGGGAAGAAAAGTTTTCTATTATTTAAATGTGGTTGACCCTCAGTCCAATAGCCATAATTATAAAATTTACCTGCACCTTCGCCAGAAATTAATTCAAGTACACCTGCTGGCATTTTAACAAAAGGATGCCATGTAGTTCCACCTGCCTCGATTAGAAGAACTTTTATATCAGGATCTTTGGAGAGCCTATTCGCTAAAACGCAACCGGCTGAACCAGCTCCTGCAATTATGTAATCAAAAGTATTCATTCAATATTTTCTTCTTTTAAATTATCTCTAAATTTTTTCATATTTTCAACATAGTGAAAAGCACTAAGTTCAATTATCTTTTTTTCCATATCTGTCAATTCTCTTTTAACAGTTCCAGGGGATCCCACTATCAGGCTATTGTCAGGAAATTCTTTGCCCTCGGTTATTAGAGTATTGGCGCCTACCAAACAATTATTCCCTATTTTTGACTTATTTAAAACTGTTGAGCCCATTCCTATAAGAGAATTATTTCCAACTGAACAACTATGTAATATAACTTTATGCCCTACTGTAACATTATCCCCTATCACTAATGGCATCCCATCATCCGTATGACAAACAGAATTATCTTGAATATTTGAATTTTCACCAACAATTATTGGATCATTGTCACCCCTTAAAACAGCTCCAAACCATACACTTGCATTTTTTTTCAGTGTAATATTTCCGATCACAGAAGCACTTGGTGCGACCCAGAAGTCTGAATTATCTGGATTTATTTTTTTATCTCCGAGTGAATAGATCATATCTTGTTATTTAGTTAAGTAAGAAATATAGTAATGATAATTAGATATTTAAACAATAGAAAGAAAATTATGGTTGCATTAGAAACACCGATCTGTGATTTTGGATGGAAAGCTCCAGATTTTAATCTTATTGGCATCGATAACAAATACTATTCATTTGATGATATTAAAGGTATTAATGGAACGCTGGTAATGTTCATATGTAATCACTGTCCATACGTGAAATCAGTGATACATCGAATTGTTGAAGATACAACTATATTGAAAGAAAAAGGTATAGGTGTAATCGCAATAATGTCTAATGATGTAAATGATCCAAAATATGGTGAAGAAGATTCATTTGATAATATGAAGTTATTTTCTGAGAAGAATAATTTTGTGTTTCCTTACGTCTATGACGAGACCCAATATGTCGGACGGAAATATAATGCTGTGTGCACTCCTGATTTTTTTGGTTTTAATGGAAATAATGAACTTCAATACAGAGGCAGACTTGAAGAGTCTAAAATGGAAATAATTCCAAATGCCAGAAAAGAACTTTTAGAAGCAATGATGCAAGTTTCAGAAACGGGGTCAGGTCCAAAGGACCAAATACCAAGTATTGGATGTTCAATTAAGTGGAAAGAATAAAGAAATTCAAGTGATCATCATCACAACCCAATGCTTCGCACCAAAAATTGGAGGTATTGAATCTTTAATGACTGGAATGGCAGAAGCTATGGCAAAGCGTGGGGTTGAAGTTCTCGTGTTAGCTGACGGCAAAACTCATGAAACTGATCATAAACAAAAATATAAAATTAAAAGATTTACAGGATGGAAACCTCTCAGAAGATTGGCAAAAGCAAAATATTTAGAAAAAATATGCAGCAGTAAAAACGTAAAAGCAATCTATGCAGACTCTTGGAAAAGTATTGAATATTTGAAAAAATATAATAAAAAAATTTTAGTACTTGCACATGGTACTGAAATTCCAAAACAGTATTGGACTATAATGCTTGATTTATTGAGATTTAAGAAAAATAGAATTATAAATTCTTACAAAGGTGTCCACAAGATTTTAGCAAATTCCTCTTACACGAAAGATCTCATGCAAGCCTCTCTTAAAATAGATACAAAACTGATAAGAATCATACATCCAGGCATTGATGTTTATGATGATTTTATAACAGAGGAAGATAAAAAAAATGTGGCTAATATTATTGGTAAAAATTCTCCAATTATAACAACTCTCGCTAGAGTTGAAAAAAGAAAAGGTCATATATTTATTTTAAACTCATTAATTGAGATTAAAAAGAAATTTCCAAAGGTATTATATTTGATAGCAGGTAAAGGTCCATATCTAGAACACATAAAACAAATAACTAAAAATATGAATCTAGAGAAAAATGTTGTGTTTCTTGGATGGATAACTGAGCCAGAAAAATCATTAATTCTTAAACAATCTGATTTATTTGTTATGACACCGACAACTGTGGGAGAGTCAGTTGAGGGTTTTGGCATGGCTTATATTGATGCTTCATTTCATGGTATTGCATCTGTTGGAAGTGATAGCGGCGGTGTAAACGACGCAATTTTAGATAATCAGACAGGAATAATATGTGAGGCTGGTAATCAAAAAATGATCACAGAAAAAATATTACTCTTACTTGAAAATAAAAAGCTGAGAGAAAGTATGGGAGCAGAAGGAAAGTTAAGAGCTAATGAAAATTATGCATGGGATAGAAAGGTTATTGAATACCTTGATGCATCTAAATAAGCAAATTTAAGAAATTTAATGGTAGCGGGAGAGGGATTTGAACCCCCGACCTAAGGATTATGATTCCTCCGCTCTAACCAACTGAGCTACCCCGCCAAAGATGAGCCATAATATACAATATTAATCATTTGTCGAATGGATCCAGCCACCTCCTAAGAGCCGTGTTCCTATTTCATCTTTACAATAAAAAACACAAGCCTGACCTGGTGATATAGCAGTTTCAGGAGCTTCTAGATAAATTGTTGCTTCATCCTCTTTGTTAATTTCTATTTTTGCACTTAATAATTTTCCAGTTGATCTAACTCTTACATATAGATCTTTTGGTAAATTTTTCGCAATTAAGTTTACGTTTTGAACATATATAGTTGAGGAACTAATATTCTCTTTATTTGCTACAATAACTCTATTTTTATCTCTATCAATTTTTTTTACATAAAGAGGCTCATCTTTTGAAACTCCTAAACCTCGCCTCTGTCCAATTGTAAAATTTTGAATACCGTTGTGTTTGTTAAGTACATTTCCATCAACATCTACAACTTCGCCTTCATTGCTTCCAATATTCTTATTTATAAACTTTTTATAATCACCATCGGGTATAAAGCAAATATCTTGACTGTCACTTTTATCAAATACGTGTAAATTTAATTTTAAAGCTAAATCTCTTATCTCATCTTTTTTGTAATCACCCAGAGGAAATTCGATGAGATCCAGATCGTCTTTCTTCATTGTAAAAAGAAAATAGGACTGATCTCGGTCTTTATCTTGAGGAACGTACAATCTCCACTCATTATCTATTTTTACTTTTTTTATATAATGTCCTGTTACTAATGACTTAGCATTGATTTCTCTTGCAAAAGACAGAAGGTCTAGAAACTTTACTTTTTCATTACAGTTTATGCAAGGTATGGGAGTTCTTCCTGATTTATATTCGTTAATAAAAGGCTCAATAACATTTTTTTTAAATATTTCTTCATAATCGAAAACATAATGTGGAATAGTTATTGTGTTAGCTATTTTTTTTGCATCCATTATATCCGCACCAGAACAACATGTTTTAGAATTTGCTACTTTTTTTTCATCATATAGTCTTAAAGTGACACCTATCACATCTTGATAATCCTTATTCATTAGCGCAGCAGCTACTGATGAGTCAACACCACCTGACATAGCTACCACAATAGGATTATTTCCCTTTATGCTATTCACATTATTTTCCATAAGATTTAATAATTTTGCTCTGGTATGTATAATATATTTGTCTTATTGTCTATTTTACAAGCTTTACTCCTTATATGAACATAACACCTGAAAAACTTGATGAAATAATTAGGATTGTTCATCTTGCCGGCATTGAAATCATCAAAATCTATAAAAAAAAGGTAACCAAAAAATACAAGTCCGATAATACACCTGTGACAAATGCAGATATCAGGGCGAATGATATAATTTGTAAGGGCTTAAAGCTTCATTTTCCTGAAATTTCTATTGTTTCTGAAGAACAGATTAAAAAAGGTAAAGCTGCGAAAAAATTTTGGTTGGTAGACCCATTAGATGGGACAAAAGAATTTTTAAAAGGTAACGGCGAATTCACTGTTAATATAGGTCTGATTGAAAATAAAAAACCAGTTTTTGGGATTATTTATATGCCTACTAAAAACAAGCTTTATTTCACAAAAGATAAAAAATCTTATTTCTCAAAATTGAGTAAAAAAGGACAGCCTACAAATATAAGAAAAATTAAAGTTAAAAAAAGAAATAAAAATATTGTTATTCTTAGTAGATCTCACTCACTTGCTAAGAGTGAAATAGAAAAGGCAAAAAAAATGATTTTTAGAAGATTCAATGCTAACAAAATAATCCGTTCAGGAAGTTCAATAAAATTATGTTACATCGCACATGGTTTAGCAAATGTATACCCTCGTTTTGGGACTACAATGGAATGGGATACGGCAGCTGGAGATGCTATATTGAGATTTGCTGGAGGAAGAATAAGAACTTTAGATCGTAAAATTCTGTGCTATGGCAAGAAGAATTTTAAAAATACTTCTTTTATTGCTCGAAGCTAATTAAAGCTTATTGGGTCACCAAATACTGATTTATTTATTTTATTATTCCAAAATGCAGCTTTACCATTAATTATTGTTCCCACAGGCCAACCTCTTAATTTCATGCCATTAAAAGGTGTCCATCCGCATTTTGTTTTCATATCTTTATTCAAAACTTTTTTAGTTTTATTCATATCAACAATAGTTAGATCAGCATCATAACCAACTTTAATTAACCCTTTATTTTTAATCTTAAATATTTTTTTAGGATTAAAGCTTGTTAGCTTTACTACTTCATTCAATGAAATTGTTTTCTTCGATACTTCATTTAATAGAATAGGAAGTAAAGTTTGTACACCTGGCATTCCTGATGGACTATTCGGGTAAGTTTGATTTTTTTCTGACTTTAAATGTGGGGCATGATCTGATCCAATAATGTCAATTTGACCTTTTTGCAGAGTTTTTCTGAGAACATTTCTATGCTTGGTTCCTCTAATGGGAGGATTCATTTGAGCATATGTGCCAAGTTTTTTGTAACATTCTGGGGATACCAACACGAGATGCTGAGGTGTTACTTCAAATGAAACATATTTTCTGTTTCTTAAAAGTAATTTAATTTCTTCCGCTGTAGTTATGTGAAGAATATGTATCTTTTTCTTACATTTATTTGCTGATTTTATTAATTTTTTTGTTGAGGTAATTGCAGTATCTACATTACGCCAAACTTGATGGCTTAACGGTCTGCCTTTTTTTGCATACTTTTTTCTACTAATAAGCAGATCTTCATTTTCAGAATGGAATGAGATCATTTTCTTCGTTGATCTCATAATTTTTTCAATGTCAGCGTGGTTCGAAACAAGCAGTGTGCCTGTTGAGGAACCAACGAAAACCTTTACTCCACAACAGCCCTTAATTTTTTCAACTTTCTTAATTTCTCTAATGTTATCTTTCTCAGCCCCAAAATAAAATGCGTAGTTACAATGCATTCTCTTTTTAGCGGTCTGCAGTTTCTTCATAAAAAGATTTTTAGTCGTGATACTTGGTTTGTTGTTAGGCATATCAAAAACTGAAGTAATCCCCCCTGCAACAGCCGCTAAGCTACCTGTTTTGAGATTTTCTTTTTTAGTATTACCCGGTTCTCTAAAATGAACTTGTGTATCAAATGCTCCTGGTAGAATATGCAAGCCCTTTGCATCAATGGTCTTTTTTGACTTTAAATTAAATAGCTTGCCAATTTTGATTATTTTTCCATTTTTAATAGCAATATCAGCTATTTTTTCATTGTCGTGGGTTACAATTTTTCCATTTTTTATTAAGAGATCAATCATTTTATAAATTCTTTTATGCTATTTAGTACATTTTCAACAGATAAATTTTCAAGACCATAATCTCGATCCTTATCTGATTTAATTACTTTGTGATTTCCCCATGGTCCATATACCAAATCATTCGTAGGTCCAAAAAGAGCAACTGTCTTACACCCTGAAGATGCCGCAAGATGCATCAGACCACTGTCACTTCCAATAAAAAAACGGCATTTCTTAAATATGGGAACCATATTTCTCAAATTGCCCCAATCAAAAAGATTAATTATTTCTAATTCTGATGTATTTATAAATTCCTCAATTTCCCTTTTATTAATTATATCTCTTGAAATACCCGTTAGTATTATAGTGTGGTTCTTAAAAAATTCATTTTGAAGTAAGTTTTTATATTTATTTAGTGACCAATCCTTCTTTGGCCAATTGGAATACGGTGCAACTGCAATTAAGTGATCATTATTTTTTATTTTTTTATAACTAATGTCTGCATCTTCTTGACTATACCATATTTCTGGAATGAGAGCTTCTTTTGTATCTATAAATTCTCTAAATTGCATAACTTTATGTGAAAGCTCGTTTCCTCTAAATATCATTCTTTTTTTTGTATTCAAAAAATAAGATGTCGCTGATGATCTTAAATCGATCACTAAATCCCATCTACTAAAAATTGAAAATTTAATTATATTTAACCAGTGAAGGCCAAATCTTTTTTTATCAACTACAATTATTTCCTGAAGATGAGGCATAAATTTGTATAAATCTTTTGCAAATGAACTTGTTACAACTGAGATGTTGCATTGATCAAACTTTTTAATATAAAAGTTTAATATTGAAGTAGAGAGAATTGTATCACCTATTCTTGTAGGGCCAATAAATAAAATTTTCATTTAATATAAACCATTAGATTGACTTTTTGGTGCCGTCGGAGAGACTCGAACTCTCACGAACCACGTTCACTGATCCCTCAAACCAGCCTGTCTACCAATTCCAGCACGACGGCAGCTTTTATCCTTTTTTTTTTATAATTGTTGATATGTTGAAATATATACATTTAACTATAATTGTAATATTAAACTATAGTAAAAAATAATCATGTTGAATGAAAATTTGCAATATCCGTCAGATTTTAATTCTGAAGTAAAGGATGCAACAGCTCATCTATATAAAGGTGTAGAGAAAATTATACCTGCAGTTGAGTGGCCATTTCATGCTCCACTGATTCATGAAATTAATAAGCTAAAAAAAGAAAAAAATATTGCGATATTGACACATAATTACCAGACACCTGAGATCTTCCACTGTGTTTCTGACATTGTTGGCGACTCATTGAAATTGGCTTACGAAGCGAGAGATTCTGATGCAGATACAATAATTGTATGTGGCGTACATTTTATGGCTGAAACAGCAAAAATACTTAGCCCAAATAAAAATGTTTTAATTCCAGATACTCGTGCAGGTTGTTCTTTATCTGAGTCAATAACCGCAGAAGATATAAGATTATTAAAGCAAAAATATCCTGGAGTACCAGTTGTTACATATGTGAACACATCAGCTGATGTTAAAGCAGAAACAGATGTTTGCTGTACATCAGGAAATGCAAAACATGTAGTAGAGTCTTTAGGTGTTGATAAAGTTATATTTCTACCTGACGAATACCTTGCAAAAAATATCGCAGCTCAAACAGATGTGAAAATTATTTCTTGGAAAGGTCGGTGTGAGGTACATGAAAGATTTACTGCAGATGAAATATTGGCTTATAAAAAACAACACAAAGATATAGTTGTACTAGCGCATCCCGAATGTTCACCTGAAGTAATTGCAGTAAGTGACTTTGCAGGCTCAACTGCCGGTATGAGTAATTATGTAAAAGATAATCAACCTGGAAAGGTCATTATGGTTACGGAATGTTCAATGAGTGACAATGTAGCCATAGAGAATCCTAATGTTGAGTTTATTAGACCTTGTAATCTTTGTCCTCATATGAAAAGAATTTCTTTGAAAAAAATTTATGATGCTATTCGATTTAACCAATATCAAATTCAAGTTGATAAGACAATTATCGATAAAGCTCGTCTTTCCATTGATCGTATGCTTGAAATTGGCAGAAGCAGCTAATGTCTGATGCTATTTATAGCCCTGATGTTGTAATAGTGGGTGGCGGTGTAGCCGGTTTAACTGTTGCACTTAATTTAGCGCCAAGAAAAGTTTGTGTAATTACTAAAAGTTCACTTGGGATAAACACTTCAAGCAGTTGGGCACAAGGAGGGATTGCGGCTGCAGTTTCAAAGGATGACAGTGTTGAAAGCCACATAAATGATACTTTGACTACAGCAAAAGGCTTAGCAAATATCAATGCGATTAAAGAAGTTGTAAAAAATGCAAAAGGCATCATTGATGATTTAGAGGAATACGGAGTTAATTTTGATAAAAATGAAGATGGTACTTTTAATTTAGGGCTAGAAGGCGCTCATAGCTTCAATAGAATCATAAGATCAAAAGGTGATAGTTCTGGTCTTGAAATTATGCGCGGCTTAATTGAAAAAGTAAAAAAAAGTGATCACATTACAGTTTTAGAAAATGTTTCAATTGATCGAATTATGACAGAAGAAAATACTATTTACGGAGTAATTGGAAGATTTACTGACAATAATGTTCCTGACAGTAATGTAGTTATCCAAAGTTCTCATGTAGTTTTAGCGACAGGTGGTTTGGGAGGTATTTTTGCAAATACGACCAACCCACGAAGTTCTTATGGAGAGGGCGTGGCGTTGGCATCTCATGCTGGTGCAACGCTTACTGACATGGAGTTTGTACAATTTCACCCAACAGGTCTTGATTTTGGCTTAGACCCTACTCCTTTAGCTACTGAGGCGATTAGAGGTGAAGGGGCTTACCTTGTAAATCAAGATGAAGAAAGGTTTATGTTCGGTATTCATCCTGATCATGAGTTGGCACCACGAGATCTTATTGCTCAAAATATATTCAAACAAATTGAAAAAGGAAATTCAGTATTTTTAGATTGTAGGCATATGGGTAGTAATTTTAATACTCGTTTTCCTCAAGTTTCATCCTATTGTGAAAATGCAGACTTAGATCCTGAAAGAGACCTGCTGCCAATAATTCCTGTCGCTCATTATCATATAGGTGGAGTAAAAACTGATCTAAAAGGACAGACTTCTGTTGAAGGACTCTGGTGCTGTGGAGAGGTTGCTGCAACTGGTATTCATGGAGCAAATCGCCTTGCATCCAATTCACTATTGGAGTCTCTTGTATTTGCTAAGATTGTTGCAAATGAGATAAATAAAAAGAATATAAAAAAGGATATTCATATTAGCTCTAAATTTATTAAAATTTTTAAAGAGAAAACTAAAAATAAAATAAGAGCAAAAAAATATATATGGCAATTAAGGTCTTCAATGATGAGAAATTTAGGAATTGTTAGAAATAAAGACTCAATTATCAGAGGTCTGAATGATGTACTAAAAATTGAGAGAGAGTCAAAAGGCCTTTCAGCTAAACTTAATGATATGATTTTGGTTAGCAAATTTATTATCATAGGCGCTTATTTAAGAAGAGAAAGTCGAGGTTGCCATTTAAGATCTGATTATCAAGATACTGATAAAGATTTTATTAAGCATTTTGATATTAAATATTCAGAAGTAGATGGTTATATCAAAACTATCTTGGATTCTACTATATCAGAAGTTAATGAAAAACTTGTTAGCTAAAAAAGATATTAAGGAAAAAATCAAAATTGCTTTGAAAGAAGATTTTGGTAGATATGGTGATATAACCTCAAAAGTTTTAATTTCTAAAAAAACAAAGCTTAAAGCATCTATAGTCGCAAAAGAGAATGCGATTGTCTGTGGAACTGAGTTTGCTGTTCAAACATTTAAAGCACTCAATAGTAAAATTAAAATAAAAGTTTTAAAAAAAGATGGAAGTAAAGTGGTTAAGGGAAATAAAATTATTGACGTTGATGGTGATGCGCAAAGTATATTAATTGCAGAGAGAACAGCTCTAAACTTTTTAGGGTTCATGTCTGGCATTGCAACAAAAACAAGAAAATTTGTTGATATTGCGGCACCTTACGGCGTTAAAATTTATTCAACGAGAAAAACAATTGCTGGTGTGAGACAGGTACAAAAATATGCTCTTACAATTGGTGGCGCGCATGTAAACAGGGCCTCTTTATCAGATTTTTATTTCATAAAAGATAACCATCTTGGAAATAAAGAAGGATTGATTGAGAATATAAATAAAATTAAAAAATCAAAGTTAAAAAAGAAAATTACAGTTGAAATTGACACAATTAAACAACTGAAAAAAATTTTAAATCAGAAAATAGATATTGTGCTTCTCGATAATATGACTGAGAAACAAATTTCTCAGTGCTTAAAAATGGTTAAAAAAAGGTTTCTTTGTGAAGCATCTGGAAATATTAATTTAAAAAATATTAAGTCCTATGCGAAAACAAAAATTGATAGAATTTCAATCGGACAACTTACCCATAGCATTGAAAACGTTGATTTTGGACTAGAAATTTAAATGTACAGCCGTCCAATAGTTAAAAATAGTTTTAAAGTTCCTGCAGAATTGGTAACTGAAAATTTTATCTTAAGACCACTAACAATAAAACATGTCGATCAAGACTATGAGGCAGTAATGAAAAGTGTAGACCATCTATATAAACTAATGGACGATAGTGAATGGCCAAAAAAAATGACATTAAATGAAAATCTTGCCGATCTGGGGTGGCATGAAGTGGAGTTTTCTCTTAGACATTCTTTCGCTTACACAGTTTTATCGACAAAAGAAGAGGATGATGTAATTGGTTGTTGTTATATTTATCCCTCCGACAACCCTGAGTATGAAGTACAAGCATACTATTGGATAAGACAAGATTTACTTGATAGCGGCTTAGAGAATGAATTAGGAAAAACATTTAAAAAATGGTTAGAAACATCTTGGCCATTTAGCAAAATAGAATTTCCGAGAAGAAATATATAGTTAATTAAAAACTTTTTTATATTCGAGTTTTAAATCTTGAGATGATACTCTTTTTTGTGACATGGTATCTCTATCTCTTATAGTCACTGTATCATTTTCGATTGTTTCGAAATCAACTGTTATACAAATAGGCGTGCCAATCTCATCATGACGTCTATAACCTTTTCCAATATTACCAGAGTTTTCTAAAATGACCCTTCCCATACCTAGTGCTTGAAGATCATTCTTAATCTTGCTCGCTTTATTGACTAAATCCTCATTATTTCTTTTTAGAGGAATCACGGCTGCTTTAATTGGAGACAAATGCGGTTTTAAACTTAACACTATTCTTTTATTACCGTTTTCTAAATCCTCCTCCTTGTAAGCTTCATTGAGTAGTGCAAATACACCTCGATCAACACCAGCGGAGGGTTCTATAACATACGGGATATACCATTCTTTACTTTCTAAATTTTGAATACTCAATTTCGTTGTTGATTGGTTATTTCTCATTACATCTGCGGATATTTTAAAGTCATTTTGATTTTTAGTATGAGAACCAAGATCAAAATCAGTTCTGTTTGCTATTCCTTCTAATTCTTCAAGTCCATGTGGAAATTCATACATAAGATCTACAGTAGCTTTTGAGTAGTGAGATAGGTCAGCGTCTTCAACATCTAGCTTTTTTAATCTTTTTTCAGATATGCCTTGATCAATCCACCATGAATACCTCTTGTCTACCCAATATTTATGCCACTCGTCATCTTTACCTGGTTCAACAAAAAATTCTAATTCCATTTGTTCAAACTCTCTAACTCTGAATATGAATTTACCTGGAGTGACTTCATTTCTAAAAGCTTTACCTATCTGCGCAATTCCAAAAGGAATAGTTTTACTTGTTGAATCCAATATATTTTTGAAATTTGTAAAAATTTGCTGTGCAGTTTCCGGTCTTAGGTAGGCATAATTACTGCCATCATCTACTGGACCAACTGTAGTTTTAAACATAAGATTAAATGGTCGAGGTTCAGTTAGATCACTAGATCCGCATTCTGGACATTTTCCATCTTTAGCCTGGTCAGATCTAAATCTATTTTTACAATTTCTGCAGTCGACTAAAGGATCAGAGAAAGTGTCTTCATGGCCTGAATACTTTAATACATGCCTACTTGTTAGAATTGACGCGTCAAGCCCCTCAACATCATCCCGATCATAGATCATTGATTTCCACCAGGAGGATTTAAGATTATTTTTTAATTCTACTCCGAGTGGACCATAGTCATATATTCCTTGCAAACCACCATAAATCTCACTTGATTGAAAAATAAACCCCCGTCTTTTACATAATGAAACGAGGTCTTCCATGTTTTTAGAGGCCATATCGACTCCAGTAAGAATTTTCCCTTAGAGCTTCTGTAAGCTGGTCAACAATATCGTTATTTGAAATTTGATTATTTAAAATATTTTTAATGAATGATTTTTTTTCTTCTATGTTCCTAATCTTTAATTTTTTTCCATAATGTTTTTCAATGTATGAGTTTAGTTCTTCATTAGAATCTACTAAACCGAGTTTTTTTGCTTGTTCGCCTGTCCAAAACTCCCCATTAAAAACTTTTTTTGGGTCTATTTTCTTTTTTCTATTTTTTGATACTAAATCTTTAAAATTTTCAAATATACTATCCTGAACTTTGATCAACTTATCTATGTCTTTTTTAGAAACTTCTTCAAATGGATCGAGAAACGATTTTCTATCTCCTTTTGTAAAAACTCTTCTTTTAATGCCTAGTTTATCTATTAATTTTTTGAATCCAAAAGAGGCACTGATCACGCCTATAGATCCGACTATAGAACTTTTATTGGCGATTAAGGTATCTCCTGCACACATCAGCATATAACCTCCTGAGGCAGCAACATCCTCCGCGATCGTAATCACTTTTACATTGTTTTTCTTTGATAAATTTCTTATACGGTTGTGTATCAATTCAGATTGTACCGGTGACCCACCTGGTGAGTTGATCTTAATGACTACTACAGATGGTTTTTTAAAGCTAAAAGCTTTCTCAAGAATAGCAGCACAATTCTCAAGTGTAAGACCCTTTTGAAATCTACCGAGATCTCCAATAACGCCTCGTAAGCCAACTATATTTATTCTTGTTTTAGAGGATATTAAGCTCATTTTTTAAATATTGCCTGAAATCAATAACTTTTAATTATATGAGACTATATTATAAGTACATCTAAATATAAAACAAAATCATAATTAATAAGTGAATACCCCTGTAAAATCATTATCGAATTTACTTAAAAGCTCTTTGAAGAGAGTTGAAAGAGAAATCAGTAAGAATATAAAAGATGAAGAAAAATTAATTACATTAACAGCAGGCCATCTCATTAAAGCTAAAGGAAAAAAAATAAGGCCTCTTCTTACTTTACTTGTATCAAAAATGCTAAATTACAAAGGTAATGCAGATGTTACACTTGCTGTCTGCATAGAGTTTATTCATAACGCTACTTTGTTGCATGATGATGTAATTGATACAGGAAAGATCAGAAGAGGAAAATTAAGCGCAAATCAAATATGGGGAAATAAAGTAAGTGTTTTAGTTGGAGATTACCTTTTGAGTAGAGCTTTTAAGCTAATGGTAAAAAATAAATCACTGAAGTTACTAGAGATATTATCCCAAACATCACTTATTTTAGCGAGAGGACAAATACAAGACGTAGGCAACAATCAAAATGTCAACTTAACAGAAAAGAAGTATTTATCTATAATTGATGCTAAAACTGCTGAGCTTTTTAGGATATCTTGTTTCTTACCAACCATCATTACTGACCAAAATAAAAAAACTCAAAAAATATTTAATGATTTTGGTTTTAATTTTGGTATGGCCTTTCAATTATCTGACGACGTATTGGATTATTTTGGTGACTCGAGCAAAATGGGAAAAAATGTTGGGAAAGATTTTTTTGAGGGTAAAGTAACATATCCAGTCATTCATTGTTTCAAAAAATCTGATAAAAAGTCAAAAAAAATTATAGCCAAACTCTTTTTTAAGAGAAAAAGAAGTAAAAAAGATCTGGCAGTACTTCTAAATCTAATGAATAAAACTAATACTTATAAGAGTTCAATCGAATTTGTAAGAAAATACGCAGAAAAAGCTAAAACTAATATTAATAAATTTGAAGGAAATAAATATAAAGTGTATCTTGATGAACTGGTGGATCATTTAATAATCAGAGACAAATAAAAAATAAATATGTCATTTAATACTTTTGGAAAAAATTTTCAATTTACAACATGGGGGGAATCTCATGGGGAAGCTATTGGATGTGTAATTGATGGTTGTCCTCCTCTAATACCACTTAAGGAAAAGGATATTCAGAAATATTTAGATATGAGAAAGCCAGGAAAAAATAGATTTGTTACACAAAGAAGAGAAGATGATAAAGTTTCAATTTTATCCGGTGTATTTGAGGGTAAAACAACTGGAACTCCGATAATGCTGTTAATTTGGAACAAAGATCAGAAATCAAAAGACTACAGCGATATAAAAAATAAATTTAGACCTGGACATGCTGACCTAACATATTTTTTGAAATATGGAATAAGAGATTATAGAGGTGGAGGTCGTTCTTCCGCAAGAGAAACTGCGAGTAGAGTAGCTGCTGGCGCTGTTGCAAGAAAGGTAATTGGACATATATTAAAAAAAGATATTTTAATTCAAGGTGCAGTTACACAAGTTGGAAAGCTTATAATTAATCAAAGAAATTTCAATTGGAATGACGTAAAGAAAAATTCATTTTTCTGTCCTGATAAAAAAATAGTTAAAGTTTGGGAAGAGTACCTAGATGAAACTAGAAAAAAAGGATCATCATTGGGTGCAAAATTATTAGTAAATGCTAAAAATGTTCCCGCCGGACTTGGAGAACCTGTATATGGTAAATTAGATGCTGACCTTGCAGGTGCAATGATGAGTATCAACGCTGTTAAAGGTGTTGAAATAGGAGCTGGTAATGAGGCCGTTGAATTATCAGGAGATGAAAACTCCGACGAAATAAGAGCTAATAAAAATAAAAAAATTATCTTTTCCTCTAATAACTCTGGCGGAATCTTGGGTGGTATATCAAGTGGTCAGGATTTAAATTTATCAATAACGATTAAACCAACGTCGTCAATTTTGAAGGCAAAAAAAACAATTAATTATAAATTTCAAAACACATCGATTTCAACACAAGGTCGTCACGATCCATGTGTAGGTTTGAGAGCTGTCCCTATTGCTGAAGCTATGATGGCGTGTGTACTTGCAGATCATATATTGCGCAATAGAGCGCAGTGTGGCTAAACTTTTAGATCAACTAAAAAATCAATAAGTAAGAGTGTCTTTTTTTTCTTTAATTTAATTTTCATCAAATTCTTTTTGGTCTTTTCAGCTAGTTTTTTTCTGTATTTAAGTAAAATCTCAGTATTTACTTTTGACATTCTTGGAAAATCTGCAAAATCATCATTGATTTGAAAAATTTCTCCGATGTACTCTCCAATTTTTTGCATACTAATTTCGACACTCTTATTTTTGTTTGCACATATCGCAACTGCTTGACAGCAATAAGACATTAATCTTGCAGTTTTTAATTTATTTAATTTTAATCTCCCTCTTACAGTGGGTGACTTAAAACTTAAATCATAGTATTGACCTAAAAGAAGTCCTTTTTCACCTGAAACTTTACTCAGCACTTCAATTAACTTTGTTTTTTTCTTGTCGGATATTTTAAAAGAACTATTAGATAAAATTTGATATGATTTAGTCAATAAAGCACATCCAGCAAGAATTGCAGTATATTCATTGAATTTATAATGTGTTGTTTTTTTTCCTCTCCTAAATTTATCGTCATCCATAGAAGGTAAATCATCATGCACAAGAGAATAGTTATGTAACATCTCAATTGCTGAAGCTAAATTAAAAATGACACTGTTTGATAAATTCAATTCTTTGCCAAAAATATATACTAGATATGGCCTAAATCTTTTACCTCCTGTATTAATTGAATACAGGATAGCTTGATTTAATAGATTTTTATCTTTACTTAGTTTTTTTTTTAAAAATTTATTGAATTTAATAGTAAAATTTTTCAAATCGTTATTTATGATTTGATGTTTCATTTACTTTTTTTTAGATATTTTACCATCTGGCAGTACTTTAATTTCCTCAAGTTTTAAAACTGCATCGTCTAATTTTTGTTGGCAATGGGCTCTTAATTGTGATCCACGTGTGTAATACTCAATAGACTTTTCAAGATCAATGTTTCCACTCTCTAAATTTTCTACAATCTCAGATAGTTCTTCCATAGCTTTTTCAAAAGAAAGTTTATTTATGTCATCAGGTATTTTAGTCATTACTTTGTAACTCTCTTATATGGGTAATCATTGAATTTTCTAAAGCTTGTATATCATATCCACCTTCAAGCATAGAAATAATTCGGTTATCACAATATTTATTTGCAATACTCATCAACTTTTGTGTTATCAATTTAAAATCATTTTCTAAAAGTTCTAGCGATGCCAATGGGTCTTTTTCGTGAGCATCGAAACCCGCTGATAAAATCAAAAAATCTGGTTTTTGATCATGTAATTTTTTTATAATCATCTCATCAAATGCCGATTGATATTGAGATGAATTTGTACCTGCTTGAAGAGGTACATTAACAATATTGCCTACTCCCTTTTCATTTGTATCGCCTGTTCCAGGATACAATGGATATTGATGAGTTGAATAGTAATGTACCTTAGAATTTTCATAGAATATATCTTGCGTTCCGTTTCCATGATGAACATCAAAGTCGATAATGGCAATATTTTCTAAACCATACCTATTAATCAAGTACTTTGCAGATATAGCTACATTATTAAATACACAAAAACCCATTGAACGGTCATAACATGCATGATGGCCTGGCGGCCTTACAATACAGAACGCATTCATACATTTTTTATTTATAACGTTATCTGCTGCGTCTATGCCAGCGCCTGCAGCTTTTAATGTTGCCTCAAAAGAACCGCGAGATACAGGTGTTTCTTGATCCAGAAAAACTATCTGTTCATCTTTTGGAAAACGATCAAGAGTTTCATCTACAAAACTTTTATCATGTGCTTCATAAATATGAGAGTAATCTACCTTATTCGGTTTAATTAATGATATATTTTTAAATTCTTCATTATTTATTAAATCGATGATATTTTTTACCCGATCAGTTCTCTCTGGATAATCGAGAGAAGATACGTGATCTTTAAAACTATCATCGAAATATATTTGTGTTTGAGTCATTTAATGAAATCTAAAATAATAAATCTAAGTTCAAATAATATTAAAATTATAACTAGAAGTCTACTAATAGGAAAAACTATAGTAATCCCAACAGATACTGTTTATGGTATTGCAGCCGATGCAAAGAGTTTTCAAGGCGTTGAAAATATATTTAAGATTAAAAAAAGACCTAAAAGATTTCCTCTTATTTTGTTTACTCATTCAATAGCTGAAGCTAAAAAGCTTGCAATATTTTCACCTTTTGAAGAATATTTGGCATCAAAATATTGGCCTGGACCACTTACTTTGATATTAAAAAAGAAAGGAAAAAAGTTTTACAATGGGGATAAAAGATTGTCTAAAGTAGGTATACGCATTCCAAAAAATAAAGATGTTATAAAAATTCTCGAATACATGCAAAAGCCACTTGCAACTACAAGCGCTAACATTCATGGAGAAATAAATATAAAATCTTTAAATCAATTAGGAATAATAAAATCAAAAGATGTCGCTTATGCAATCGAAAAGAAAGGTAAAATGAGCTTTAAAGAGTCAACTTTAGTTGAAACTAAAAATAATCAAATAAACATTATACGCGAAGGTTCTTTGTCTAAAAAATTAATTAATGAAGAATTAAAAAATTTTAACAAGAAACATTATTAAGCATCTACGAATGCATTAAAAGAAAAACACCGTCTCTCACCATCTCCTCTAAAAGGGTGGACATCATGCATTAAAAAAGAAGGGAAAATATATAAATCTCCTACCTTGGGCTTAAATGTTTCACGGTGCTTAACAAGCGGAGGGCTATTCCTGGGCATCGAAACACGGCCATCAAAAAATGATATTAAACCTGCTAAATCTTTTTCTTTATTTAATCTTATAGACGAGGGAATTTTTAAATATCCTACACCACTGATATTGCCTCTATGTAAATGGGGTGGATTAAAATCTCCAGCATACTGACTAACTATCCAAGCTCTTTCAATTTTAATTTTCTTAACTTTTATATTTAATGTTTGCTTATAATAATCTTTTATTGAATTAATTATCTGTTTTTCTATTCCAGATTTTAGAATTTTATTTGGTATTTTAAACTGCTGTTTCATACTTCCTATGAGCCTATGATCATAATCATACTTTTTAGATAAGGACTTATTTTTTGACACTTGATCTGAAAACTTGTTTAAGTTTATAACTGTTCTCGATGAGAGCTTTGTTTTGCCTATTGTTGGTCCAAATGGTTTATATATCTTCATAGTTTTTTCTGGTGCGCCCGGAAGGATTCGAACCCTCAACCCTCAGATCCGAAGTCTGATGCTCTATCCAGTTGAGCTACGGACGCATCTATATTATATTTCACGTACCATGCTTTTTCTTAAGATACTAGAGAAATTAGGACGAAAAAAAGTTGTGATGGATAGAGGCCCTTCACATCCAGAATATCATTTAGCAAAACCATGGACAGCTAGGTATTATTTGCTATTTAGAAAAAGACCAAAATGGTTTCCTTTCAATATACTTATTCATCATATTTTAGATAATGATCATGGAATTGGACTGCACAATCATCCCTTTCCATATATTACAATTATTTTAAGTGGTGGCTACTGGGAGACAAACATCAAAGAAGAAAGAAAATGGCGTGGAAAATTTTATATAGGCTTTAGAAGTGCTGATAATTTGCACCGGGTTGACTTAGAACCAGGCATTAAGCCAATTACAATTTATATTGCTGGTCCTTACGGACTAAGAAAAAAAGGAAGAAGTGAATACGGAACTTTAAACTAGTTTTTTTCTAAGTTGCGTTCTGAGTTTACGATCTTTTTTTAAAACAATTTCCCTTTTCATTGCTTCTGATTTAGACACAAAAATCTCTTTATACAAAAGTTTCCATTTGCTACCTCTAGTGTATTTTGCACCTTTTGAGGCGTTATGAGCCCTTATTCTCTTATCAATATTATTGCTCCAACCAACATATGTCCTAGGCTTAGGATTTGTTGTGCCAATGATATACACATAGAATTTCATGATTCTAAACATAATAATTGTAATTAGTACTTAATTAAATATAGTATCTTTAAATAATTAGGAGAAAAAGCATGCGTACTACTCTTACAGTTTTAGCTTTCAGTTTTATGATTTCAGCTTGTACTACATTGCAAAGCATAAATGAAACTATTAAAGGTGATGGCGTTCCTTATATTCCAGGAATATAAATATTAGAAGCTGGCCCTTTTTTAGGGTCAGTTTTCTTTTTTTGTAATAATTAGAAAAAAAAGTTAACTAGTCAAAGCATCTACTTAAATTTTATAGTTTCCAATATGTATAAAGTACAAATTTCTGGAACCGGCCTTTACACTCCTAAGGAAAAAATCTCTAATGAGGAATTGGTACAATCATTCAATAAATATGTTGATGAATTTAATGAAATAAATTCAGAAGATATTAAAAATGGAAAAACCCAAGCTTTGGAAAAATCCAGCGCTGAATTCATAGAAAAAGCATCGGGTGTTAAATCAAGATATGTACAAAATAAAACAGGAATTCTAGATACTTCTTTTATGAGGCCTAAATTGAGGGAAAGGTCAGAAGAAGAATTATCTAATTTAGCTGAAATGGGAGTCATAGCAGCTAAAGATGCAATTAAAAACTCAAACATCGATGTAGAAGATATTGATGCAGTAATTGTAGCTTGTTCAAATCTTGAACGTGCCTACCCAGCAATTGCAATTGAAATACAAAATGCTCTGGGTATTAAGGGTTTTGCTTTTGATATGAATGTTGCATGTTCATCGGCAACTTTTGGAATTCAAACTATTTTCGATATGATCAAGTCTGGGAGTATAAAGTCTGCTATCATGATTAATCCTGAAATTTGTACCGGACATTTGAATTTCAGAGATCGAGACTGTCATTTTATTTTTGGAGATGTTGCGACTGCAGTTATTTTAGAACGTCTTAATGAAGAAAATATTATAGAAAACTCCTATGAAATAATTGGTACGAGATTATTGACTAAGTTTTCAAATAATATAAGAAATAATTACGGCTTTTTAAATAATTCATCGCCTGATGGCGTTGGTCAGTCAGACAAATTATTTCATCAAAATGGACGAAAGGTATTTAAAGAAGTTGTTCCAGAAGTTTCTAACTTAATCAAATCACATTTAGAAGAAAATAACTTATCGGCCAATGATCTCAAAGGCATGTATCTTCATCAAGCCAACGAGAATATGAATGTTTTAATTTCAAAGTATGTATTGGGAAAAGATGCCCCAAAAGAGTTAGCACCTGTAGTTTTGGATGAATATGCAAATACAAGTTCAGCTGGTTCAATTATTGCCTTTCATAAATACAATAAATCATTAAATAAAAATGATTTAGCAATTATATGTTCATTTGGAGCTGGTTATTCAGTTGGAAATGTAATTGTAAAAAAGATAGCTTAAAAATTTGGCTCTTTAGAAAATAATCTTCTCACCATTGGTTCAAAATGATCTAACGGGAAGGATTCATAATTAGGATCAAAAGATTTTTGATCCCACTTTTCACAAAAGTCGACCGCATCTTGATAGTATGGGTGATCCTTAAATTTATCTCGTGAATTTCTATCTTTACCTAAATGATGAGCATAATAATATTCTTGAAAAAGCCCATGATGCAACATAATCCAATGAACCTTTTCAGAAACATACGGTCTTAAAACAGCAGCTATGAATTGACTGTGATTGTATGGAGCAAGACTGTCTCCTATATCATGCAACAATGTAGCAACAATCATTTCTTCATCTGCCCCATCTTTTTCAGCTCTGGTTGCTGATTGCAAAGAATGCTCAAGTCTTGTTACTTGGTACCCGTCCACTGAATTATCTAAGTTTTTTAATGATTCTAAAATTCGATCCGGAAGTTCATTTACATAGTTTTTTTCATATTCAGCCAAAAGTTCATAATCTTCTTTTGATCCTTTTTTCATTTCGGTAAACTTGACTGTCTTCATTCTACTTCCTTGGAGAGGAGTTTATATTTACTTTCGGCAGAGTCATGGTCAATATACAGCCCTTGAAGCCACCGACTTCCTTCAGATGTATTGTAGCTTCGTCTTCCATGTAAAGTTCTGTAATTATTCATAATTAATAAGTTACCAGGCTCTAAATGAAATTGTAATATATATTTATCTGAATTGATCATTTGATGCATAACTCTTTTAGCAGCATAAAATTCTTCTAAAACCTTTGGCTCATCGTAAAATACAAAGTCTAATCTATTACTATATTTTATTTGTTTGAGTTCTCCTCTAGCGCTTAATTTTATAATTTTTCCAGTTTTTTCTAAAATAGCATCATTATCTTCAAATTTATAATTTATTAATGTATTTACTAGGATATTAAAAGCTTGTGGATTTTCTTTTTTTAGATCCTCTGCAACTTTGAAACCATCTACAACTGTGGAGTCTCCACCTTTGCAACTGTTTTCAATACAAAATAAAAATTGAATTGATGGTACTGGTTTTCTGTAGGGATTATCAGTATGCGACTCTAATTCGATGGATGTATAAGCCAAATCATTAGGTTGTTTTTGTGATCTCACATTAAATAGCTTTCCAAAATTAGTTTCTCGAATAAACCCAATTTTTTCAGCAAATTTTATAACTTCTCCGTCCTTAGCTGGCAAATCTTCGACTACAACGTAACCATACTGATGATAAAATTTTAAAATTTCAAACAATTGCTGACTTTCGTTTGCTCCATAGGCAAAACTAAATTTTTTTAACTCAGCATCATTTTTATCCCAGTAAATCTTTGGTGGTAGGACATTTGATCTTGTAATTTCTGTTATTAATTTATCTAAACAATAAGTTGCACTATGGTTATCAGAAAATTCTACTTGCATTTTGTTGTCTGCTAGTAGCTTAGCATTCTTTATTTGCAAATCTGGTTTAATCTTTTCAGGATCATATAATCTTTGAAAAGAATTTTGATCAACTTCTCCTTTTTCAGTTGATCGTTCCCGTATCCACAAGGGATGTATTTTAAAAATTTCCTCATTATCAAATACTCTTAATTCTTTTGAGTCAAAATCTAGCTTCATATTTGAAAATATATGATTAATAGTCTAATTCTTCAATATTTTCATATTCTGTAAGACATTCTGGATTTGCAAGAGCCTCCATATTTTTAACTTTTTTACCGTTTATAATATCTCTTACAGTCAATTCAGCTATCTTACCGCTCCGAGTTCTTGGTATATCAGTAACTTGAATAATCTTTGCGGGCACATGTCTGATGGAGGTTGAATTTTTAATATTTTCCTTGATATTAGCAACTAATTTATCATTTAGATGACTTTTGGCTTTAAGGGTTATAAATAAAATAATTCTAACATCATCATTCCATTCTTGCCCAACCACAATCGATTCATTGATATCTTCTAGTTTTTCAACAGACCTATATATTTCTGCAGTACCAATTCTAATACCTCCAGGATTGAGAGTTGAGTCGGAGCGCCCAAAGATTATGAAACCCTTATTTGCTGTTTTGATTGCATAGTCACCTTGTGTCCAAATATTGGGAAATTTTGAAAAATATGATTTTATATATTTTTCTTTATTAACATCATCCCAGAATCCAATTGGCATTGAAGGAATTGCTGATTTGCAGACTAGTTCTCCTTTTTGCTGAGTACTAACCCCATCTTCATTAAATATATCTACATCAACTCCTAAACATTCACATTGAATTTCTCCTGAAAATATTGCGCCAGTTGGATCTCCTCCAACAAAACATGAAACAATGTCAGTACCGCCACTAATAGAGGCTAAATGCACGTCTTGCTTAATATTGCTATAAACATAATTAAAACTCTCACTAACTAGTGGTGATCCAGTGCTTAAAATTGTTTTTAATTTTGATAGTTTATATTTATTTGAAATTTGAATTTGGCTATTTCTTAGCGCATCAATAAACTTTGCACTTGTACCAAAGCAAGTAATTTCCTCTTCTTCCGCCACTTTAAAAAGTGAGTCCTGATGTGGAAAAAAAGGAGACCCCTCATAAAGAACAACTGTTGCCTTAGAAGCAAGACCAGAAATAAGCCAATTCCACATCATCCATCCACAAGTAGTAAAATAGAAAAGCTTATCGTTTTCACAAATTTCACAGTGAAGTTGCTGTTCTTTCAAATGTTGGATTAATGGACCTCCGGTATTATGTACAATACATTTTGGTTTTCCAGTTGTACCGCTGGAATACAATATATACATAGGGTCATTAAACTGACATCTTTCAAAGGAGAGCTCACTCAATTCTCTATTGTTTTCTTCAAAAAAATTTAATTTTTCATCGATGAAACTTTTGTCTTTTTGAGAATAATCAATGCATATGGATACTTCCAATGTATTAAGCTTACTCTCAACATTTTTTATTTTTTCTAAAATTTTAAATTTCTTTCCTCCATACATATAGCTGCTGGAATAAAATAAAATTTTGGGCTCTATTTGACTAAACCTATCTAATATAGCCTGTTCACCAAAATCTGGTGAACAAGAAGACCATACCGCACCAATTGAATTTACTGCAAGAAATGAAATCAATGTTTCCGCATTATTAGTTACAATGCCTACAACTCTATCGCCTTTTTTAACACCGATAGATCTCAAATATTTTGCGACTAAATTTACTTTATGAATAACTTCTTCTTTGCTGTAATATTTTTTAAATCCAATTTCATTTACATAGAGTATAGGAATAGAATTTAAATTATTAATGATATTTTCACTATAGCTAAGCTTTAAGTTTGGAAAAAATTTCTTGTCATAAATATTTTCACTTTTACTAATAGCAGGGTTTTCATTGCCACTATAGCTTATATCTAAATAACTCAAAAGACTCGTCCAGAATAAATTAGGCTTTGCTATACTCCAGTTGAATAAGGAGTCATATTCATAATCAAAATTTATTGAGTAACTTTTTTTGAGATAAGAATGGTATTTGACTAAGTTCGATTGTTTTCGTCTTTTTTCGGAGGCTTGCCACAGTAATTTTTCCATAAATTTTACTGCTTTGAATTAAATTTTAAGCAATATGTAATGCTTTTGTTTCAAGATAATCTTCAAGCCCCATATCACCGCCTTCGCGGCCGTTTCCAGACTCTTTATAACCGCCAAAAGGAGAGCCGTAGTTATAACCGCCTCCGTTTACATGTACACCGCCAGCTCTAAGTTGTTTTGAAACTCTTTCTGCCCTTTCAGTGTCGCCTGTTTGTAAATATGCGGCAAGTCCGTAAGGTGTGTCATTAGCTATTTCAATAGCTTCTTTTTCATCTTCAAATGGTATTATTACAAGTACGGGACCAAAAATCTCTTCTTGAGCTACTCGCATGCTGTTATTAACATTTATGAATATAGTTGGTTTAGTAAACCAACCTTTTTCTAACCCCTCAGGTTTACCCAGTCCACCAACAAGCAGCTCGGCGCCTTCATCTATTCCTACCTGAATCATGTTTTGAACTCTATCAAATTGGATTTTATCAAATAAAGGTCCTAGATGATCTCCATCCTCTTGTGGATCTCCAACTTTTATTTCTTCAGCCGCCTTTTTTGCAATTGTAACGACTTCATCGTAGCATTTTTTTTCAACCAGTAATCTGGTAGGAGCGTCACATGATTGTCCGGTGTTAAACATACATTCATTTACAGATGCGGTTACTTTTTCCTCAAGATCACAATCTGCAAAAACTAAATTCGGTGACTTACCTCCAAGCTCAAGTGTAACTTTTTTGACAGTTTCAGCAGACTCTATTGTAACCGACTTACCGCCTCTTTTAGAGCCGGTAAACGACATCATCTCAATATCTGGATGTCTTGACATAGCTATGCCCACACCCTCGCCATCACCATGAACTAAATTGAAAACACCTGCAGGGACACCAGCTTTATCTAGTATTTCGGCATAAACCATTGCTGATAATGGCGTATGTTCTGATGGTTTTAAAATACAAGTACAGCCGGTTGCAATGACTGGCAAAACTTTTAATGTGATTTGGTTTATTGGCCAATTCCATGGAGTGATTAGACCACATACTCCAATTGGTTCTTTTAATAAAATATCTGTATTTGATAACTCAATTTTTTCTTCATGTTTTTCTAATGCACTAATAAAACCATCCAAATGACCAATAGCTGCATCAGCTTGGGCTTCACGTGACATTTTTCTTGGTGCACCCATCTCTATTGTCATAGCATCAGCTAAGTCATCAAATCTTTCTTCTGAAACTTTTCTTATATTTTTCAAAATATTCATTCTCTCTTCTTTAGAAGTTTTTGAAAAACTCATAAATGCATTTTTAGCGGCTTTTACTGCGATATTTACATCTTCTTCATTACCTAATATGACTTCACCGATAACTTCCTCTGTGGCTGGATTTACGACAGGCATTTTTTTACTAGATTGTGGCGCTACCCATTGACCATCAATATAAAATTTTTGTAGATTTTGCATTTCAGATGATGATTACATACTATAGTATGGTAATTGTAAATTAATTTTTTTTCGCTAGTAAAGGAAATATGAACAGAGACGTCATTATTTCATGTGCAGTTACTGGATCAGGAGATACAGTCAATAAACATCCAAACATACCGGTGACGCCAGAGCAAATTGCTAATGCAGCAATTGAAGCAGCGTCAGCTGGAGCTGCTATAGCGCATATCCATGTCAGAGATTTAAATACAGGAAAGGGATCAAGAGACGATGAGCTTTATAAAGAGGTTGTGAGCCGCATAAAAGATAGTGGCACAAATGTCATAATAAATCTTACTAGTGGTATGGGCGGTGATATAGAAATTGGACCTGAGGATGATCTATTAAAGTTCGGACCTAATACTGATTTTGTTAATGCGATTGAAAGACTAAGTCACGTTGAAGAAATATTACCAGATATATGTTCCCTTGATTGTGGAACTCTTAATTTTGGTGATAGCAACATGATTTATGTTAGTACTCCTGAACAATTAAGAATTGGTGCAAAAAGAATACAAGAATTAGGCGTAAAACCGGAGTTAGAAGTTTTTGATACAGGGCATATGTGGTTTGCAAATCAAATGTACGATGAGGGGTTGCTTGACAGCCCTCCTCTATTTCAAATTTGTCTTGGCATTCCCTATGGGGCACCGGCTAATACCAGTTCAATGAAAAACATGGTAGACATGCTACCATCGGGCAGTAACTGGGCAGCTTTTGGAATTGGGGTTCATCAAATGCCGATGGTTGCTCAAGCGGTTCTTTTGGGAGGCAATGTTAGAGTTGGTCTTGAAGACAACCTATATCTTGAAAAAGGTGTATACGCTTCAAACGGTCAACTTGTTGAAAAAGCGACGACAATAATTAATAATCTTGGTGCAAATGTGATGGGGCCAGATGAAGCCAGAAAAAAACTTGGGCTTAAAGTTTGAAACAAAATAAAGTCATCACTATTGTGGGTACTGGAGTAATTGGCGCAGGCTGGGCTGCAAGATTTCTAGCTAAAGGTTATACTGTAAAAGCATATGACCCTAATAGTGTTTCACGTGAGCAGCTAAAAATAAATGTTCGAACTGCTTTTAAAAGCTTAAAGAAAATCGGTTTGAATAGAAATGCCTCATTAAGAAATCTTAAGGTCTATTCAAAATTACCTAGTGCATTGAAGGATACAACTTTTGTTCAAGAGAATGCACCAGAAAACGAAAAGATTAAAAAAAATATACTCAAACAAATTGATAATTTAGTTGATAAGAGAGTTATAATCGCATCTAGTTCGTCAGGCTTATTACCATCAAAAATTCAATCGGCTTGTAAATTTCCTGAGAGAGTTTTAATAGGTCATCCATTTAATCCTGTATACTTATTACCTCTAGTAGAGATTGTAGCTGGCAAGAAAACTAGTAATATAAGTGTTAAAAAATTAAAAAAATTATATGAACATATTGGAATGCGACCACTTATTGTTCAAAAAGAAATAGAAGGATATATTTCAGACAGACTACAAGAAGCGTTATGGCGTGAAGCCTTGCATATTATAAATGACGGGGTAGCATCAACGGATGAAGTTGATGATGCAATTGTTTATGGTCCTGGATTGAGATGGGCTTTTATGGGGGTTTGTTTAACGTTCCATTTAGCTGGTGGAGAAACTGGCATGAAACACATGCTGGAACAATTTGGTCCTGCACTAAAACTCCCTTGGACAAAATTGAAAGCACCTGAATTAACCAACAAACTTAAAAAAGCAATGGTTTCAGGAACAAAAAAACAAGCAGGAAAATTCAATATTAAAGAATTAGAAAAACAAAGAGATTTGTTTTTGATTGAAATTATGAAAACTTTAAATAAGAATCAAAAAGGTAAGTTTCCGAATTGGGACAGAAAATATAATACATTTAAATAAGATATGAACGAGAATCCATCAATATCATCATTAAAAAAGAATGGTAAATCGATTCTAATTGATTGGAGTGATGGTGAGCAGAGTAAATTTAATTTTTTATGGTTAAGGGATAATTGTCCATCAGAAGTTCACCCTACTGCAAGGGAGAGAACCTTTAACTTGCTAAATGTTTCAGAAAATATTTACCCAAAAGCGTTTACAATAAATGATAAAGGACAGTTGGAGATTGAGTGGAGTGAAGGAGGCCATATAAGTCACTATGACGTCGAATGGCTTCGACATAACTGTTACACGATGAAAAGTAAGAAAAAATATAGTTCACCTTATTTTTTGTGGGATAATAGTATGCAATCAAATTTTGAAGATATTCAAATAGATTATCAAGAAATTATTAGTGGAGATGAAGGAATAAAAAAATGGTTAGAACAACTTCACTATAAGGGCATTTCAATTGTAAAAAATGCACCCACTGAAAAAGAGTCAGGTTTTGATGTTCTATCTAATATAAGTCATCATAGAGAAACTTTTTTTAAAACACCATTTGAAGTAATCGACATTCCTAATCCAAATAATTCAGCATATACAGCTGCAGCTCTAAGAAATCACATCGACTTACCATATTATGAAATTGCTCCTGGCTACCAGTTCCTTCATTGTTTAATAAACGATGCAACAGGTGGTGAATCAGTTGCGTTAGATGGATTTAAAGTTGCAAGCTATATGAAAGAAAATTTTACTGAATATTTCAAGATTCTTCTTGATACACCTGTAAAATTTGTAAATAGAGATTACACCGCAAACACAATTAGAGTAATGCATAAACCCATATTTACTCTAGATCACAACAATGATTTTAATGATATACGGTTCAGCGTTGCTTATATGGGAATAATGGATTGCAGTCCTGAAGTTATGGATAGCTTCTATGAAGCATATCGTAAACTTCTTTCATTGCTACATGACCCTATGTTTGAAATCAATTTCAGATTAGAAGCTGGAGATATTTTTAGCTTTAATAACAGAAGAGTCTTGCATGGCAGAAAAGAATACGATGCCAATTCAGGTAATAGACACCTCCAAGGATATTATATTGATAGGGATGAGATCGTAGGTAGATTAAATTATTTGAATAGAATTAATCCTTAATTAATAAAATGAAGATAAATCGTAAAATATTACCAAATATAAATAATTACTACAGCGATAATCATAAGATAGACCCAAGCCAGGGGGTGCATCTGGGCGATGGAACAATCAATGATGGCGATCGTGTCGAAATTGGCCCAACTGCATTAGCCTATGCTGAATGGCAAGATGCAGGGCTTATATTGCCAGATCTGACTGAGATGCGCAAAGCCAGACACAAACGCTTGACTGATGCAATTGTAGCCAGGGGTTATGGGGGCTTATTGATGTTTGATCCCCTTAATATTCGTTATGCAACTGACACGACAAATATGCAGTTGTGGAACACCCACAATCCGTTCCGGGCGTGCTTGCTTTGTGCTGATGGGTATATGGTACTCTGGGATTATAAAAACGCACCATTCCTCGCCCAATACAATCCACTTGTTCGGGAGAACCGCTCAGGTGCGGACATGTTTTACTTCGCCCGTGGTGACCGGATTGGGCCAGCAGCTGACGCTTTCGCAGCTGAGGTACTAGACTTAATTGCCACTCACGCTCCAGGTTGTACACAAGTCGGTATAGACAAAATTCAGCCTGCAGGTTTAGATGCGGTCCGTCGAGCAGGGCTTGAGTACTGTGACGGTGAGGAAGTGACAGAACGTGCACGAGCTATCAAAACCGAGCACGAATTACGAGCAATGCGCTGTTCTATTTATTCTTGTGAACGCTCGATGGCAATTATGGAGGAGTTTGCACGCGCAGAAATTCCAAAAGGTGGTGTGACAGAGGATGATGTTTGGGCGGTACTCCATGCAGAAAATATTAAAAGAGGTGGCGAGTGGATTGAGACAAGACTGCTTACTTCAGGGCCACGCACCAACCCATGGTTTCAAGAATGTGGGCCAAGGATCATATCTGAGAACGAAATTCTTGCTTTTGATACTGATTTGATCGGCCCCTATGGGATTTGTGCAGATCTCAGTCGTACCTGGTGGATTGGAGATAGTTTAGCGCCAGCTAATATGCGCGAGAGTTATGCAGAGGCAGTAGAACACATTCGCTATAACACAAGGCTTCTCAAGCCCGGCCTCCACATGGAAGACTTAACTCATTCTTTGCACGTGTTGCAGGACAAGTATCAGGCGCTCAAGTATTCATCACCTATGCATGGTGTCGGGATGTGTGACGAATGGCCATTGATCGCCTACCCAGACCGTTTGGTTAAAAATGCCTTTGACGCTGTTCTGGAACCAGGACTGACTCTTTGTGTCGAGGCTTTGGTGGGTGAAGTTAATGGGGACCACATGGTCAAGCTTGAGGATCAGGGTGTCGTAACAAATAATGGTTACGAAACGATTTCTACTTATCCGCTTGATGAGCGTTTGTTTTCAAATTAGAAATGCTTATTCATTCCAAAAAAGAATAGCCTTGTCATTTTTTTAATTCGACAGAATATTAAATTAGGTATAATTTTTTATTTATTGTTTGAATAAATTAGGAGTGCATTCATGAAAAAAGATCTGATAACGAGATTAAATGAGGGACCAATCATTTGTGCTGAAGGTTATTTATTCGCCATGGAACGAAGAGGTTACTTATCCGCAGGAGGATTTGTTCCTGAAGTTGTTTTAGAGCACCCAGAAGTTGTTACTCAATTACATAGAGAATTTATAAGAGCAGGATCTGATGTTGTCCAAGCTTTCACTTATTATGGCCATAGAGAAAAATTAAGAATAATTGGGAAAGAACATTTATTAGAGTCTTTGCAGAAAAATGCTCTTCAAATTGCAAAAGATGCAGCTAATGAATATAAAGATTTAGATCTTATGGTTTGTGGAGATGTAGCAAATACAAATATTTATGATCCAAATGATAAACAATCTCTTATTCAATGTCAGAAAATGTATGAGGAACAAGTGGCGTGGGCAAAGGAAGCGGGAGTTGATTTTATTGTCGCTGAGACAATTAATTGGACTGAGGAAATGAAAATTGCTCTAAAAGCAATCAAAGATGAAGGCATGATTGCAGTTACAAATTTTGCGATACCCAGGGGAGATAAGACAAGAGAAGGACATACACCTGAAGATGCATGTAAAATGATGGAAGACTTGGGTGCAAATGTCGTTGGTTTAAACTGTTATAGAGGGCCAGATATGACTATGAAACTTCTAGAAAAAGTAAGAGATAAAGTATCTTGCCATGTTGCTGGATTGCCAGTGCCTTATCGAACAACAGAAAAGGAACCTGGTTTTTTAAATATTTCTGATGATGGATGTGATTGTATTCCTGGAAATAATGCATTTCCTGTAGCCTTGGATAATCTTTTTTGTAATCGTTTTGAAATGGCTAAATTTGCTGCAGACTGTATGGAAAAAAATATCAACTTTATTGGAATTTGTTGTGGCGCCGAAGCACATCACGTGAGAGAAATGTCAGTTGCAGTTGGTAAAAAACCAATTTCGATGAAATATATGCCGGACATGAGAAAACATTTTCACCATGGAACAGACGAAACTCTTAAGCAGGTAAATAAAGAATTCACACCTTAAGAATGCAAACTCATGCTAAAGTTGTTGTTATTGGTGGGGGAGTTGTAGGTTGCTCTATTCTTTTCCATTTAGCAAAGTTTGGGGTGAAGGACTGCGTTCTCCTTGAGCGAAAAGAATTAACAGCAGGATCCTCATGGCATGCCGCAGGAAACGTTCATGTCATTTCTTCAGATCCAAACATATCCAGACTGATGGCATATACAATAAACTTGTACAAGGAAATTGAAGAGACTTCAGGTCATTCAGTTGGCTTTAAACCAAGTGGAGGGTTTTATTTAGCCTCTAATGAAGTTTGGTCTGATTATCTTAAAAGAGAAAGAACAAAAGCCAGATATATGGGTCTTGATCAAGAGTTTATCTCATTAGAGGAGGTTGCAAAAAAAAATCCTCTTATCGATCCCAATAAATATATTTCAGCTTTGTGGGATCCGATCGATGGAGAAGTAGATCCATCAGGTGTCACATATGCATTTGCAAAATCTGCAAAAGTTCATGGCGCTAACTATTACACAAATACTGAGGTTAAAGACACTAAGCAAAGAGAAGATGGAACCTGGGATGTGTTTACTGATAAGGGCAATATTCATACAGAAATTGTAATTAATGCTGCAGGACTTTGGGCAAGAGAGGTCAGTAAACTTGCTGGATTAAATTTGCCTGTACAGCCAATGGAGCATCATTATTTAATCACTGATACAATTCCAGAAATAGCAGCGATGCCTAAGGGAACAAGGCTACCAGTTGGAACTGATTTTGATGGTAATATCTATTTTAGACAAGAAGGACAAGGCATGTTGCTTGGCACATATGAACATAAGTCTACTCCTTGGAAAGTTCAGGGAACCCCATTAGATTTTGGACAAGAACTGTTGGAACCAAAATTAGAAAATATTCAAGATCGATTAGTCATTGGTTTTGAGAGAATGCCAGCTTTGGAAAAAGCAGGAATTAAAAATATTGTTAACGGCCCTTTTACATTTGGTCCTGATGGAAATCCTCTCATTGGACCAGTTCCAGGCATGAGAAATTATTGGGTAGCAGTCGGTGTTATGGCCGGGTTCTGTCAAGGAGGAGGTGTTGGCAAATGTATTGCAGAATGGATTATTGATGGTGAACCTTCCATAGATGTTTGGGCGATGGATGTCGCACGGTTTGGTGATTATGCATCTCCACATTATGGAACAATTAAATCATCTGAAAATTATGAACGAAGATTTATTATGACATTTCCAAATGAGACTTTGCCAAAAGGAAGGAAACAAAAAACTACAGCTTTATATGATCGCTTCGTTAACATGGGAGCAGTTATGGGTGACAGCTTTGGACTCGAAAATGTTCTATGGTTTGCTGATAATCCTGATGATGCTTACGAAGAACCAACTATCAAGCGCTCTCGATCCCATAACTATGTTTCAAATGAAGTAAAAAATGTAAGAGAAAACGTTGGAGTAACAGAGATTGCTAATTTTTCTAAACATGAATTTAAGGGAAAAGACTCAAGAAAATTTTTGGATTATATTTTGGCAGGTAGAATACCTAAAGTTGGACGCATAGCACTAAGTCCAATGCTATCTAAAAAAGGTAAATTATATGGGGACCTTACAGTTTCGTGTATTAGTGAAAATCATTTTATGGTTTATGGATCTGGTGCCGCTCAGGAAATGCATCGACGATGGTTTGAACAACATCTAGATCAATATGAGGTCATTTATAAAAACAGATCTGATGATTATCACGGCCTTGCTATTTCTGGCCCAAAGTCTAGAAATTTACTGCAATTATTGGTAAGAGAAGATGTTTCTAATGAGTCATTTAAATTTAGAGATTCTAGACAAATGTTTGTTGCTGGTGTTCCTGCATTAGTCAACCGGTTGTCATTTACTGGAGAATTGGGATATGAAATATATGTAGCTCCACACTATCAAATCAAGCTGTATGAGGCTATTGAGGATGCAGGAGAAGAATTCAACATTAAACCTTTTGGCGGAAGAGCTTTGATGTCTATGAGACTAGAAAAAAATTGGGGCGCATGGACACTAGATTTTAGACCTGACTATACTCCAAAAGAAACTGGCCTTTCTGCATTTATAAATTGGGATAAAGATTTTATTGGTAAAGACGCTGCAGTTAAAGATGATAGCAATCACAGATTATTTTCCTTGGTAATTGAAACTGACAACATAGATGTGACTAGCAATGAAGCTGTTATGCAGAATGAAGTATGTATCGGATATGTAACATCTGGAGGCTTCGGCCACTATGTGCAAAAAAGTATTGCTTTTGCATACTTGAACAATGATTTATTAAAATCCAAAGAAGTTTTGCAAGTTGAAATAAATGGAGAGTTTTATAATGCCTCAATTGTTGATAATGCTTGTTATGACCAAACCGGTAAAAATTTAAGGCAATAAAAAAATTTAGTAGAATTAATCCTTAGATTTTTGCAAAATATCTATAATTTTGTTTTTTGATACTGAGCCAACAAAATTGTTTTTCTCATCAATTACGTTAAGACCGGATTGACTTTCAAGTATTGCCGGCAAGCAATTTTCAATACTATCATTTACGTTTACAGTTGGATTAGAATTTGCTCGTTCACCTCCTTGGTCAAGAATTGTCTTGATTTTTAAAACCTTTATACGATTAACATCCTTAACAAAATTTGCCACATATTGATCAGCGGGTTTTAAAAGAATTTCCTCTGCATTTCCATCTTGAACAAGTTTTCCGCCATTGAGTATAGCTATTCGGTCGCCTAATTTTAGTGCCTCATCGAGGTCATGAGTTATGAACATAATTGTTTTATTTAAATTCTTTTGTAAGTCCAGTAATTGGTCCTGCATATCAGTTCTTATTAATGGATCAAGCGCACTAAAGGCTTCGTCCATTAGCAATATATCTGGATCAGTAGCTAACGCCCTAGCTAAACCTACTCTTTGCTGCATTCCTCCTGACAATTGATTTGGGAATTTATTTTCAAAACCGGTTAAACCAACTTTTTCGATCCAGTACATTGCTCTTTCTATAGAGTCTGACTTATCTAGATTTTTTATGCTCAATCCAAACTGGACATTGTCTAATATATTTTGATGAGGAAATAGTGCAAAGCGTTGAAAAACCATCCCTGTTTTATTTCTTCTAAACTCTAGAAGATCCATTTTATTAAGTTTAGTAATATCCTCTCCATCAACTGTGACCGTTCCCTCGGTTGGCTCAATCAATCTATTAATGTGTCTTATCAAAGTAGATTTTCCTGACCCTGATAATCCCATTACAACTTGTATTGAATGCTCCTTGATATCTAGAGAAATATTATCCAACCCAAGAACATGATTATATTTTGATAATAACTCGTCTTTATCAACACCATCTCTAACTATGTCTGTGTACTCTCTTGGTCTTGATCCAAAAATTTTATACAAATTTTCTATCTTAATCTTTATCTCACTCATTTGCGCCAGCCCTATATTGCTGCATTCTTTTGCCAAATGACTGAGAAACCCTGTCAAATATGATCGCCAAAGCTACAATAGCCAAACCATTGAGAAGGCCCATTGTAAAATATTGATTGGTGATGGCTTTTAAGACTGGTTGCCCCAATCCCTTAACCCCAATCATTGAAGCAATAACTACCATTGCAAGTGCCATCATTATTGTTTGATTAATACCAGCGAAAATTGTTGGTAAAGCTAATGGAAGCTGTACTCTAAATAATTTTTGAGTTCTATTTGCACCAAATGCATCTGCGGCTTCTAAAACTTCTTTATTAACTTCTCTAATACCAAGATCAGTAAGTCGAATTATTGGCGGGATTGCATAGATTATAACTGCAAGTAAACCAGGAATTTTACCAATACCCAATAACATAACAACTGGAATGAGATACACAAAACTTGGCATCGTTTGCATAATATCTAAAATTGGAGTAATTGCGGCTCTCGCCCTATCAGATCCTGACATTAATATGCCAATTGGTATACCTAGGCCGATAGACATTAGTGTGCAAACACCAATAATACTGACTGTGGACATCGTATCATCCCACATTCCAAAATATCCAATTAATAAAAAAGCAATTAAAGATGAAATAGTTAGAGCGATGCTTCTACTTCCATAATAAATCAATAATAAGAAAACGATTATTACGACAGGCCATGGAGAATTTTGTAGTATTTTTTCAAACCATACTAAGAAATAAAGCACTGGATCAAAAACCGCTTCAATTGTATCGCCATATTCACGTGAAAAGTTTCGGTAAGCGCCATCAAGAGACTTCTTAAATAGGCGAAGACTCTCCTTACTCATTTCAGGAAATGAAATAAAAAATTCGGTAAAGTTCATATAGATATGCGGACTATATTTCTATAGTCCGCAATATTATTTTTTTAATTATAACGCTGCTTCAATTTTAGCTTTCGCATTACCGTCAACCCAGCTGTGCCATTCTGTATAGTTTTTCAGAAAATGTATAGCTGTGTCTTCGCCAGATGCTTGATTGTCATCTTTCCAAGCTAATAAAGCATTAACAGTGCTGTTTGGAAGTGCTCTCTTTGAAATGTATTCCATTCCAAGATCAGAACTATTTTTAAAGTTATCAGTTACAACAGTGTATACTTCAGAAACAACCCATGCGTTAGGTTTTGGATCTGCACATCCGTCTTGAGAAGTACAAGTGTCCCACTCTTCTTTACTGTGTTCAACACCAAAGCTTAGTTTCTTAAGTGGATATTTGCCAAGAACTGCTGTAGGAGCCCAATAGTATCCTAGCCATCCCTCTTCTTTATTATATGCTTCACCGATAGCACCAGCTAATGCACCACCTGATCCAGGATCAACTAGTCTCCATCCTTTTGCTTCCATATCATAAGCTTTAAAGAGATTTCCGGTACTAATTTGACAGTTCCAGCCTGATGGACATGTATAAATTGCTCCATCTCCACCTTCCGGATGAGGGAAAAGTTCAGGGCGCTCTATAACGTCATAAACCGTTTGGATATCAGGATTTGCATCAGCCATGTACTGAGGAATCCACCACCCTTCTTCACCAGTGTCAGACAGTACCTCAGCTGCATAATGCAAACGACCCTCACCTACTGCATTATCTAGAGCTATACGAACTGAATTAATCCAGAGTTCAGGAGCTACATCCGGCTCACCTTTTTCCATCATTGATGTTGCTGTTGGCATAGTATCGCCGGGTACAAGTTCAACATTACAACCATACCCATTTTCTAATACTATTTTATCTACATGAGCAAACATTTCAGCTGATGCCCAATTCATTTCTGCGACAGTAATTGTGCCACAATCAGCTACTTCCTGATTCCTGTCGCAACTAACTGCAAAAATAACTGCAAAACCTGCTAAAAATATTCCAATTGCAGATTTTTTAAAAAATTTATTCATTTTAATCTCCTAATTTATATCTTTCATTATAATTGAAACATATATATGCAAGTGCTTCCACATAAAAAAAAATTAAATTATGTTACATAATTAATTAGATAAATGTCTGATTTAATTATTTTTTTACTGAATAGATCTCGATTAATGGTGCGCTCATTACGAATATTGCACCAATAAACTCTCTAATCGAGATTATTTCATTTGCAAGCAGATAGGCAGATATAACGCCAATAACAACTTCGAACATTAATAGGATCCCCGCGCGTCCTGGATCAACTTGATCCTGACCATAGGTGACAAGCCAGTAACCTGGCAATAACCAGATAAATGCGAATATTAAAATTATCAAAATAGTATTCTTTAAAATATCATAGTTAAATCCTGAAAGTATTTGCCCATCCGGTAAGAATGTTGCAATAACAACAAAAAGACCCCCAATTAAAATAAAAACTGAAGTACCGAAATTTACATCAAGTTCCTCATTTATTCTTATGAGTGTTGCACAGATTGACCAGAGAAATCCTGAGAGAATTCCAAACAGATCTGCAAGTGTGCTAGGCATAAAATTTCCTTGATCCAACCCAGTTATAATAAACAGACCTATAAAACCTGAAGAAATTGAAAAAAACCTATAAATGTTTAAGGCCGCTCTTAGAAAAATAATTTCAATTAAAGTGCTCCATACAGCTGTTAAATAAAAAAAGATTAATACTCTTGCAACATTACCTCTAATTAAACCTTCATTATAAAGACACATTGCAGCCGCTCCTGCTGAAGCTGCGACTATTGTAAGAATTAAATTTCGATTAGTTAATTTTGATATATTTTTGTATGAAAAAAATAATAAAAATAACCCAGCAATAGTGAAACTTAAAGTGAGCGGAATTGCATTATTATACGCATATTCATTAAGTAGCCTTAATGGATACCACCACGTACCCCACAATAATGTTGAAAGTACAATTGCATAATTGGGGTTTAAATTTTTTAACATAAGCTTATGTTGTACTATAATTACAAACTTTGGTAAAATTAGTTATGCAATTTAATTCTTATAATTATATTATTATTGGTGCCGGAAGTGCGGGTTGTGTTCTGGCAAATAGACTTTCAGCTGATCCAGAGATAAATGTATTGTTAATAGAGTCAGGTCCATCGGATAAAACATGGAAAACCTCAATGCCAGCAGCTTTATTATACACAATGCATGACCCAAAATATAATTATTTATACGAAACTGAGCCTGAACCGTTCATGAACAATAGAAAAATGTTTTGCCCAAGAGGAAAGATGTTGGGAGGAAGTTCATCACACAACGGTATGGTTCATGTAAGAGGAAATCCAATGGATTTTGAAAACTGGGCTCAAAAAGATCTTAAGTCATGGAATTATAATAATGTTCTTCCGTATTTTAAAAAATCAGAGTCAATTGAAGGATTAGATGAAACTTATAGGAATAAAAGCGGTCCTTTAAAACTATCTCGATCTTCGGAAGGCAATGAATTGAGTAAGGTCTACCTAGAGGCGGCAGAACAAGCCGGCTATGAGATAAATAATGACATGAATGGATATAAGCAAGAGGGATTTGGTCTAATGGATACCACTATATATGGAGGCAGAAGACAGAGTACGAGTGTAACTTACTTGCATCCAGTTATTAATAGAAGAAATCTTACCGTCATTACAAATACAATAGTAAACAAAGTTATTATTGAAAATAATAAAGCTGTTGGGGTTGAATGTACTACAGGAAGAGAGATAAAAAAAATACATGCTGAAAATGAAGTGATATTATCAGCTGGAGCAATAAATTCACCTCAACTTCTAATGCTTTCGGGTATAGGAAATGCTGAAGAACTAAAAAAATTAGATATATCTGTTCAACATGACCTGAGAGGTGTAGGTGAAAATTTACAGGATCATCTTGAGACTTATTTACAATATGAATGTACAAAGCCTGTTACACTTTACACTTCATATAATCCGATAAGAATGGCATTCATAGGAATAGAGTGGTTTATTTTTAAATCTGGAGTGGCAGCATATTCAAACTTAGAAACTGGTGGCTTCGTGAGAAGTAATGATATGGTTGATTACCCTAATATTCAGTATCACTTCTTTCCATCGCTTGTATTGGATCATGGAAGACAATCTCCAAGCTCTCATTCTTTTCAAGCGCATGTAGGACCAATGAGGCCAACAAGTAGAGGATATGTCAAATTAAAGTCAAGCAATCCCTCAGCTTCACCCGCTATTCAGTTTAACTATATGCAGACAGAGCATGATTTAAAAGAAATGAGAGATGGCATTAAAATTGCACGGGAAATTTTTCATCAAAAAGCTTTTGATAAATATCGAGGAAAAGAAATTAATCCTGGAATAAATTCAAGATCTGAGAGTGATTTAAATGAATTTATTAAAAATAAAGGTGATACTGCTTATCATCCTTCTTGTACATGCAAAATGGGAAAAGATGAGTTATCTGTTGTTGATGAAGAGCTCAAAGTTTATGGTATTGAAAATTTAAGAGTTGTAGATGCTTCAATAATGCCAAATATCATTACAGGAAATCTTAATGCAACAACTGTAATGATCGCTGAAAAGGCATCTGACCTCATCCTTAAAAAAGAAACTTTACCTAATGTAGAGACCAGTTTTTATAGAGCAAGTTAGTAGCTAACTACTTTTTCTATTTGATTACTTGATAAATTCATTACCTCAATACGACCCTCACAAATAATAGCTAATTTGTCCTCACTTAGAGAAATAACTTTAGTTTTTTCACCCACAAGATCACATTTTTTTTCAAAATTTATATCCTTCTCAGAATTATCAGTGGAAGTAAAAAAATCAATCTTGTATGATCGCTCAATAATAGTAGTAATAACAATCGTGGTACCAATTAAAATTAAAATTCCGAGAAATATAACTATAAATAGCATAATTTTTTGGTACATCGCTATCTCATAATGTTCTATCAATACAAAGTCAACCATAAGAAGCAAGTAGGTCAACGCATAGACAAATATATTGCTTTAAATTTAAGAGAATTTAGTAGATCTAAAATAATTCAATTAATAAAGTCCTCAAATATTACAGTAAATAATAATATTGTAGATCCTGATTATAAGATCTCACTAGGCGATCATATTTCAGTGAATATACAATTAGCAAATGAGACACCAATAATTGGTGAGAACATAAAATTAAATATTGTTTATGAAGATAAAGATTTAATTGTTATCAATAAACCTGCAGGCATTGTAATGCACCCCGGTGCTGGAAATAAGACAGGTACAATTGTTAATGCTTTGATCAATCATTGTGGAGATGAATTTAAATTTGTCGGTGATGCTCAAAGGCCAGGAATAGTCCATCGAATTGATAAAGATACGAGCGGGCTGGTTGTAATAGCTAAAAATGATTTCACTCATAAACATTTATCTGATCAATTTGCAGCTCACTCTATCGAAAGAGTTTATATTGCTGTATGCTGGAACAAAATCTCACCAGCAAATGGAGAAATTAAGTCACTCTTATCAAGAAGTAATAAGAATAGAACAAAAATGATGAGTTCTGTGAGTAGAGGTAAGGTTGCTATCACTCATTACAAGACACTAGAAAATTTAAAGAACAAAAAAAATCAAATTGTTGCCACAGTATTAGAATGTCGCTTAGAAACCGGAAGAACTCATCAAATAAGAGTTCATCTAACAGAAAAGGGAAATCCACTCATTGGAGATCGTACTTATGGGCGATCGCCTCAAAGTAAACTTAAATCACTATCAGAAAGCACGGTTCAATCGATTAAAATGTTGCCAGGACAGGCTTTGCATGCGCAATCTCTTGGGTTTCTTCATCCTAAAAAAGAAAAAATGCTTCATTTTCAGTCTGTTATGCCGGATTACTTGAGCAAATTGGTAAATTCAATTAAAAGCTGATCATTGATTTCTAGAAAAAAGTAACCATATCTTGAATATGAGCAAAAATTATAATTTACCAGCATTGTCCAATGAAGGTAGCCTTAATCATTATCTTCAGCAGATCAAGAAGTTTCCCATGCTTACAGAAAAGCAAGAAATCAATCTTGCTAGAAAGTGGAGAGATGAAGGGGATACGAGTGCGGCTCATGCACTTGTTACAAGCCATCTGAGACTCGTTGCCCGAATAGCGATGGGTTATCGAGGATACGGACTTCCTGTTACAGAACTAATATCTGAAGGAAATATAGGTCTGATGCAAGCAGTTAAAAAATATGACCCAGATAAAGGTTTCAGATTAGCGACTTATGCTATGTGGTGGATAAGAGCTGCTATTCAGGAGTACGTACTTAAATCATGGAGTTTAGTGAAGATTGGCACCACCGCAGCTCAAAAAAAACTATTTTTTAATCTTAAGAAACTTAAAAATAGACTAAGCGACTATAGTGAAGGATCACTTAAACCTCATCAAGTTACAGAAATTGCAAATCAACTAAACGTTTCTGAAAAAGAAGTTTCGGAAATGGAAGGAAGAATTTCTGGAAATGATTATTCTCTTAATGCAGTAGTTAGTGCAGACGGTGAAGAAGAATGGCAAGAATGGCTAGTTGACGAAGATGCGGATCACGAGGTCAAAATAGCTGAGAAAGAAGAAGTTTCAAAAAGAAAAGCCCTTCTCAATAAGGCAATTAATGTATTAAATGATAGGGAAAAAAATATTATACAAGATAGGAAATTATCTGAAACTCCTAAAACTCTAGAAGAACTCAGCAATGAGTATAACATCAGTAGAGAACGAGTTCGACAGATAGAAGAAAGAGCATTTCAGAAGCTTCAAACAGAAATGTTAAGCCTCGCAAGAGATACTAAATTAATTCAGGCTTAATTAAATAACTTGTTTATTAGTATTGTGTCCTCACGTCTAGGGCTAGTGGAGATTAAATCTATCTTAGTCTTTGTGAGCTCACTAATACGATTGACATACTTTTTTGCGTTTTCTGGTAACTCATCGAAGCTGCTTATGCCAGTTGTTGTGCTCATCCATCCTTGAAAGGTCTCATAGATTGGCTCTATAGTCTCTTGATCTTGTTCAGAGCTTGGGTAGTAGTCTATTTCTTTTCCATTTAAATTATATCCTACACACATTTTAATTTCATCAAAGTGATCTAATACATCGATTTTAGTAAGAGCAATACCTGTTGCTCCCGATTGAGTTAAAGCTTGACGTACTAAAACTGAGTCAAACCAACCACATCTTCTCTTTCTATTTGTTACTGTTCCAAATTCATAGCCAATTTCTCCAAGTTTATTACCTATTTCATTATCTTGTTCTGTAGGAAAAGGACCATTCCCAACTCTCGTCGTATATGCTTTTGTAATTGCAAGGATATGATTAATAACTTTTGGATTCAATCCACTGCCAATAGATGCGTAACTAGCGTGAACATTTGATGATGTTACAAAAGGATAGGTTCCATGGTCAATATCTAAAAGAAATCCTTGAGCTCCCTCAAATAAAATTTTTTCTTTACCGCTGTTTATTACGTTAGTTATGTCATTTATCGTTTTTGCAAAAGGTTTGGCATATTCCCCTAATTTATATATTTCACTGACTACTTCTTCTAAATTGTATTCATCCAATCCAAAACCTCTCATTATCGCATTATGATGGTTGAGTAAAATTTCAATTTTCTTACTTAATTTTTCCTTATCGAATAAATCACATAATCTTATCGCTCTTCTTCCAACTTTATCTTCGTAAGCTGGTCCTATTCCCCGTTTTGTTGTACCAATTTTTATTAAGTTGTTATTTTCTCTTAATTCATCGAGTGATTGATGAAGAGGTAAAATTATTGTCGCTCTATCTGATATATATAAATTTGAAGGGGTTATATCTACTCCTCTTTCTTTTAGCCCAGCTACTTCTTTTTGAAAAGCAGCTAAATCTAAAACTACGCCATTTCCAATTATCGAAATTTTGCCTTTTCTTAAAATTCCGGAGGGTAGAATATTTAATTTGAATGTTTCATTATTTATTACAAGAGTATGACCGGCATTATGACCTCCTTGAAATCTAATTACAATATCGGCCTGGCTAGATAACCAATCGACAATCTTGCCCTTCCCCTCGTCTCCCCACTGGGATCCCACAATTACAACACCTGTCATTTAATACCTTTATTTTATGAAAAATATTTTGTTACGCTTTCAGTTAATTCATCAATTGTATGCTGATTTCCACTTTCAATCATAACTCTTAAAAGAGGTTCAGTACCAGACATTCTAACAACGATTCTTCCGTCTTCTGAAACTTTTTCTTCACAAGATTTGATAAATAACTTCGTATCCTCGTGATCTAAAATATTTCTTTCTTTTACGGGAAAATTAATTAGGTTCTGCGGTAGAGGACTAAATAAATGAAGGCAGTCACTGGCTTTTCCTTTTTTTCTACTCAAGATAGATAGGACTTGAAGAGCAACTACTATTCCATCTCCTGATGAAGTAAAATCGCGTAAAATTATGTGTCCAGATTGTTCACCGCCTAAATTTAAATCTTCAGCAATCATTTTTTCCTTTACATATCGATCACCAACTTTTGCCCTGATTAACCCAATGTTATGTTTCTTTAACAGAATTTCTAGGCCCATGTTTGCCATTGAAGTACCAACTACGTTATTATTTCTTAATTTTTTATCTTTTGACATTTCAATAGCTAGTAATGCTAATATCTGGTCGCCATTGACTAAATTTCCTTTTTCATCAATAACAGCTAATCGATCACCATCGCCATCTAAGGCAATACCAATATCAGCCTTCTCTTCTAATACTTTTTTAGCAAGTTTATTGGTATTAGTAGACCCACATTCGAAATTTATATTAGTTCCATTTGGTTGAGTAGCTACTTGGATAACTTCTGCACCAAGCTCCCATAAGATTAAAGGTGCAGAAATATAAGAAGCTCCATTTGCACAATCTATTACAATTTTAAGACCATCAAGCCGTTGTGATTTAGGAAAAGTACCTTTTAAGAACTCTATATATCTTCCATTTGCATCTTCGAGTCTTTTTGCTCTGCCTATATTTTCTGGACCCGCTAATGAATTTTCCAATTCAGACTCCATAAGAGACTCTATTTCAATTTCAGTTTCGTCTGATAATTTATTTCCATTTTTATCAAATATTTTAATACCATTATCTTGATATTGGTTGTGTGAAGCAGTTATCATTATCCCTAAGTCTGCTCGCATAGATTTTGTCAACATTGCAACTGCGGGTGTAGGTATGGGCCCAAAAAGAAAGACATCCATTCCCATAGATAATAATCCAGAGGTTAATGCCTGTTCAATCATATATCCTGATAGTCTTGTATCTTTACCAATAACGACCTTGTGACGATGTTCTCCAACAGTAAAGTGTTTACCTAGTGCCATTCCAAGCTTCATAAGTGTCAGGCCATTAAGTTTTTGGCTATTTGAACTTGCTCTTACTCCATCTGTTCCAAAAAACTTTTTCATTTTATTTTAGAATAAACCTTAATTGATTGTTTTGTTGCATAAACATCGTGCACCCTAAATATTTGAACTCCTTCAGCTAATCCATGCAAAACTGTTGCTATTGAACCACCTAATCGATCTTCGTATAATTCATTTTTTTCAATCTTGCCAATAAAACTTTTTCGAGAGCTTCCCAATAGTACAGGAAGGCCCAAGGAATGAAATAATGCGATGTTTGAAATTAGTTTCAAATTTTGTTGCAAAGTTTTACCAAAACCAATTCCAGGGTCTATTATAATTCGGCTCTTAGATATGCCAATTTTCTCACATAGACTGATTTGCTTTTCAAAGAAATCATAAACGTCAAGAAGTACATCTTTGTACTTTATAGTTTTTTGCATTTTTTCAGGAGTTGAAATTGAATGCATTAAAACAAAAGGAATATTATTCGAGTTTAAAAATTTTTTTGAATTTTTATCAAATCTTAGCCCTGAAACATCATTTATTAGATTTATATCAAACTTACATGCTTCTTTCATAACTTGAGATTTTCTTGTATCTACCGAGATAAATTTTTTTTTATATTTTTTTCTGATTTGAGAAATTATTGGAATAATTCGGCTAATTTCCTCATTAACTCTGATTCCTTTTGATCCAGGCCTTGTTGACTCTCCGCCAATATCAATGATATCTGCGCCTTCTTTAATTAGTTTTTTAAACTGCTCAATTGCACTATCGTGTAATAAATATTTTCCTCCATCAAAAAAGCTATCAGGTGTTACATTAAGAATACCCATCACAAGTGATCGCTCAAAGTTAAAATTTCCTAATTTTTTTCTTTTTTTTGTGATATTTGAAATTTTTTTATTTATATTTCTCTGAATATCAGGTTCCAAATGCTTTATATCATTAATTTTCAAAAACTTTGATAGAGTCTTGGTTTTACCTCTTGTTATCAATTCAATTTCATTAAAGAATAATCTGGAGGACCCAAGAAAAAGTGAATCTTTTGTTTTTATTTTACTAAATATTGGTCGTACGTAATATCTATTCGAATTACGCACAAGGGACACTGTAATTAGTTAACTTGTTTGAGGTTTAGGCTTGAAACTAGGACCAACGGGAGCTGATTTACCACTTTTAGGTACAGATGGTCCAGCATTATTAATCTCTTCTTCAGGATTTGATCTGTCAATCTTACCCTCTTTTAATAATGTAGTTATTTCGTCTCCATTTAAAGTTTCATATTCAATTAAACCTTTTGCAAGAGCATGCAAATCATCTATTTTTTCATTCAAAATTTTCTTTGCTAAATCATAACAGCTATCAACAATTTGCCTGATCTCTGAATCTATAAGTTTAGCTGTTTCTTCAGACACATTTTGATGTCTTTGTACTGATCTTCCTAAAAATACTTCTTCCTCATTTTCACCATATTGTAATGGTCCTAATTTTTCGCTCATTCCAAATTTAGTCACCATATTTCTAGCCATCTTAGTTGCCATTTCGATGTCTGATGAAGCACCGGAAGTAACTTTTTTGTCACCAAAGATTATTTCTTCAGCAACTCTACCGCCCATAGCAACCGTGATATCTGCTAACATTTTTTCCCTAGGTAAAGATAATTGGTCTCTTTCGGGCAACCTCATTACCATTCCAAGGGCTCTGCCTCTTGGTATTATTGTAGCTTTATGTATTGGATCTGAAGCGGATTGATTTAATGCAACAACAGCGTGACCACCTTCGTGGTAAGCGGTAAGTTCTTTTTCTTCTTGACTCATAACAAGAGATCTTCTTTCTGACCCCATCATTACTTTGTCTTTTGCTTCCTCAAAATCTACCATAGTAACAATTTTCTTATTTTTTCTTGCTGCTAACAATGCTGCTTCATTAACAATGTTAGCTAGATCTGCACCAGAAAAACCGGGTGTTCCCCTTGCTATTGTTCTAATATCAACATCAGGCGCAACAGAGATCTTTTTAATATGAACCTTCAGAATTGCTTCTCTGCCTAAGATATCTGGATTAGGGACAACAACCTGCCTGTCAAAACGACCTGGTCTTAATAGAGCCGGATCAAGTACATCTGGTCTGTTAGTCGCGGCAACCAAAATAATACCTTCCTGAGTATCAAATCCGTCCATCTCAACTAAAATCTGATTCAGTGTTTGTTCTCTCTCATCATTACCACCACCAAGGCCTGCTCCACGGCTTCTACCAACAGCATCAATTTCATCAATGAAAATTATACATGGCGCATTTCTTCTTCCCTGCTCGAACATATCCCTAACTCGAGATGCTCCAACACCAACAAACATTTCAACAAAATCAGAACCCGAGATTGTAAAGAACGGCACACCGGCCTCTCCCGCTACTGCTCTAGCTAGTAAGGTCTTTCCCGTTCCTGGAGGACCAATTAGTAGGGCGCCTTTTGGAATTCTGCCGCCAAGTTTTTGAAATTTTCTAGGATCTTTTAAAAATTCAACAATTTCAACAAGCTCTTCTTTAGCTTCATCTATTCCAGCCACATCATTAAAAGTAACTTTATTTTTATTTTCAGTTAGTAGTTTGGCCTTAGATCTCCCAAATCCCATTGCTCCGCCTCTTCCGCCTTGCATCTGACGCATGAAAAAAATCCATACACCAATAAGTAAAAGCATTGGGAACCAAGAAATTAGAACTCCAAGAAGTGAAGGATAGCCGTCGTCTAGTGGTGCAGCTGAAATGTTTACACCTCTATTATTAAGTCTATCAACGAGCGTTGGGTCATTAGCAGCATAGGTTTTAAAAGATCTGCCATCTTCATAAGCTCCGTTGATATTATTACCTCGTATAATAACATCTTTGATTGAGCCAGCTTCAACTTCATCTAAAAATTGAGAATATGTTAAATCGACTGTGTTTCTATCACCGCTGGTATTGCTAAATAAATTAAAAAGTCCAAAAACGATTAAAGCAATAAATAGCCAAAGAACTATATTTCGTAAATTCATCATAATAAAGATATTGATATTATTAGATAATTACTATTTTTTAGCATACAAGAAAATATATCAATAAAATTTAACTTTATATTCAATAGCTTAGTCTAGTAATGCTCGATAGATTTTGACCAATTTTTAGAAATAGCCAAATTTTCAGTCTTATAAGGTTTAGCTATATTGCTCTCAGACTGAATATTTACAACTCCCTTCTTACCAACAAATATACAGCTATTTAAGGTACGCTTAAAACTTTTTTCTTTAACAATTGAATTTATCAATTCTTGTATTGATCGTGATCTAGGTACTTTATTGCTTTTTCCAGCAAATCTACACAGTTTTACAAGTACTCTATGCTGAATTTCTTCGGGTAAGTTTATAAATTCCTTAGACCTAAAACTAATAATTTTCTTTTCATTAAGTTTAACTTGTTCTTCCAAGTAATTACTAACTGCTGTATTAATTGCGTTATCTGCATTTTTTAAATTCTTTAAAACATTTTTAAACCTAACTTTACTAAGACCTTCATTTATTAATTGTTGAGATAGCTTTCGAATACGGGACCTATCGTACTTATTATTATAATTTGTTCTGTCGTTTATATAAGTTTGCTTTTGCTCTGATAAATATGCGATAAGAGATTTTTTTGAATACTCGAGTAGTGGCCTAACTAAAATTAATTTTGTATTCTTATATCTAGATTTAACTTTCAATGATGAAAGTCCTTTAATTCCACTGCCCCTTATTAGTCTCATTAAAAAATTTTCTATTTCGTCATCAAGATGATGGGCTGTTAATAAGAATTTTATTTTTTTCTTGTTACAATATTTTGATAAGGCCTCATATCGAAGTGTCCTTGCCTTGGAGAGGGTATTAGAACTGTTGATCTTTTTTTTTAATTTTATTGAGTAGAAATTAATTTTATTCTTTTTTGAAATTTTTTCTAACCATACAATTTCTTTCGATGACTCTGCTCTAATTCCATGATCAATACTTAATACAGTTAAATTTATATTATTATTTAATGCATATCTATTAGACAAATGCATGAGTGCTAAACTATCTGGACCACCAGAAACTGCAACTGCAATATCTGAATTAACTCGAAGTTCTCTCATCTTTGCTTCGAAATCTTGATTAGTTATTTTTACGACTTTTTTATGATTAATTGGCTTAACTAATTTCACAGCCATTTTTTTCGATTTCTAATTTACCCCTGTCTAATACAGCAGTATTTGCGTTTGGATAGGTATCTTTTAATTGTATAAAAGTTACACACCCTTGTTCCTTTTGGTCCATATTAATCAAGGATATTCCGAGTTTTAAAAGTGCATCTGCGGCTTTCTTTGAGTCTGGATAAACTTGGTATAGGCTTAGATAATTTTTAGCTGCGTCTTTATAATTTTCTCTAACATAATAAGTTTCTGCTAGCCAAAAGTTTGCATTACTTAAAAGGCTGGAATCGTTACCGACAGTCATAAACTCTTGAAATGCTTTTTCAGCAAGTTCATAGTCACCTTGCTTTAGAATACCCATTGCGTACTCATATTGACCTTTTTCATCTCCTTCAGGCAGTACCGCTAGTACAATTTCTTGTTCTTCAAAAGCAACAATATTATCTTGAGAAATAGTATTTATTATTTCTTGCTCTTCCTCTTCATCAACATTTTTGATTTCAAATGGAGAAGCAGACAGCTCCTCTCCTGAAGACACATTTATTGTTCCAAGAGACTGGGGTTCTAAAGTTAATTCCTCACCAGCGTTACCTACTAGGGTATTAGTTTGTGTTTCATTATTGGGTAACGTCATAGATAATTGATTTTTTTCTATACTTTCAGTTTTAGAATTTATATCGATAAACCTAAATTCTGTATCTTCTCTAAATGTATTAAAATTATTCACTGTAGATTGCATCGTAAATATCATTTCTTCAATTTTTGCTGTCAGTGATTGAACTTCATTTTGTAATTCAGCTATCTGAATAGATTGTTTTGTTATTATTGATTGGTAATCATCAAGACTAACATTATTATCAGCATTAGAAGTTGTTTTGCTAAATGTTGCCTTTTCAAGAACCTTGATTCTGCTTTCAATAGAGTCCAATTTTTGTAACAACTGATCTACATCTAGTTCTTCTGATTGAACATGAACAATCTGTACTAAAGAGATGTGAATTAAAAAAAAAATAAATTGAATTCTTCTGAGCATTACATTAATCAAACTTAATCTTAATTAAAAGATTAAGCTTATCTTTTTGTCTAAAAAAAGGCGTCTTGTAAATTAGTTAGTTCTTACTGTTACAGAACGTCTATTTTGAGCCCATGCTTTATTATTAGACGCACTGTTAACTGGTCTTTCCTTACCAAAACTGATGGTAGTAATTCGACTAGCGCTTATGCCTTGCGTCATTAAATAATCTTTAGCTGCATTTGCTCTTCTATCACCTAGGGCTAAGTTATATTCTCTTGTACCCCTTTCATCAGCATGTCCTTCAATAGCAATGGTTACTGATCCATTTGCCTTTAGCCATTTTGCTTGTTTAGCTAAAGTTGCTTGGGCTGCGCTTGTAAGTGAATAACTGTCGTATGCAAAGAATACTCTGTCTGGCACATCAACAGCAAGCATTTCTACTGTATCAGTACCAACATAAACTCCGTCTACAACTTCAACTTTAGAAGCTGAACTTGATGATGATGTAGATGCAGTATCTTGCGGTGTTGTAGTACATGCAGCTAATGTAAGTGCTGCAAAAGATAGTATTAAAAATCTATTTAAATTTTTTAATGTTAGTAACATCATAAACTCCCGTAATATTTGATCGCCCAAGTCCTAGTACTTTATTAATTTAAGTTACGCAAGTCTATAATAAAATAGCCGCGAATTGACTAAAATTGTCCTATTTTAGTCGAAATTTTGCTTATTGTATCAATTTCGACCATGATGGGTCTGACGCATCAACTGGGGTTTCAAGCTTTCTTTCATTAAAACCTGTTAAGTCAATTGACCAGATTGCTGAGGAATGGCCCTGACCTGCATCATTAGACTTAGTTTCTCTATAAAATATCAAGACTCTTCCATTAGATGACCAAGAAGGAGCCTCTTGATACCAATTTTCTGTTAAAAGTCTCTCCCCAGTTCCATCTGTTCTCATAACTCCAATAAAATATTGTCCCTGAAAATTTTTTGTAAAAGCAATAAGATCACCTCTTGGTGACCATACAGGTGTAGCATAATTGCCTGTTCCTTTAGAAATTCTTTTTTGGTTTCTGCCATTACTATCCATTACATAAATTTGTTGCGATCCACCTCTATCAGAGTTGAATGTAATTCTTTTTCCATCTGGAGAATAACTTGGCGATGTATCAATTGCGGGGCTGTCTGTTAACCTTTCAACTACTCTAGAAACTAAATCCATTACATATATGTCAGAATTACCTTCTCTAGCTAAACTCATGATGATCTTATTTCCATCTGGAGAAAAACGTGGTGCGAATGTCATACCAGGAAAGTCTCCTACCACTTCTTGAATACCTGTTTGGATGTTTAATAAATATACTCGCGGAAGATTTTTAAAATAAGATAAATAGGTAATCTCTTGTCTTACTGGATTAAATCTTGGAGTCAAAACAAGTTCTTTACCTGTAGTCAAAAATTTATGATTTGCTCCGTCCTGGTCCATTATCGCAAGTTTCTTAATACGTTTATTTTTTGGTCCTTCTTCAGCGACATAAACTATTCTGGTATCGAAGTAGCCTTGCTCACCAGTTAGGCGCTCATAAATCTTATCTGCAATCATGTGACTAATTCTCCTCCAATTTTCAATTGTCGTAATTAAGACAAGCCCCTCGATTTCCTTTTCTGCTAGTGTATCCCAAAGTCTGAACTCTACTCGAAGCCGTTCATTTTCAATAGATAGTTCCCCTGTTAATAGGCCCTGAGCCTTTATCAATCTCCAATCTGCAAAACGTGGATTTAAATGCATTGCTCTATTTTTTTGAATAAATGCATTTTCATCTACAGATAAAAATAATCCACTTCTCTCTAAGTCATCAGCTATAACTTTACGGATACTCGATGGTATATTTTGGTCATTCAGAATACTGTCTGTGTCATGAAAAAATTCAGTAATAGCAATTGGTAGAGGCTCTCTATTACCTTCAGTAATATCAATTTCAATAATAGCAAATGAAATAGATGAAAAATGAAGAGCTAGTACGATGTATAAAAGTATTTTTTTCATAATAAATTATCCTCTTAGTATCTCTCTAGGATCAAAATTCAACTGTAAATTTTTCCAGTTGTCATATCTTTCAACATCTGGAACTTTTATTGGATCACAACGTCTTACTGCTCTAAGGGCACTTTCAGCAAGAGTTCTAAAATACTTTTCGCTAGGCTTATTCATCCTTTCGTGTTGAACAACCTCCGGTGGTTTAAGCAAAGAACCATCTGTATTTAAGTAAATTTTAATTTTAACAATCATTGTATCATCATATGGAATTCCTAGAGGTATACTCCAGCATTGCATAAATTGAGCTCTGATAGCATCCTCCTCAGATAAAGTAAGTCGTTTATCGAGACTAGGTGTTGAGTCTAATGCTTCATAATCTTTTTCTATAATTTCTGCTGGATTATCCATTTTTGTGTCTTTTTGTTTATCGATTAACTCGGCTAATTTAAGAGGATCGAATTTGTCTTTTTTCTTAACTTCAGGTTTTCGTACAGGCATGTTTTGTATCATTTTTTCTTCTAATTTTGTCTTTTCAATTTTTTCTTCATCGCTTGGATCTTTTACTTTTTCGTTGGATTTTTCATCTTTGGGTTTACTAATTGGCTGGTTTAATTTTGTTTCTTCCTTCTTTTTTTCAACTGGTTCTTTTTGTTCTTCTATTTTTTTACTAATTTGTGGGACATTTGTTTTTTCTGCGATTTCTATTAATTCAACTTGTATAACTGGTGGCATTTCCAAATCATTATTATTAAATAATGGCAAAGATAAGACCGTAAATAAAAGTATAAAAACGTGTAGAAATATTGACCCTAAAACAGAAACTCTCATATATAAATAGCATTAATTATTTACTTAATGGCTTAGTAATCAAAGCAACCTTTGTAAAACCAGAACCAGACAGCTCTCCTAAAACCATCATTATCTGTCCATAATCAATTGCTTCATCTCCTCTAACATAAATTTTTGTATCAAGTCTATTTTCTGTTATTGCTTTCATTTTTGGAACTAGTTCAGAAATGCCTATCTCTGTTTCTTGAATGAATATATTACCGCTTGCATCAATTGTTACTTCAAGCGGTTCATTGTCAGATTGTAAAGTATCTGCATTTGTTTCAGGTAAGTCAACCTGAACTCCCACTGTTAACAAAGGAGCGGTTACCATAAAAATGATTAATAAAACCAGCATTACATCAACGAAAGGTGTTACGTTGATTTCACTGAATGGTTTCGATCTAGTGTTGCGTGTCACAATTTAAAATTTCTATTTCGTATTCAAGCCTCTTGAGAAAATAACATTAAAATGTTCTTTAAATCGATACATTCGTGCATTTTCATCATTCACCTGACTAGTAAATATATTGTAAGCAATAACAGCAGGTATTGCTGCTAATAAACCAAGAGCAGTTGCAAATAATGCCTCAGCTATTCCAGGAGCAACTACTGCAAGGGAGGTATTTCTTGATATAGCAATAGATTGAAAAGAATTCATTATTCCCCAGACCGTTCCAAATAATCCAATAAATGGAGTCGTAGCGCCTATTGTTGCTAAATAACTAAAATATTCAGATAGTTTCTCATTTTGAAAATCTATTGCTGCCTCCATAACACGATTTAATCTATCAACTAAACTATCTATTTTTTTTGTAGTTTCCTGATTAGACTTTTCAATCTCGTCAACAGCTTCATTGAAAACATACTTAATTGGACTTTCTGGTAATTCTCTCGTACTACTAGTGATTTCTTTTATTGATCTTCCCGACCAAAATTCCTCCTCGAATTGCTTACTGATTTCTTTTAAAGAACGAAATAAACGAATTTTATGAATTATGATTGTCCATGAGAAAATAGAAGAAGCAAATAGAATTAGAATCACTAACTTTACAACAATATCTGCTCTAAAAAAAAGTGAAATTAATGTGAACTCATCGTTTACTTGGCTAACACTTACTAAATCTTCGTTTTCCATAATTTTTCAATTATTATTAAATATTGTCTTAATTAGGGCAAATCCTAAAGTCCTTTTTTACTATTAATTAATATTCGATAAAGTTCTATAAAGTCATCAAGTTTTAAAACACAAAGCGAATCCCCTGTTGCCTCTCGATTTCTTCTAGTTATAACTACCGGCATTGATTCTGATTTAGATGTTTCAATATTTTCGCAAACTTGTCTCATTGATTCATGAATTTTGAACTTTTCAGTTCTCTTAGCTTCTACATATATATGAGGAGTATTTTTTAAATCACTACCTCCAGAAGATTTGATAGCGCCACCACCTGACAAAGGCATACGTTGAACTTTATCTTCTCCATTAAAAATTTTTTCATTGAAGTACTTCGCAAGCTCTCTCTCGTATCCATCACCTTTTCTTTTTGGAGAACTACCTGGCATAAAGCGAATCAGAATTACTTAATAATTTAAGATTAATTCATATAAATTTTTTTTGAAAGTGAATAAATTAAGCAAACTTTGCTAATTCTTCGTCTGATGCCTCAAAATTTGAAAAGACCTGTTGAACATCCTCATCATTATCAAGTTCATTGAGCAAGTTAATAAGGGATTTAAGTTTATCGCCCTCAATAGCTACACACGTAACAGGTTTCCATTGGAAACCTGATGATACAGGCTCACCAAATTTTTTATCTAAATAATTATATAAATTTGATAGAGTTTCTGGCGTAGATACTGCTTCATAAGTATCTTCTTCGATAAAACAATCTTCAGCTCCACCCTCAATCGAAAAATTGAAAAAATCTTCTTCGCTTGTCACATCTTTGTTATAACGCACAAAACCATAATGATTAAATGCATGGGAGACTGAACCTGTTTCACCCATTGAACCTCCAAATTTTTGAAATGCAGATCTTACATTTGAAGCTGTTCTATTTCGATTATCCGTAAGTGCCTCGACAATTATCGACGTTCCGTTTGGCCCAAATCCTTCGTACCTCATTTGATCATAGTTAACAGTATCTTTATCCAAAGATTTTTTTATCGCCCTATCGATATTTTCCTTTGGGAAACTTGAAGCTTTTGCTAATTGTATAGCTGATCTTAATCTCGCATTTTGATCAGGATCAGGTGCACCCAACTTAGCTGCTACCGTAATTTCCTTTGAAAGTTTAGAAAATAAACTAGCTCTCTTTTTATCTTGTGCACCTTTTCGGTACATAATGTTTTTAAATTTAGAGTGGCCTGCCATTTAATTACCGATTTTTCCTCCAATACGGATTGAACTAATGCTTTTTGCTAAATAGTTTTCAGTGTTTGATTCTATAATAACCCCACATAATGTTCCTTCGCCATCAGCCGGAGGTACCCTTTTTCGCTCGGTGTCTTGTGTAGCAAATTTTCTTACGAACTCCTCTTTTTTTGTGCCAATAACTGAGTCATAGTCACCACACATTCCAGCGTCAGTTTGAAAAGCTGTTCCATGTTCCATGATTGTTGCATCTGCAGTTGGAACGTGGGTATGAGTTCCAACAACTGCTGTTACTCTTCCGTCAAGATGGTGTCCCATTGCCATTTTTTCACTTGTAGCTTCAGCATGAAAATCAACAAATATAAATGATAGATCTTCAGTTTTTAAATTTTTAAGAACTTCTTCAATTTTAAAAAATGCATTATCACACGATCTCATAAATAAATTCCCCATTAAATTTATTACCGCAATTTTTTGTCCATTCTCATGCATATAAGTATTTACGCCTAAACCTGGGGAGCCTTCAGCAAAATTATAAGGCTTTAAAAGTTTATCATCTTTGTCGATATAACTATTTATCTCTTTTTGATCCCACAAATGATTTCCAGTTGTGATTACATTAACTCCATAAGAATATAATTCGTTGCATATTGGCTCAGTAATACCAAAGCCACCAGCAGAATTTTCCCCATTAGCAATAACAAAATCTATATTATTATTTTTAATAGCATCTGGTAGATGATCTCTCAAAGCATGTCTTCCAGATCGACCCATTACATCGCCTAAAAATAGAATTCTCATTGAACTTTATATAAATGTTTTTCAGTTAAAATCCAATCAAGTCTTTCATCATGATCTTCGACAGGAATTTCTTTTACTTCTTGAAATGAAAATGCAATTCCTATCTTTTTTACATCACCAATACCATTCTTTGATAAATACTTATCATAATATCCACCCCCATACCCTAACCTAAAGCCACTTTTGGAATAACCTAATAATGGTATTAAAATAATTTTTGGATAGATAACTTTATCTTTATTCTTAGGTTCTAAAATAGAAAATTTATTTTCTTTTAATTCAGTGTTTTTATGATACATGAAGAAATTAATTTCTTTAGTCTGAAAATCTATGGCTGGTAAAGCTAAATTAAGTTTTCTTTCAAGTAAATATTGGTTTAATTTTTTTGTATCTAATTCATCTCTGAAACTTATAAAAGTTCCAATATATTCATTTTCTATTTCGTCTATGAGGGGCTTAATGTTATTAAGTATATTACTCTGAAATTCTATTGATGGACCAAGTTCTGAGCGTCGATTGATTAAGAACTTTCTTAATGCTTCTTTTTCTCTCAGTTGCACACTTTTCGTCATGTATAAAATGTGATCTAATTTTTAAATTAGTTTACAAGAGACAAGCGTGATAATAAATCTGTTAATCTATCGTTGCTAATGTCTATATATTCCTGACTCTCTTTTTTCTGGTCAGTCAATTCTTTATCTTTTGAACCAATGTTTGCTTCAAGGGAATTTATTTTTTCAATATTTGTTTCTAGTTTTTTATTTAGCTCATGTATTTCATCTGCTATTAACAGTGAAGCCATTACCATTAATCTGGTTTCTCCAATTTTTCCAAATCTCTTAGTTAATTCTCTCACTTTATAGTCAATTTTTGAGCTTAAATGTTTAAGATGGTTTTCTTCACCCGGATCGCAGACAATTGCGTAATCTTGATCATTAATATTTACAATTATTTCAGGCATTGCTTAAGAATCTAATATATCTTTTATGGTATAAATGTTTTCATCGAGTTGAGAAGAAATATTGCCTGCAATATTTTTAAGTTCCATGAAATCTGACTTAAGAATCTTAATTTCATTCTCTAGATGAGAGTTATTTTCTTGTAATTTTTGATTTTGCGCTTCCAATTCTGTAGCTCTTTGAGCTTTTTTTGTTAATTTGTCGATTTCCTCACTAAGTTTATCAATTGCACCATTAAATTTAGCTTTTGAATCTTGATAACTCGACATTAAAACCCCTTGAAACTTTAATCGAGTTTAACTGTCTTTTTTGTTCTCAGTCAACTTATAATATTGCAAATGAAGAGATTATTTTTTTGTTAATAATTTGCTAAAATTTAAGACTCTTTATAGATAATTGCTTATATTAAGCTCAAAATCCAATTTATTGATAATATGCCTAACAAAAAAGATCAGTCTACAGTTACTCATGATGATTTAGCTAACGCAATAAGGTTTCTTTCAATCGATGCGGTTGAAAAAGCAAAAAGTGGTCACCCAGGTTTACCAATGGGTATGGCAGATGTAGCAACTGTTCTTTTTACGAAGTTTATAAAATACAATCCTAATGTTCCAAGGTGGCATGATAGAGATCGGTTCGTACTATCTGCTGGTCATGGATCAATGCTTTTATACTCACTACTCTATCTAACCGGTCATAAAGATATGACTATTCAAGAGATCAAGAAATTTAGACAGCTTGGTAGTAAATGTGCAGGTCATCCAGAGTATGGGCACGCTAAAGGAATAGAAACGACGACTGGCCCACTTGGACAAGGTATCGGCAATGCAGTTGGAATGGCGTTAGCAGAAGAAATACTAAGAAGTCAATTTGGCGAAAAAATTGTAAATCATTTCACTTACGTTATTGCAAGTGATGGAGATTTAATGGAGGGGATTTCTCATGAAGTCGCATCTTTTGCAGGACATCTAAAACTAAATAAATTAATTGTTTTTTTTGACGATAATGGAATTTCAATAGATGGGCCTGTTAAACTAGCAAACTCAGAAAATACGGCTGAAAGATTTAAAGCCTATGGATGGAATACAATTAAAATAAATGGTCACAAACCTAAAGAAATAATACAGTCAATTAAGAAAGCTCAAAAATCTAAGAAACCTACATTAATTTCTTGTAAAACTAAAATTGGTTTTGGATCTCCAAACAAACAAGGAAAATCATCAGTTCATGGTTCACCACTTGGTGAGAATGAAGTAAAACTTACTAGAACAAAACTGAATTGGCCACACAAACCATTTACAGTTCCAAAAAATATTCTTGAGGAGTGGAAAAATCTTAGTAAAAAATCAATAGATGCGTATAAGTCTTGGAAATTGAATTATGAGAAACTTCCAAAAAGCAAAAAGGCTTACTACATAAGAAGAATTGAAGGAAAGCTTCCATTAAAATTAATTCAAAACTTTAATCAGTTTAAGAAGAAATATATTAAGAAACCACTCGATGTTGCCACACGACAAGCATCAGAAATGGTAATAAATACAATTTCATCATCACTACCTGAATTGGTCGGAGGCTCAGCAGACTTGACAGGTTCTAACAATACCAAAGGTAGTAAAATGGAAGTTATTAATTCTACAAATTACAATGGCAATTATATTTACTATGGAATACGAGAACACGGTATGGCTTCCATCATGAATGGTTTGTCACTCCATAAAGGAATTATTCCATTTGGTGGAACCTTTTTAATTTTTTTAGATTATTGTAAACCATCTCTTCGTCTTGCAGCTTTAATGAAACAAAGAGCTATATATATATTAACACATGATTCAATCGGTCTTGGTGAAGATGGCCCAACGCATCAACCAATTGAACAGCTTGCATCATTAAGAGCAACGCCAAATGTAAAAGTCTTTAGACCTGCTGATTTAATTGAAACTGCGGAAGTATGGGAATTAGCGCTTTCAAATTCAAAGGGACCAAGTGTAATTGCGCTTACAAGGCAAAAACTTCCAATGATAAGAAAAAAGTATCATGAAAAAAATATTAGTGCTCAAGGAGCTTACGAATTAAAAAGTAATTCAAAAAAACCTAATATTTCTATTTTCGCGTCTGGCTCTGAAGTCGAAATTGCACTGCAATTAATGACTATGCTTGAAAAAAAGAATAAGTTAGTGAGAGTCGTTTCAGTGCCGTGCATGGAACAGTTTAAAATCCAAAGTAAAAGTTATCAAAAAATAATTAGAGGAAACTCTGAAATTAATGTCTCGATTGAGGCGGGATCTAATTTTGGGTGGAACCAAATATGCCCAGAAAATACAATAAACATCGGTATGAAAGATTTTGGAGCAAGTGCTCCTTATCAAAAGCTCTATGATTTTTATGGGATCACAGCAAAAAAAATATTCAAATTAATAAGTAAGAAAATATAGGAGATACTAAATATGGCTGTAAATGTTGCAATAAGTGGGTTTGGAAGAATTGGAAGGTTGGTTTTAAGATCAATCATTGAGAGCAGAAGAAAAGATATTAATGTCGTAGCTATAAACGATTTAGCCCCATTAGAAACAAATGCTTTTTTACTTGCAAATGATACAGTTCACGGTCCTCTTAATGAAAAAGTATCGTTGAAGCGCAATAAAATGATCGTTGGCAGAAAAAGTATTACAGTATTGAATCAGAGAGATCCTCAAAAACTTCCTTGGAAAAGAATGAAAATTGACGTCGCTCTTGAATGTACTGGATTATTCACTTCAAAAGAGAAAGCTGCAATGCATATCAAGGCTGGCGCAAAAAAAGTTTTGGTCTCGGCGCCATGTACAAATGCTGATAAAACCATTGTATATGGAGTGAATGAAGATGAGATAACAAAAGAAGACCTAGTTGTCTCTAATGCGTCTTGTACAACAAATTGTCTAGCTCCTGTTGCAAAAGTTTTACACGATAAATTTAAAATTGTTCATGGCTATATGACAACTATACATGCCTTTACTGGTGACCAAAGTGTTCTGGATACATTTCACTCTGACTTAAGAAGAGCTCGAGCTGCGTCGTTGTCAATGATACCTACATCTACAGGAGCTGCAAAAGCAGTAGGACTCGTTATGCCTGAGCTTTCTGGTAAGTTAGATGGAACTGCAATTAGAGTACCAACACCCAATGTTTCATTAATCGACTTTAAATTTGTTTCTAAAAAAAGAATGACAGTCGATAGTATTAATAAGGCTATGTCAGCTGCAGCGAAATCAAATAAGCTTAATGGAATCCTAGATGTAAATTCTAAACCATTGGTTTCATCTGATTTTAATCATAATCCTGCCTCGTCAAATTTTGATTTAACTCAAACACAAGTAATTGATGGAAAGTTTGGAAGAGTTTTAAGTTGGTATGATAATGAATGGGGCTTTTCAAATAGAATGTGTGATACTGCAGTTGCGATGAAAAGATCTAGATAGAATGTTAAATGTTAAAGCTCTAAAAACATTTGATCAGAAATATAAAACCGTACTTATTCGCTTTGACCTAAATATTCCACTCAATAAAAAAGCCTCTACAATAAGCGATCGGATCACAAGAATTAAAAATCCAATACAAAACCTTCTTGATAGGAATAATAAAGTTGTGATTCTGTCTCATCTAGGAAGACCAAAAGGGAAAAAAAATGATAAGCTTTCACTTAATCAAATAATCGACTCATTAGAAAGTGTATTGCAAAAACAAATAATATTTCTCTCAAATTGTATAGGCGATGAGATTGAAAAAAAAATAAGTTCTTTAAGCCAGGATTCAATTATTCTTCTTGAAAATTGTCGTTTTCATGAAGGTGAAGAAAAAAACGATAAATTTTTTGCATCAAAGCTATCAAAATTAGCAGACGTTTATATCAATGATGCTTTTGCATGTTCTCATAGAGCTCACGCTTCAATTGAAGCAATCACAAACTTCATGCCATCTTATTGCGGCGAACTATTACATGAAGAAATATTAAACTTAAATGATGTAGTTAATAACCCTAAAACTCCTGCATTAACTATCATTGGTGGCTCAAAAATCTCTACAAAAATTACAGTTATAAAAAATCTCCTACAAAGAATGAACTCAATTGTCATTGCTGGTGGGATGGCTAATAATTTTCTTAAATATTTAGGAAATGATGTAAAAAATTCATTGATTGAAAATGATGTAGATCACCTTGTAAAAGACATTATTAATTTTGCAAATAAGCAAAACTGTAAACTGATTTTACCTTTAGATGTCGTTACAGCTGAGAAAGTATCTGAAACTACAGAAATAAACGAATGTTCAGTTGATGATGTAAAAGATAATCAAATGATTTTAGATATTGGGAAGCAAACTATCGAGTTGATTAAGAATGAAATTTCAAATTGTGAAACAGTATTTTGGAATGGGCCAGTAGGTGTCTTTGAAACTAAACCATTTCATAAAGGCACATTCGAGATCGCTAAATTCATTGCTGAAATTACTGATAAAAATAGTCTTCGATCTTTTGCTGGGGGAGGCGATACAATTTCCGCGCTGGATATGGCGGCTGTTAAAGAAAAATTTTCTTATGTTTCTACTGGCGGAGGAGCTCTACTTGAGCTAATAGAAGGTAAGAAATTGCCGGGTTTAGTTGCCTTAGGAGCTTTATAAAAAGGAGAAGAAAATGATACCAAAGACCTTAGAAGAAATAGCAAATTACATTGTCAGTGATGGCAAAGGAATTCTGGCAGCAGATGAAAGTTCAGGAACCATTGAGAAACGATTCAAATCAATTAATGTTGAGTCTACCGAAGATAATAGACGAAAGTATAGGGAAATGTTATTTAGATCTCCGGTTATGGCGGAGGCAATTGGCGGAGTAATACTTTTTGACGAAACTCTTAGACAAAAATCCAGCGATGGAGACTATTTAAGAAATATTATACTTGATCATGGCTCACTGCCGGGAATTAAAGTTGATCAAGGGGTGAAAGAGCTTGAAGGTGGTAGTGATGAAAAAATTACTACAGGATTAGATGGACTTCACGAACGCTGTCAAGAGTACGAGAAGCTTGGAGCGAAATTTACAAAATGGAGAGCCGTTATAAATGTAAGTGATAAAATACCATCGAACAATTGTATAAGCGAAAATATGAATGCATTAGCTGAATATGCGCTCATTGCTCAACAAAACAATATGGTACCGATTGTTGAGCCTGAAGTTATTATGGATGGGTCCCACTCTGTGGAAAGATGTCATGAGGTTACTAATCAAACACTATTAGTATTATTTGAAATGCTTAATAAAAAAAATGTTAATATTAAAGGAACCCTTCTTAAACCAAATATGGTTATATCAGGAACAGAAAATAACTACCAAGCCCCCATTGAAGAAGTTGCAGAAAAAACAATTCAATGTCTCAAATCATCTGTTCCAGATGAATTACCTGGAATTGTTTTTTTATCTGGTGGTCAGTCAGACCTAGATGCAACAGCTCATCTCGATGCAATGAATAAAATAGGTGGCTTCAAATGGAAGCTAAGTTTTTCTTATGGAAGAGCTTTGCAACAAGCAGCTCTCAAAACTTGGGCTGGCGATGATGATAATCTTGAAGCGGCTCAAAAAGCTTTTAGTCATAGAGCTGTAATGAATATGAAGGCTGCACAAGGTCAATGGGATAAATCTCTCGAAGGTTAAGAAAAAATGAAAATTAATGGAAACGCTATTAAACCAGGAATGATAGTTGAACATAAGGGAGAATTGTGGGTTGTAAATAAATCTCAGTCTGTAAAACCTGGTAAAGGTGGTGCATTTAATCAAGTTGAGATGAAAAATATTAAAACTAGTACGAAATTAAATGAACGTTTCAGAGCGTCCGAAGAAGTAGAGAGGGTTAGAGTGGATGAAGAAAAATACCAGTATCTGTACAAGCAAGATAAAAAACTTTTTTTTATGAACAGTACATCATTTGAACAAATTGAAATTGATGAGGAAATAGTTGGAGAAAAGCTAGTTTTAATGAGTGAAAATGATGAGGTTATCTTAGAAATGTATAATGAAAAGCCAATAGGAATTCAACTTCCTAAAACCTTATCTTTTATTGTCAATGAAACAGAGGCTGTTGTTAAAGGACAAACAGCCGCTTCATCTAACAAGCCTGCCATTCTTGAAAATGGTATTAGAGTAATGGTTCCACCTTTTATAGAACAGGGTGAAAAGATAGAAATTAATACAGAGGACCTATCATATTCAAAAAGAGTTGACTAATGAGCTACTCAGACCCTTATATCAATGCGATTTTTTTAGCCTGTAGAAAAACTAGTAAAAGCCTTATTCGGGATTTTGGAGAAGTTGAAAAACTTCAAGTGTCTCTAAAGGGCGTCTCTGATTTTGTATCATTAGCAGATACAAAAGCTGAAAAAATGTTGATTAAAGAACTAACTTATTCATATCCTAAAATAAATATTATTGCCGAAGAAACAGGTGTTATAAAAAATTCTGATGAAAATATTAGATGGATTATTGATCCCCTTGATGGCACAAGCAACTTTGTTTTTAGTATTCCACACTTTGCTATATCAATCGCACTTGAAAAGAATAACGAGGTAATAGTTGGAGGTGTATATCAACCGCTTACTGATGAATTCTTTTGGGCAGTTAAAGGAAGAGGCGCCTACTGTAATAATCTGAGACTCAGAGTATCCTCAAAAGAGAACCTTGAAGACTGTATGATTGGCACAGGCATTCCTCATAAAGGTATGAAAGGTCATGAAGAATATGTTCCTGGGTTAAAGCAAGTTATGGAAAAAGTATGCGGCATTAGAAGATTTGGCGCAGCGTCACTCGACTTAGCTTATGTGGCCGCAGGAAAATTTGACGGATATTGGGAAAAAAATTTAAAATTGGTTGATATTGCAGCTGGCTCATTAATTGTAAAAGAGGCCGGAGGAAAAGTAACTGATTTTGATGGAAAAGAGGACTATCTCAAAAGTGGAAGAATATTAGCATCTAATTTTAGAATACATGAAAAGCTTAAAAAAATAATTGAATTATAATTTAAGTCCAAATCTACTTAAAAATTTTTTTTCAAATGACCAAAAATATTGAAATTGTCCGAATGGCAATGCAACAAGTAGCAGTAATATTTGATAGATTACAAAAAGCAATATTATTCTAAGCGGCCAAAAAATTATTGGATTTAAATTCTCTTCCTGTAGACCAATAAATTGAAATAATTCGACAGTGATATATAGCGACAATGACCCTGTAATAGCAAAAATAATCATGATTACGATAAATTGAGAGAAACTATGAATATTAAGCCGTCTCATCATTATTGAAATTATATTCATAAAATTTAACAATTAACTGTTGATCAATAATATTATATAGGATATCTACTCACAAAAAATAGAACATATATGAAAAAAGATAAACATCCTGATTACCATAAAATTACAGTCGTGATGACAGACGGCACAAAATTTGAGACTATGTCTACATGGGGAAAAGAAGGTGACACAATGTCTCTTGATATTGATCCCCTTTCCCACCCAGCTTGGACTGGTGGGCAGCAAAAAATTCAGGATAAAGGCCAAGTTAGTCGTTTCAAAAAAAGGTTCAGTAACCTCAAGACATAATTCAAATTTCTAGTATTGAAAATTTATCATTAGTCACAACATATAAGGTGCTGATGGCATTCTGCGTCAGCAAACATAGCTTAGCTCTTAAAGAGTAAGCAAATTTTTAATCGCTTAAGGAGGATTAAATTATGACTACATTTGACTTATCACCATTACTACGCTCTAGTGTAGGTTTCGATGCATTTGATAATATTTTTGACTCGGTCTTTAATTTAAATGAGTCCAGTGGAACTTATCCACCATATAATATTGTTAAATCAGGCAATAATTACACTATAACAGTAGCTGTAGCTGGTTTTTCAAAATCAGATTTAGATATATCTGTACAGGAAAATGAGTTGGTTATTAAGGGATCAACTAATGACTCCAATAAGGAAATCGAATTTTTGCACAGAGGCATAGCAGGTAGAAATTTTGAAAGAAAATTTAGATTAGCTGATACCATAAAAGTTACTGATGCAAATTACGAAAATGGGTTACTTCACATTTTTCTTGAAAGAGAAATACCAGAACATCAAAAACCTAGAAAAATTGAAATTAATTCAAAAATTAACTAAAAAGAATTAGGAGTCACTTTGAATGGTGGCTCCTAAGATTAAAATGAAAGCAATAGTATACAAAGAATTTGGTGGACCAGAGGTTTTAGGAGTAACTAATGATGTTGAGATACCTCAAATAGAAAAACATGAAGTTTTGATTCAAGTTCACGCAGCAGGTATAAATCGACCAGACATTCTTCAACGATCTGGTGGATACCCACCACCGCCCGGTGCATCAGAAATTTTGGGCTTAGAAGTTTCAGGGGAAATTGTTGATGTTGGTGAAAATGTAAATAAAAATTTGCTCAACACAAAAGTCTGTGCACTTGTCCCTGGCGGAGGTTACGCAGAATTTGTAAAATGTCATACATCAACAATTCTTCCTATACCTAAAGGTATTTCAATTATTGACGCTTGCACAATTCCCGAAACATTTTTTACAGTTTGGACAAATCTATTTGATCAAGCAAAGCTAAAACAAGGTGAGACATTATTAATTCATGGTGGTGCTAGTGGTATAGGTTTGACTGCTATTTCTATTGCATTAGCCATGCAAATTAAATGCATAGCAACCGTAGGATCAGACGAAAAATATAAATATTTGAAGGATTTGGGTTTAGATAGAGTAATTAATTACAATCTTGAGGATTTTGAAAGCATAATTAAAAATGAATATAAAGGAGTTGATGTAATACTAGACATGGTAGGTGGGGATTATTTTCAAAAAAATATTAATGTCCTAAATAGACTTGGAAGGCTTCTAAATATTGCATACCTAAAGGGATCTAAGGTAGAAGTAAACTTACTGCCAATTATGTTGAAGCGATTAACAGTTTCTGGCTCAACGTTAAGAATAAGAAGTAATGATGAAAAGAAACTCATTGCCGATAATCTTAAGAAACATATTTGGCCATTAATTGAAAATGGCAATATTAAATTGCATATTGACCAAAAATTTGATTATGAGAATGTTCAAAAAGCACATCAATACATGGAAAATAATAAGAATATTGGCAAATTGCTGCTTAAATTTTAGGATATCCTTTGAAAAACTATAAAATTAACTTATAAGAAGCACTCTATAATTATTATGAAAACAGCAAAATTACCATTAATGCCAAAAGCCACTGCAATATGGCTTGTTGATAATACCTCTTTGTCATTCAGGCAGATAGGTGATTTCTGTGGAATGCATGAATTAGAAATTAAAGGTATAGCAGATGGTGAAGTCGGTGTGGGAATTAAGGGATTAAATCCTATAACCAGTGGTCAATTAACAAAAGATGAAATAGATAGATGTGCAGATAATGAAGATGAGTCACTGAAGATTATTGAAAATGAAATCTCTGAAAAGACTGAGCAATCAAAAAAGAAAAAAAAATATACTCCTCTTTCAAAAAGACAGGATAGGCCAGACGCAGTTTATTGGTTGATAAGAAATCACCCCGAACTAAAGGATTCACAGGTTGCAAGACTAGTTGGCAGTACAAAAAATACAATTGATGCTATTAGAAAAAGAACTCATTGGAACATGGCAAATATCCGTCCACAAGATCCAATTGGTCTTGGAATTTGTAGGCAAGTTGAATTAGATGAGGCTTTAGCTAAAGCTGAAAGATCAATGAAAAGAGCTCAAAAGAAAAAAGAAAAAGAAGAGAGATTGAGACTGCAAGAAGCAGATGAAAAAGTTTCAGACATAAATGAGTCAGAAACTTCTGCTGTCGATGGATAATAAATATTAAAATGAAAAATCCTTCACTGGTAAGCATCATTATGGGCAGCCAATCTGATTGGTCTACAATGAAACATGCTTCAAAAATTTTAAAATTATTTAATATAAAACACGAAGTAAAAATTATTTCTGCCCATAGAACGCCTAAAAGAATGTTTGAATATGCTGAAAGAGCAGAACAAAGAGGGATAGAAATAATAATTGCAGGCGCTGGTGGAGCAGCTCATTTGCCTGGAATGACAGCCTCTATTTCAAATATTCCTGTACTAGGTGTTCCAATTGAGTCAAAAAAACTAAAAGGCTTAGATAGTTTGCTATCGATCGCTCAAATGCCAGCAGGCGTTCCAGTTGGAACACTTGCTGTTGGAGAAGCTGGAGCAAAAAATGCAGCATTACTTGCAGTATCAATTTTAAGCAGCAATAACACAAAACTGAAAAAGAAATACGCTTCATGGAGATCAAAGCAAACTAAGTCAGTAAAAAATATACCTAAATAATGAAAGCTGAAGTTTCCACTGTAGGCATAATCGGTGGGGGTCAACTTGGCATGTTTTTAGCTCAAGCTTGTCAAAAAAATGGGCTTATTACACACATCTATTCTGATACAGATGATGCCCCTGCAAAAAAATATGCTAATAAAATTATTTATGGTTCTTTCAATGATCATAAGAAGTTAAATGAATTTAGAAAAAATGTTGATTTGCTAACTTATGAATTTGAGAATGTTGCTATAAAAACATTAAAACAAATCAATAAACAAATAAAAATATACCCACCGATTTCGGCTTTAGAAATAAGCCAAGATAGAAAAAAAGAAAAATTATTTTTTTCAAAGAATAAAATTAAACATGCCGGACTTTTTTTTATTAATAAGAAAACAAATTTAAATAAGTTTAAAGATAAAATAAATTTTCCAGTTATATTAAAAACTTGCAGATTTGGTTATGACGGAAAAGGGCAATACAAAGTAAAAAATTTTTCTGACTTAAAAAATAAATGGAAAAAGCTTGATTATCAATCTTGCGTAATTGAGAAGGTAATAAAGTTTGATAGAGAACTATCTGTCATTTGCTCAAGAAACATAAAAAAAAATATATATTTTTATCCACCATTTGAGAATACTCACAAAAACCATATTTTGTTTGAAACAATATCTCCATCACAAATAGATGAAAAAATAAATAAACAGCTAACAATAATATCAAAAAAGATTTTAAATAAGCTTAATTACATTGGCTTACTCACAATAGAATTCTTTTTAGACGATAAAAATAATATCTATGTAAACGAAATTGCACCAAGAGTTCACAATTCAGGCCATATAACACTTGATAATGCGAATATGAGTCAATTCGAGTTGCATATTAAAGCAATCACAAAAGATAAAATTAAAACCCCAAAAATTATTAAAAAAGGTCTTATGAGAAATCTTATTGGCAATGAGATCAAAAGAACCAAACAAATAAGTAAATTGAAAAGTTATAAGGTTTATAAAAAGAAGAAGGCATACGACTATGGTAAAAAAACAATTAAACAAGGCCGTAAAATGGGCCATATTAATTTTGTAATATAGATTAAATCTTTTTCTTTTATGTGGACAAGCGTGTATCCAAGTGCTAAAAACCTTCAAATTTTAACTTGCTCTTAAGGAGGGCAGAACAATAGTCGAAGTAAGTGTAAAAGATAATAATGTGGAGGGAGCCCTTCGTATTCTCAAAAAAAAGATGCAAAGAGAAGGCATTTTTAAAGAAATGAAGATGAGAACTTACTTTGAAAAACCTAGTCAAAAAAAATTAAGAGAGAAGGCTGAAAACATTCGTCGCTCTCGTAAAATGGCTAGAAGAAAGATTTATAGCTAAATTTTTATAAAGCTTTGACAATACCTTCAACCATTTTTTTTGCATCCGAAAATAGCATCATAGTATTGTCACGATAGAATAATTCATTATCAATACCTGCATAGCCGAGACCTCGTCCTCTTTTGACAAACAGAACTGTACTGGCTTTTTCTACATCAAGAATAGGCATTCCATAAATTGGTGATGCAGGATCTGTTTTTGCTATAGGATTCGTTACATCATTCGCTCCAATAACAAAAGCAACATCAGCTTGAGAGAATTCAGAATTAATATCCTCAAGTTCAAAAACCTCATCATAGGGAACATTTGCTTCAGCCAACAATACATTCATGTGTCCTGGCATTCTTCCCGCAACAGGGTGAATTGCAAATGTAACCTTTACACCATTTGATTTTAGCGCATCTGTCATTTCTTTAAGTGCATGCTGAGCTTGTGCTACCGCCATTCCATATCCAGGAACAATAATAACTGAGCCTGCATTTTTCATAATAAATGCAGCATCATCAGCGCTACCTTCTTTTACAGGTCTTTGTTCCACATCTTTAGAAACCGCAGCATCTTCTGCTCCAAATCCACCTAGAATAACACTGATGAATGATCTGTTCATAGCAGCACACATTATATAAGATAAAATTGCTCCAGATGATCCAACTAAAGCACCAGTGATGATCAGTGCAGTATTTCCAAGAGTAAAACCAATTCCAGCTGCAGCCCATCCTGAATAAGAGTTTAACATTGATACAACAACAGGCATATCAGCCCCACCAATAGGAATAATAATTAAAAATCCAATCAGAAATGAGAGCGTGATAATTGCCAAATAAACATTTTGATCCTGATTAAAACAAAAATAAACAATACCTGCGATTATAATCAAACCAATTAACAAATTTACAAGGTGTTGACCCTTAAATACAATTGGTGAGCCTGACATAATGCCTTGCAATTTACCAAATGCAATTACTGAGCCAGAAAAAGTAATAGCACCAATCACAGCACCAAGAGACATTTCTACTAAACTTAAAGTTTTAATTTTTCCAACAGTCCCAATGTTAAAAGCCTCGGGTGCATAAAACGCGGCTAATGCAACGAATACTGCTGCAAGTCCTACCAAGCTATGAAAAGCGGCAACGAGTTGCGGCATTGCAGTCATTGCAATTTTTCTAGCAATCACTGATCCAATTAATCCACCAATAACTATTGCAATTAGTACTAAACCTATAGTTTGAATATTGGATGTAAAAAAATTAACAGAGAATAATGTGGCAAGCACAGCAATTAACATACCAAGCATGCCAAAGATATTACCTCTTCGAGAACTTTCTGGTGAAGATAGGCCTCTTAAAGCAATGATAAAGAATATTCCTGATATAACGTAAGCAACGGCTACAAGATTATGCATTATTTTTTATCCTGGTTTTTTGGTTTCTTTTTATACATTGCTAACATTCTTTGTGTTACTAAAAATCCACCAAATATATTTACCGCAGCTAGCAAGACCGCTATAAATCCAAAACTCTTAGACAAAATTCCCAGAAATGTTTGATCAGTACTTGAGACTAGAGCAAATAAGCCGCCAACAATGATTACTGACGAAATCGCATTGGTAACAGCCATTAAAGGAGTATGTAAGGCAGGTGTCACACTCCAAACTACATAGTAACCCACAAAAATTGATAACACAAAAATAGTAAGTCTAAATATATTTGGATCAATTACTTCCATTAGCTGAGCTCCTTATGAACGATTTCATTATTTTTTGTAACAAGTATTCCTTGAATAATCTCATCATCCCAATCAATATTTATAGAATTGGACTCGCTGTCGATTAATAATGTTAAAAAATTAAGTATATTTTTTGAAAATAGCGCAGAAGCATCCTCAGAAATTGTTGAAGTTATATCTTTTGAACCAACTACGTGCACGCCTCCAACCTCTATAGTTTCGCCAGCTACAGAGCACTCACAATTTCCACCACTCTCAGCCGCCAGGTCAATTATTATTGAACCAGGTTTCATTGTTCTAACTTGTTCCTCTGAAATAAGTGTTGGAGCTTTCTTACCAGGAATAAGTGCTGTGCATATTGCAATGTCTTGAGTTGCTAAGGTATCTGAAATAAGCTTTGCCTGTTTAGCTTTAAATTCATCACTCATTTCTTTTGCATAACCACCAGATGTTTCTGCATCCTGAGACTCATCATCTTCAACCATAACAAATTTACCTCCCAAACTCTCGACTTGTTCTTTTGCTGCCATTCTTACGTCAGTTGCAGAAACGATTGCTCCAAGTCGCTTTGCAGTAGCAATAGCTTGTAAACCTGCAACGCCAGCACCAAATACCATAACTTTTGCAGGCGCAATTGTACCGGCGGCAGTCATCATCATTGGCATCGCTTTGTTAAAAAGATAGGTTGCATCTATAACAGCCTTGTATCCAGCTAAGTTAGATTGGGAAGATAGTATATCCATTGATTGAGCTCTTGTTATTCTTGGCATTAATTCCATTGCAAACGATGTTATGCCTTTATCCTTTAGTTTATTTAGTGTCTCCTTACTGTTATATGGATCAAGAGATCCAATGAATAAAGAGCCTTCTTTCATTAATGAAATTTCATTATCAGTTGGCTTATTAACTTTTATAATGATGTCTGCATTTGAAATTTCGGAGGTATTATTAAATATTTCAGCCCCATTTGCTATGTAACTTTCGTCAGAAAAGTTTGAATTTTGACCAGCGGTTGTTTGTATATTTACAGAAATGCCTAATCCAACCATTTTTTTTACACTTTCTGGTGAAGCCGATACGCGTAATTCCGAGTCACTTTCTTTTAAAATGTAAGCGCGCATAAGTAATATAGTTAGATTAAAAAAATTGCCATCAAAACCAATACAACAACAACAGCAACAGAACCCCATAAGATGAGCTTGCCGAAGAAACTATAAGTTTTTTTCTGTTCCGATATATCCATGATAAGAAGGTAATATATTTCTAAATATCGAATTTAACAGTGTTTTTTTTAGTTAATATTTGATTAAAGATGGTTGATTTATATATAGTTTACAGTGCTTTAGATGGTTTTGAATGATCCCAATCTATAATCAAAGATCTTAAAGCTGAAACAAGCGCTAAAGGCTGATCCACCATAATATGATGATGAGCTTCTGGAATATTGATAATTGGCGATTTTTTATCCATTAGTTCATTCATATATTTTGCACTAAACCCGGGAAAGATAGATGATTTCTCACCCCTAAATACGGCTACTCTACATTTAAGGCCTTTGAGGGTTTTTCGTAAAACAGCTTGCCTTTCAGCAAAATTTTCACTTGTAAAAATATTCATGTAACTTGGATCAAATTTCCATGTCCATCCACCTCTGACTTTTTTTATAGATTTTTCAGCTATAAAATTCATTGCATATTCAAGCGCCTCGCTCTGAGATGGTACTAATCTAAAACGGTCAATAATATCTGTCATTTTTTTATAAATGTTATTTGCTCTGACCTTTAAATCAAATTTAGGAGGATTATCGGTTGGAGGCATTATAGCTGTATCAACAATGACTAAACCATATAATTTTTTCTTCATTAATGAAGCTGCATAAACACCACACATACCTCCAAGACTATGTCCAATAAAAATAGGTTTTTTTAATTTCTCTTTTTTACAAACACCAACAATTTCTGCTCCCCATGACTCAACTGAATATTTTTTCTTCCATCCACTATCACCCATTCCTCCCAGATTCATAGCTATAACTCTATGTGTCTTAGAAAAGTAAGGGGCTATAAAACTCCACCACTCTGCATGCGCCATACCGCCATGGATGAAAATTAATCCTGGTTTTGATTTATCACCCCAAGCATTATAGACAATTTTTGTGCCTTTTATTTTCACAGATAGTACGTCGGGCTTGTTGGCTATTGCTTTTTCGAACCACTTTGGTGCAACTTGAGTCATTTTGTTTTTAAATCCTATAAATTGAATTACTAATTACTTCTTTTAAAAGTTTTGAAACCTTCTGTATCTTAGTTGGAGAAGAAAGTAAATCGTTTCTGATTTCAATTAAAGTATGGTGTAAATTATTTTTGAGACCATGTTTATGCATTGTATCACCAATCAAGTTTCCCTTATAAGGCTCATTATCTCCAATTTTCAATTTTCTTTGCTTCATTTCCGTAATAATATAATCACTTAATCTTCTATCTTGATTTGATAATATACCAAAATGAATATTTCTCTTTTTATTTTTAAAGATTGGGTTAAATGAGTGAAGAGAAATTAATATTGTTATATTATCGTGTTTTATAGTTGTTTTAATTTTTTGGTGATATCTATTATAAATATTTGAGATTCTTTTTTTTTTATCATTTTCATTTAAAATAATATTTTTTTTAATAACTGTTCTGTCAACAATTTCTGGAATCAATGTGGGATCTGACTTGTCTCTATTTAAATCAATAATTAGTCTTGAGTATTCACCTATAATATATTTAGATTTAAGAATATTAGCTAAGTTAATACATAATTCCTTTACTCCTAAATCATATGCAATATGTGAATTTAATAAATTTTTCTTTAGACCTAAATCTTTAAGAGAACTCGGTATATAATTAGAAGCATGATCTGCAATAAATAGAATTCTCTTTTTTTGCTTTGCAGACAAATATTATTAGCCCTGACGGGCCTTCATTCTTGGGTTTCTTTTATTGATCACATACAAACGACCTTTTCTTTTGATTAGTTTGTTATTACGGTCTCTTGTTTTAAGATTTTTTAAAGAGCTTCTCACTTTCATTGCTGAGGCTCCGGTTGAGGCGCATTTGCTTCTTCGATTTTTTTGAGTCTAACTTTTTCTTTACGAATGTTGTTTTTTCTAGCTCTTAACTTATTTAGCCTTGACTCTCTTATTTTATTTGGTTTTTTCATATCTAGCGCTCTTTTATATAAAAAGATAAGAAATAACAACAAATAAATTATCTTTTGGTGGGCACGGTTGGGATCGAACCAACAACCCCCACGATGTCAACGTGATGCTCTACCACTGAGCTACGTGCCCTTTATAATATTATGTTTTTGATATTACATAAATATATATAATCTAACGAGCAAATCTTTTTAGGCCTTCTGGAGTAAACATTTTTTCATCATGAGGTTCTTCCAGTCTCCATTTAATTTTTGGAATGTCCCTAGATCGCACGTTAGTTAATTGATATCGTCTTGTAGCAAAGTCATAAGTGGCTGAATGAATTGAAAGGCACATAGGCTGATCATAAAAATTTATAAGAGGGAATTCTCTATAAGTCATAATTTCTTTTTTTGCATCATAAGTCTCTTCTACAATCATATTATGACTGTCTGCGTCAAAATACATTATTCTATGAGGTATAATGTGCCTTTTATCGTTTTTGAGATCAGCTTTAACTACATTTACATTCACCAATTCATATCTCAAATAATCCTGATTCACATGATAGGGTGTAAGTACTTCCTCGATGTTAGTCTCATGAAATTTATAAGCATTATAAGGCATAAGTTTTTGTTTAGTTCCTATAAATGACCATTCATATCGATCTTTTGCACCGTTGAAACCATCAAATTGATCTGTTGTTGTTAGTCCTTGATTTGCGGATGGCTTATAATCATAAGCTATATCAGGAGCTCTTCTAACTCTCCGAGTTCCTGGATTATAAACCCAAGCTCTTCTCGGAGTTTTAAATGCATTAAGGGATTCTATTACTAATAAAGAAGCGTCTGCTAATCTTGGAGGGTGAGTTACCTTTGACATTAGCATCCCTTGTAAGCCTTTATCATTTCTAATAAATGGGTTCCAGTAATTAATTGCTATTGCCTCTCCTGCTCCATAAGTTCTAGTACTGTCAGGATTAACTATAAAGAAAGGTGATGACCCATAAATATTCACTCCTCTGTATCTTAGAATATGATTCCAAACATGGTGCAATGCTTCTTGTGGTTCTGGAAATGGAATACTGCCAACAATTCCCTCTAATCCTTCACCCTCATCTGTAAGAATTGCATTTCCCTTTGTTAATTCCAATACCTCAGGAGGCACTGCACATGATCTTCTTGACGGGTATACATGCATTTTATAGGAGTCAGGGTAAATTTCAAACATCTCAACCTGACCCGGTGTCAGCAATTCATTTGCGTAATCTCGATAATTAGATTTATCTATCGTGAAGATAATTTGATCCTCTATAAATGGATCTGGGTAAGAATTTGAATTTTCATCAAATTGACTGATTGGAGTCTTAATTGGTTGTCTATCACCTATCTCAATATTGTAAAATTTTGTTTCAGCAAATAAAAATATTGGCTGAATTAGAAAAAAAAATGTAAGGATATTTCTTTTAATCATCAAAATTATGATACAAAATGATAATTACAAAAACAACAGATAATTATTAGTCGAAAATGAACAATGAAATATATAAATTTTTAAAATTTACAAACATGCTTGCTGATGAAGCAAGGAAAATTTCTCTCAAGTATTTCAAGAAAAAAATTGATGTAATAAATAAATCAAAAAATGAATTTGATCCTGTTACAATCGCTGATACTAAAATTCAACTAAGACTAAATGAATTAATAGTTAAAAATTACCCTGAACACTCTGTTTTAGGTGAGGAAGAAAGTCTTATTAAGCATAACCCATACGAGTGGTGCATTGACCCCATAGATGGTACTAAATCATTTATACAAGGTGTTCCGCTATGGGGCACACTTATTTCTCTTTCAAAAAGGGGAAATATTATATTGGGTGTCGCAGACATTCCTGCCTTAAATGAAAGATACGTAGGGTATAAGAATAATGCATATAAAATCGTTAATGGAAAAAAAACCAAACTAAAAGTTAGTAAAAATAAAAAAATTTCTAAATCAATTTTAAATACAACATCTCCCTATCTATTTGCGAATAAAAATGATCAGAAATCTTTTGAAAAACTTGGCAAACGTGTTAGGTCAATTAGACTTGGTGGTGATTGTTACAGTTATTGTTTGCTAGCAGATGGACATGTAGATATTGTCGTTGAAAGTGGACTTAACCCCTGGGATATTCGAGCATTGGAACCAATAATTATAAATGCTGGAGGAATATTGAAAACTTGGAATAATGAGAGTATTTTCACGGGCGGAAAAATTATTGCCTGTAATAACAAAGAATTATTCAAGATTTGTAGTAAAATTTTAAATTAAAAAAAACCCATCTATAACTAGATGGGCCTTTATTGTTTTACTTTTATATTTTATGCAAGTGCGTCCATTACAGATTGTAATTTCATTGCAATAGACATATCGCCTGATACTTTAAGTTTTCCTTGCATAAATGCAGAAGTTCCATCGACTTCACCTGATCTCATTTGTTCAAAAGTTTCAAGTGACATTGATAAAGTACAATCTGCATCTTTATCTTCATCAGAAACAGTGTTAGGGCTAGATTTGCCATCAAGAAATATGCATCCAGCTCCTTCAAAATCAAATTTTACAGTTGCTCCTAGTCCAGTATCTTTACCTTCAATACCTTTTTGAAATTCAGTCAATAAAGTAGCTACATCTGCCATAATATTACTCCATTAATTAATTAAGAATGGCATAAAAACAATTTACATTATATATGTCAATACTAATTTTATTGAACCAATATGGAAAAACCTGTTTTTTGGGAAAAAGCAAAAAAACATCTTATTAAAAAAGATAGAAAGCTTGGAAAAATTATTAATAATTATAAGTATGATTTTCTCTATTCAAAATCAGATCCTTTTTATACATTAGCTCGTTCTATAGTAGGACAACAGATCTCTGTTATGGCGGCTCAAGCAGTTTGGAATAGATTTGAAAAAAAAATAAAGAAGGTTAACCCTGAGAATACAATTAAATTGCATCATATGTCACTTAAATCCTGTGGTCTTTCGCGGCAGAAAATTACTTACTTAAAATCGCTCTCTAAAAGTTTTATAAACAAAGAAATAAATACTAAGAAATGGAATAATTATAGTGATGAAGCTATAATAAATGAGCTCATTAAAGTTAAAGGCATAGGGAGATGGACAGCAGAAATGTTTTTAATTTTCAATCTTTGTAGACCTGATATTTTTCCAGTAGATGATTTAGGACTAATAAAAGGGATTAGCAAATGCTATGACATTGACTATCCTATTGATAGAGAGCAAGCCTTAAAAATGTCAAAAAAATGGATTCCTTACAGATCAGTTGCAACTTGGTATTTTTGGAGAAGCTTAGATCCAATCCCAGTAGAATACTAATAAAATGAGTAAAATAGATTTTTCTTATGCTTCTAAAGCTGAGCACAACATTGCTCAGAGATTAATTATCAAATTGATTGAGAACTTAACAGGCAAAAGAAAACTTGAGAATATTTACAAAAACTACTCTCTAAAATCTAGTGAACCAATAAATTTTTGGAATGATATTATTCAACTTCTTAAAATTAAAGTTGTGAATAAATCTTTAACTCCCTTGAAAATACCAAGATCTGGACCACTCATGATTATTGCAAATCATCCATTTGGAATAATAGACGGACTTATATTGTGTTCACTAATATCAAAAGAAAGAAATGATTTTAAAATCATGACACACGAAACACTTAAGTTTTTACCGCAACTCAATAAGTTTATACTTCCTGTTGATTTCAGCGCTGATAAAAAAAAGAATTTAAAAATGAATATAGAAACAGCTAAAAAAGCAAAAAATCATCTAGTTAGAAAAGGTGCTCTGATTATATTTCCATCAGGAAGTGTTTCAACAGCTAAAAGTCTAAAATCAGAAGCAAAAGATGATGAATGGAAAAATTTTCCTGCTAAATTAATTCATCAAACAAAAACAGATGTTTTACCAATCTATTTTGATGGTAAAAATGGATTACTTTTCCATATCTTTGCTTCAAAATTGAAAAATCAAACTTTGAAATATTCAACTTACATACATGAAACAAGAAAAAAAATAGGAAAAGAGATAAATATATACTCAGGAGATTTAATTAAATATAACGATATATCTCATATTGAAGATCGGCAAGAATTAACAAAATATCTTAAAACACTCACATATAATTTAAAATTTAAAAGATAAGCTTTCGATGAAGGGACAATTAGAAAATATCTTTGTTTATACTTTTTATAGATTTAAAGATTTAGGAAATATTAAAAATATTAAAAAAGAGTTTGATATTTTTTTAAAAAAGTACGCGGTCAAGGGAACAATTCTATTAGCATCTGAAGGAATTAACGGTTCATTATCTGGTGATCAAAAAGATTTAAACATAATAATCAAATTCATAAAATCAAAACTTAATATTAGAATACTAGATATAAAAGTAAATAAGACTAATTTTTTTCCTTTTAATAGAATGAAAGTTAGATTGAAAAAAGAAATTGTATCTCTTGGTAAAGGAAAAATCGATGTTAATAAACTCAAGGGAAATTTAATTAGCCCTAAGGACTGGAACAAGATAATATCAGATAAAAAAACAAAAATTATAGACGTACGCAACAATTTTGAAATTTGTATTGGTCGTTTTGCTAATTCTTTATCACCAAAAACAAATAGTTTTCGTGAATTCCCTGATTCAATTAAAAAAATGAAAATTAACAAAAAAGATAGAATTGCTATGTATTGTACTGGTGGGATAAGATGTGAAAAAGCTTCTGCATTTATGAAAATGCAGGGATATAATAACGTAGTTCAATTAGATGGTGGAATAATAAAATATCTAGATTATCACAATAAAAAAAATATGGTCTCACTTTGGAATGGGGAGTGCTTTGTTTTTGATGGAAGAGTAACAGTTAATAAAAAATTATTAAAAGGAAAATATTTGCAATGCTATGGATGTAGAAGACCGATTAAACCAAGTGATACAAAATCAAAACTATACAAGAAGGGGGTTAATTGTCCGTATTGTTTTAAAGAAAGAACTTTATTACAAAAAAATAAGTCTTTATCTCGACAACGGCAAATTGAAATAAATAAAAAAAAAGGTCTAAAATTTCCCTAACTTGATATTTACATTCAATTATTAAAAAAAAATTTTTATTTATTGAAAAACTCGTTTTCAATTTGTTCACATATTATCTGACCTATTGCGATATGCATTTCTTGAATTCTGTCAGGTCTTCTTGCAGGAACTTTAATTGTAAGATCACATAATTTTTGCATTTCTGCTGAGGAGTTACCTGTTACTCCTATTACTTTTAAATTTTTGTCATTCGCAGCCTGAATGGCACGAATGACATTCACGCTTTTTCCACTAGTTGAAATCGCGTACAAAGTATCATTTATATCTCCCAATGCATTTACTTGACGTGCAAATATTTCATCAAAAGAGTAATCATTACCTATAGCGGTAATTGCCGATGTATCTGTTGTTAGTGCAAGTGCTGCTAAGGGTCCTCGATTTTTCAAATATCTTCCAGTGAGCTCGGCAGCAAGATGTTGAGAATCAGCAGCTGATCCACCATTTCCACAAAACATTATTTTACCCCCACTACGTAGTGAAGAAATCATTATTTCAGTCGCCTTTTCGATATCACCAACACAATAATCTGCTAAATTTCTAAAATTTTCAGATATTTCAATTATTTTTTCTTTTATTATCATTTATTTTTTTTCTATATCTTCTGTATTTGTAACGATCGTCTGAAGAAATAATAAATCCTATGCATTTCTTTGAACCACATTTGCATTTGTGATCCTTGTAATCATCTTTATCAAATTCGTAACCATAATCATAAGAAAGCTCCTCTCCTTCACTAATCTTTTTAATTGAGCTTATCCAAATTTTACCCCTGATAATATTTACCTCACAGTTTGGACTACAAGAATGATTAATATATCTAGCTTTATTATACAAGAATGAACCATCAATATCATATTTTTTATTTAATTCAAAAATATAGACTGAACCATTAGTTTTGGAATTTAAATATTTTTTTATTCTTATTTCAGACCTTCTATCACCCTCCTTCTTTGTAATTTTTTCACCGATATATTCAATTATTTTGGTATTACTTTTTATATCCTCTGTAGCAAAAACACCTGAACCATGAATTTTAGATTTTCTTACTTTCCACATTTTGAATTTATTTTAAATTATATATTTTTAGTTTTGACCTGCTAACTGCAATTTTATTAGCATCTATATCTTGAGATATAGCTGAGCCAGCTCCTATTACAACATTTTTTCCTATTTTTATTGGCGCAATCAACATACATCCTGCTCCTACATAAGCGTATTCATCAATAAAAGTTTTTACATGTTTATCTCTATTATGATTACATGTTATTGTCCCTGCTCCAATATTTACATTTTCTTTGATCTCAGCGTCACCAATAAAACTCATATGACTAATTCTACTGTTTGATCCGATAACTGAGTTTTTTAATTCAACGTAGTTGCCAATTATAACGTTATCATTTATTTGATTTTGAGGCCTTATATTTGCAAAAGGACCTATTTCACACGATTTACCCAAACTACTATTTATAATTTGTGAAAAGGCTTTTATTGTTGTATTTTTTCCTATCCTTACATCTTTAAGAAAACAATTCGGTCCTATTTGTACATCATCATCTATAATTACTTTACCCTCGCAGATTGTATTTACATCGATGTAGCAATTATTTCCATGTATTAACTCGCCTCTAATATATACCTTTGTTTTATCCGCATATCTTAATTTATTGTTTTTCATATATATTATAAAAAAATAATAATATGTAGTATACATTAATTATAGATATTTATTAATTTATATTTAAATTAGTTAATTAAAAATATCATTGTTGCATAGATACAATTCGAACCGATATTAATTAGGAAGTAGATCAAGATGAAAATTGGTATTGTAGGACTAGGCTATGTTGGCTTATCATTATCTTTAGTTTTATCTCAAGAACACGAAGTTGTTGCTCTTGATTTAGATGAAAAAAAGATAGATAAGCTCAATAAACGAATATCTCCCTACAATGACAAGGATGAAAATGATTTTTTAAAAACAAAAAAACTCAATCTAATTGCAACTAGAAATAATATTGAGTGTTTTAAAGACTCGGAATTTGTAATTATTGCCGTACCTACCGATTACGATCAAAAAACAAATAAGTTTAATACTGAAATTGTAGAAAGTGTTATTAACGATGTAATATCTATTGAAAGAAATACAAATATTGTAATAAAATCTACGGTACCATTTGGATTTACAGAAAACATTAAGCAGAAACTTAAAATAAATAATATTTTTTTTTCACCTGAATTTTTAAGGGAAACAAAGGCCCTTTATGATAATTTATTTCCATCAAGAATTATTGTTGGAGATAACAGCCCTAAAGCTAGACAGTTCGGAGAAATACTAAATCAATGTTCAGTTAAAAAAGACATTCAAATTATTTCAATGTCATCGTTTGAAGCAGAGTCTGTTAAACTATTTTCAAACACCTATTTAGCTCTTAGAGTTTCTTTTTTTAATGAGCTTGATACTTTTAGTGAAGTTAACAAGCTAAATACAAAGAAAATTATTGAAGGTATTTGTTTGGACCCAAGAATTGGAAATTTTTATAACAATCCTTCTTTTGGTTATGGTGGTTATTGTTTGCCAAAAGATACCAAACAGTTACTTGAAAACTATAGAGATATTCCAAATAGTATAATTTCCGCTGTGATAGAAGCAAATATAAAAAGAAAATCTTTTAT